>DAWR01000086.1:4024-23997 GCA_002506015.1 Candidatus Methanogasteraceae archaeon UBA261 | reverse complement strand
TGATGGCGCTTCCGGGTACTTGCTGCATCGATGACATGATGCTCCGACCTGATCACCACAACATGGTTCGGATGTAGGGTGCATGAGTTAATATATCTTGCGGGATTGGTTTGTGCTTGCTTGTTAGCAGGTAACTACTCAGGTACCCAAAACCACTATTCAGGGGACTTCACTATGTAGGAACTATCCGGGACATGGGGCATACTGTAACCAAACAGGGAATTTAACCGCAGAGTACGAGAGGGGGGCGCGGAGGGGAAATAAATGGTTAAATGCTTCTATCGTCCCTCTGCGCCATCCGCGGTTATTTTTCTTGCCAGAAAGTACAGGATCGCAATCGGGAGACCAATCAGTATACCGGAGCAGTTACTCTGGAACTTCCTGAATTAGATCTGCTATCGATTCCAATACAATAACATCTATTTCCGGGCTTAATTTTTTTGAAATCCGAATCCATTGTAACGATGGTTGCCCCTTCCTGCTTTGCTACGGCAGCCAGCAACAAATCCGCTGCTCCCATGCCGCCGTATCTGCTTCCGATTTCAATGGCAAGTTTATGTAATTGTTCATCCTCGTAGATCACGTTCCATACAGAGTCGTGGACTGTGTCCAATACTTCCATGGCAACATCAAATCCCTCTGTTTTGGCTATCCAGACCAGATGTTCTGTCAAGATTATACGGGGTATCACCAATGGATCCCCGTCTTCTACATCAAGGAAACAGCGTGTGACTGTTTGGATCGATGGATGGTTCATTATTCGCTGAACAGATGGATCGTTCAGATTGCGCCAAACCTGGTAGATATTGGTGTCAAAAGCGTAAGTCATTTCTACGCCGGCATATCCTTTTTGCCTGCTCTGTCGATGCTTCGCTCAAATATCAATGACTTTTTGAGTGTGCCTTCTCCAACATTCTTGCGTTGGAGGTCAAACACGCTGTGTTTTCGTTTTTTCAGTACAATGGTGTCGCCACTGATTCTTACAATCAATTTGTCGTATGGACTGATGCCGATTTTATCCTGTAATCCATGAGGCAGCAGTATCCGTCCACAGTCATCTACCTGAACAATCTCTGCAACTTTGGATATCATATCATCAGTTTCCTCCAATCTGCGGTATTTTATTCCCATCTCTTATAAATATTTACATCATGCTCATGGTATAGCTGGCAGCGTTGATCTGTGTGATCGGGATGGTGTAACGCTCGCCATCGTCCCGCCCCTCGCCGTCTCCACCCTCCACCACCGGCGCACCCAAAGACACGTACCGCGTGGACGAAGACGTTTACGCTGCAGGATCCGGCTTCACCGTAAGCACGAACGTGGACATCTACGTAGTCATAGATCAGGACTAAGACGATGGCGATCCGATCCCACGACGTCACAGGCGCAGTCGAAACCGTACCTGTCGTGGATGGCGAGATGGCCCCGGTGCTTGTTTGGCACGCCCCGCTTGCGCCCGGCAGATACGATATCGTGATCGATCTCGAACCGGAACCGCGTCTACGACGCAGCAACAGATGGACTGGATAGCGGATCGCCGGGCTTTATCGTGGTTGCTGATGCACCGCCATCGCCGTCGATATCAGCCCCACCACACACCCGGTTAGCGCAGGCATGCACGCACGGCACGTACTGAAGCGCATCCACCACCCTTCTAATATATCACACAACAGACGCGTCCATGGATGCAGGCACTCGAACCACCAAAACACCTTTACCCCCCGCCCCCACCATAACATCACAACAATGCACAAAACCATCCTCGGAATCGAGGGCACCGCGTGGAACCTCGCAGCAGGGAAAGGGTGACCGAAGAGGGTGTCCTCGCAGAGACGACCGCAACATACCAGCCAGCAACCGGTGGCATCCACCCGCGGGAGGCTGCACAGCACCACACCGTTTGGAGCGGGTGACGATGGCCCAGGCGCATGTCAACAATTGGCGATCCAGAGTGAACAATGACACATGAGATTTTAATCGAATGGGATCGCAAATCATCGGATCATATACGCAGACACAACGTCTATCCGAAGGAAGTGGAAAACGCCGTAAATGGGAGAATCCTGATACGAAACACCTCAAGAGATGGGGCGAGGTTGAAAGAAGTGATAGGAGAGTCTTATGGAAAGACTTTGTTCATTGTTTTGAAGTCGCATAAGCATAGATATCGAGTTGTTACCGCGAGGGATGCGACAATGGCAGAGAGGAAATTATATATGAAAAGAGGGAAGTGATGTATGATATGCGAAAAGTGAAAATCGAAAGCAGGGAGGATATGGAGTCACTTCCTGAAGGGGAATGGGTGGAGGTACCTGAAGGACTACATGCAAAGTTTGTTTACAGCGTAGACCGCGAGAACAATAAACTGACGATTGCACTTCCGGAAGAGGTCGCTAAAAAGATCGGGGATCGGTTGTGTGCGACGTTTGATGGTGGGAAGATCGTTATCAGTGAGTTACTAGAGTAGCATATAATATTACAGATATGAACAGATCATGTGCAATGGTTTATATGAAAAGGGGATATAATGAAGGAAAATGTCGGCCCGAAGTTCTTACGATTTGTGATACCGGTCATTGATGTTCTAAAAGAACGGGGGGGTTCTGGCAAGGTCTCCGAAGTGCAAGATGCTGTAATAGAGCTGCTTGATATACCGGAGAACGAGTTGGAAGAAACTTTGAAAAGTGGGGATTCGAGGGTAAGAAATCAAATCGCGTGGGCTAGATTTTACTTGTCGAAAAGCGGTTATTTGGGATCTTCCCAGAGAGGAGTTTGGACATTGACAGAAAAGGGGCTGAAATCCGAATTAAATGATCAAGATGTTTATGATATGTTTAAAAATGTTCGTGAAATATTCAAAAAAAATCAAGATGTAAAACAAGTTGATGTAGAAGATGAAGAAACAATTGAAGGATATGGCCATAGAAAAGAGCTATTAAACCTTTTACAGTCCTTGCCCCCGGAAGGATTTGAAAGAATTTGCCAACGCCTATTGAGAGAATCTGGTTTTCAGCAAGTCAAAGTCACAGGGAAAACTGGTGACGGTGGCATTGACGGTCATGGGATATTGGAAATAAATCCGCTGGTTAGTTTCAAAGTAATCTTCCAGTGCAAAAGATATCAAGGCACTGTTTCTGCCTCACAAGTAAGAGATTTTCGAGGTGCTATGATGGGGAGGGCTGATAAGGGCATAATTATAACAACTGGAAGGTTTAGTTTGGAGGCTAAAGGAGAGGCTGTGAGAGATGGTGTTCCGCCGATTGAACTGGTCGATGGCGAAAAAATGATAGATATGTTTGAGAATATAGAACTTGGATTAATTCCAAAAACCATATATGAAATAAACGATAATTTTTTTAAAGAATTTAAATAAATGAGGGATGCTGCAGACACACCATAAAATATCCGCAGCCATAATACCCATACCCACAACCATACAACCAGAACAATGCACAAAACCATCCTCGGAATCGAGGGCACCGCGTGGAACCTCGCAGCAGGGAAAGGGTGACCGAAGAGGGCGTCCTCGCAGAGGCGACCGCAACATACCAGCCAGCAACCGGTGGCATCCACCCGCGGGAAGCTGCGCAGCACCACGCCGCCCAGATCGCGTCAGTCATCAGAAAAGCGATCGAATCAGCAGGAGACCTACAGATCAACGGCATCGCGTTCTCGCAGGGACCCGGGATGGGACCGTGTCTTCGGACAGTGGCAACAGCAGCCCGCGCACTGGCGCTCTCGCTCGATGTGCCCCTTATAGGTGTTAACCACTGCGTCGCACATCTTGAGATTGGCAGGTGGCAGTGCGGAATCGATGATCCGGTCATGCTCTATGTGAGTGGCGCAAACTCGCAGGTGCTTGCGTATCGCCAGAGGCGACGATGCTCAATCTTGAAAATGTTAACACCACATTACCGGGGCGGGCGGTACCGGATATTCGGGGAGACGCTTGACATCGGATGGGCTGGACCGTGAATCGCCCGGCTTTGTCGTGATCGCTGACGCACTGCCAATGCCAGTTCCAGTCCTCGCCCCGCACGGAATCATCGGTCTGATCGGTCTGCTGTGTGTTATTGCTGTGAGCAGGATCAGAAGAAGGTTCAACTGAACCTTTTCTTTTTTATCGAATCCCCGACAGCCTCACCCTCACTCGCAATGACCGAGCCCGTCAGCACTCAGATATCACCCCACTGCCCGGGTAGCCGCATATACACCAACGGCATGGACGGCACACGCACCGAGCACATCCAACCCCTTTCTGCCGGATCACGTAACAGACGCTTCCACCGCCATGGCATGCTCGACCACGCGATTAAGTCCAGGCAGAAACCCGCTGCTCACATTGAGAATCTCCAACCAGATGGGTTCGTCATCCTCTGAAAAGCCAACGATCACATCATCCATCTCAGTCTCATAAGCAAGTTTCTTATCAGACAGTATAAGCATTGCAATGTCCACGTCCTTGTCGTATCTGATTTTACCCTTCATATCTAATCCTCCTGACCACCATTGCGGTGACCACAGTAAACACACCTTCGTGCTCTTCATATATGGCTCTTATCGCGTGCGTCTTATCCAGCGATCGGTATGCACCCCTCCTGCCAAACTTCTCCTCCGTAACAAACTCGGGTTGCTCTATTGCATCCTTAACATGGTTGGTTGTGAGAGGAAAACCATGCTCGTTGATAAGAGAGATTTTGAATTGTGCATGCCTTGTAAATCTGATTCTCACGACTGACCAACCTTACTTTTATGGTGTGTTTGCATGTACCGACTCATAAGCCGTTCGGTCAAGACCATGCCCATGAATGGTGAGATAGCCACAATGCTCGTCTGGCACGCCCCGCTCACGACTGGTGGATATGATGTCGTGATCGATGCGAACCAAAACGGCATCTACGATGCGCAAGCAGATGGGCTGGACAGCACATCTGCGCCCGCGGCATGAACTTACACACAACTGAAGCGCAAGAGTCCAGCCACCCATCCTGCCAGATCACACAAAGCAGACGTGTCAACAGGCGCAAGCGCTTGAACAGCCACAACACCTTCACCACCCACCCCCACCATAACACACCAGAACAATACACACCAGAACAATGCACCGAACCATCATTGGAATCGAGGGCACCGCGTGGAACCTCGCAGCAGGGAATCGTGACCGAAGAGGGCGTCCTCGCAGAGGCAACCGCAACATACCAGCCAAAGACCGGCGGAATCCACCCGCGGGAAGCTGCACAGCACCACGCCGCCCACATCACATCCGTGATCAGGAAAGCGATCAAGTCGGCAGGGGATGCACAGATCGACGGCATTGCGTTCTCACAGGGACCCGGGCTGGGACCCTGCCTCAGGACGGTTGCAACAGCAGCCCGCGCACTGGCACTCTCGCTCGATGTGCCCCTCATAGGTGTTAACCATTGCGTCGCACATCTTGAGATCGGCAGGTGGCAGTGTGGAATCGATGATCCGGTCATGCTCTATGTGAGTGGCGCAAACTCGCAGGTGTTGGCATACCGGGGCGGCAGATACCGGATATTCGGGGCGACGCTTGACATCGGATGGGGTGGACAGTGGATCGCATGGCTTTGTCGTGATCGCTGGCACACCGCTGGTATCGGTTCCGGTGCCCACACCGCCAAGAATCATCGCTCTGATCGACGTGCTATGCGTTGTTGGTGTTAGCAGGATCGGACGAATGTTCAGCTGATGCACAGGAAAGACTTTTTACCCGCGCAATGGCAAAAGAAAGGTGGAGGTATCATAAGATGTCAAAAACAATCGAGGTTATGTATGAAAGAGGCGTGTTTAAGCCGTTACAAAGAGTCGATTTTCCTGAGAAAACTAAATTGAGGCTGAGGATAGAATCAGAAGGGCTGTATGAGGTAATTGAGGATTTATCCGGGATGTTTGGGGATATGAAAGAAGACCCGTTAAAAACTCTACTGGAGAATAGGAGATAGATGATAGTTTTCGATACTTCAATTTACATAGATGCTCTGATCCCAGCGACAGAGAAAAGAAATGCTCACGCAAGGGAGATTGTCAAAATAGCAACCAATCAGAATTTTGATGTGTTTGAGCCGAGAACATTTATCGTGGAACTGGTTGGAGTTCTGAGCAGGTTTAAGAGAAGGGGCGAAGTGAAAAGAGTTTTTAACATCCTGAATTTTATTAATGTTGTGTCGGAAAATGAACTTTTTGACGTGGCATTAGACATAGCTTTTGAGACCCATTGCAGAGCCATAGATTCCTATTTCATTGCAACTTCTGAGCTAACCAATTCAATTCTGATCTCCAACGATAGAATCATGGTCAACAATGCTAAAAAATACGGACTCAAAGCATATTATCTGATAGAAGAAGTGGATAAAGTTCTAATGGAACTGAGATAAGGAATTACGGATTCGCTTTTCTGGGTTCGGTCGAGACCGTGAATGGGTACAGTGCTCGTCTGGCACGCCCGGCTCATACCAGGGCATTACGATATCATAATCGATGCGAACCGAAACGGCGTCTACAACGCAGCAACAGATGGGCTGGACAGCGGATCGCCCGGCTTTATCGTGGTTACTGACGCACCACCCACCCCGCCAGTATCAGTTCCAGCCCTCGCCCCGGCAGGAATCATCACTCTGATCGGTCTGGTGTTATCGGGATGATCAGGATTAGAAGAAAGTTTAACCAACCCGCTTCTATCCTTTATCGAATCCACGACGGCGCCGCGCCAGGATCGAGACACGACATTTCATCTGACCCGCGCATGCCAGAACAGCGCATCTGCGCCCGCAGCATGTACTTGCACACAACTGAAGCGCAAGAGTCCGGCCACCCATCCTTCCGGATCGCGTAACAGACGCGTCCACAGGCGCAGGCGTTCGAACGATCATGATACCTTTACCCCCTGCCACAACCATACAACCAGAACAATGCACCAAACCATTCTCGGAATCGAGGGCACCGCGTGGAACCTCTCCGCGGGAATCGTGACCGAAGAGGGTGTCCTCGCAGAGGCGACCGCAACATACCAGCCAGCAACCGGCGGCATCCACCCGCGGGAAGCAGCGCAGCACCACGCCGCCCACATCGCGTCAGTCATCAGAAAAGCGATTAAGTCGGCAGGAGATGCACAGATCGACGGTATTGCGTTCTCACAGGGACCAGGGCTGGGACCCTGCCTCAGGACGGTTGCAACAGCAGCCCGCGCACTGGCACTCTCGCTCAATGTGCCCCTCATAGGCGTTAACCACTGCGTCGCACATCTTGAGATCGGCAGGTGGCAGTGCGGAATCGATGATCCGGTCATGCTCTATGTGAGCGGCGCAAACTCGCAGGTGCTTGCGTACCGGGGCGGCAGGTACCGCATCTTCGGAGAGACGCTTGATATCGGCATCGGAAACGCTCTTGACAAATTCGCAAGACATGCGGGGTTCTCGCATCCGGGCGGACCCAAGATCGAGAGCGAGGCACTGGCTGCAACGGAGTATATTCCACTTCCGTACAGTGTGAAGGGGATGGATTTTTCGTTTTCAGGTCTCATGACCGCTGCAAAAGAGGCACTGAAGAAGCATTCTCTCGCCAACGTCTGCTTCTCACTTCAGGAGACTGCGTTTGCCATGCTTGTTGAGGTTACCGAGCGTGCGGTTGCGCACACCGAGAAGAACGATGTGCTGCTCGCAGGCGGCGTTGGTGCAAACACGCGTCTTCGCGAGATGCTTGAGATTATGTGCGCGGATAGGGGTGCAAAATTCCATGTCCCGGAGAAGAGATTCATGGGTGATAATGGCACAATGATCGCATACACCGGGCTTCTGATGCTTGCGAGCGGCGAGTCGCTTCCGATTGAGGAATCGATGGTGATACCGGACTATCGACCGGATCAGGTCGATGTGACGTGGAAATAATATTCATTGCGCCCCGGAGTTATCCTGGGCCCCTCAGCCCCCACAGCCCCACCCCCGTAGAGGTTCGCGAGCGTCCGTTTCGCTGTGATGGAGCATTAAAGAACCATAAGCGCGCATAGAAATCAATATCAGCATAGACAAAGGCGTAAAACACAATGCACGATAATATCCGGACAATCCGAAACACCGTCCTTGCAAGGATCAAACCGAGTCCTGAAGAACGCAACAAACTTGCAGAGCTTGCACGCAGGATCGCGGGATACATTCAGGACGAAGGCGTTTCATGCGAACTGGTTGGGTCTGCGGCACGGAAAACATGGATTTCCGGAGAACATGACCTGGATTTATTCCTGATGTTTCCTACCACGCTGTCAAGAGAGGAACTGAAGGTTGATGGGTTGCGCATAGCAAAATCTGTTGCAAATCGTGCAGATAGTTATGAAATTCGATATGCTGAGCATCCGTATGTTCATGCTCGATTCGATGGGTACCGGGTCGATCTGGTTCCGTGTTACCGGATAGAAAGTGCGAAAGAATTGAAATCAGCGGTGGATCGTACTCCATTCCACAACAAATATGTCTTGTCTAAGATTGGAGGGCTAGAGGATGACGTGTTACTCCTCAAGCGATTTATGAAGTGTGCCGATGTTTACGGATCCGAACTCCGTGTGCACGGCTTTTCCGGATATCTCTGCGAACTCCTGATCATCCACTACGGTTCGTTTCTCGAGGCGCTCGCTTTCGCATGTGACTGGAGGGACGGTCTCTCAATTGAGCCCGGAGTTTCCACATCGTATCGTGATTCGAATGCCGGGATTGCGCCCGGGGGTGTGTGGGAGCCGCTCTGTATGATTGACCCGACAGATCCGAACCGCAATGTCGCAGCAGCGCTCTCGCTTGACCAGTTCTACACGTTCGTGGATGCAGCACGCGGGTTTCTGGCTGAGCCGTCAATTGAGTGGTTCTTCGCAGAACCGGTCCCCCCTGTTGATAAATCGGAGATAACCGGAGCGATTGCAGCGAGAGGCACCGATCTTCTTGCAGTCGTCTTTGAGATTCCTGACATGGTTGAGGATATCGTGTATCCGCAGTTGTACAAGATGGAGCAGTCCGTTCTCTCTATGCTTGCGGAGCGCGAATTTGCTGTGCTCGGAAGTGCGGCTACGGTTCTGCCTGCAGGTATGACTGCTGAGAATGTCGTGCTGCTGATCGAACTTGTCTCAGGAGAGCTTCCCGCGCTGAAGAAACACATCGGACCGCCGGTGTACATGCAGAATCATGCAGAGCGATTCAAAGCGAAATTCGTGGCTAAAGACACATTTTCTGGCGTGTACATCGAGGATGGTCGGTATGTGGTCGATATTCGTCGAAAATACAGATTGGCAAAGGATCTGCTGGAGTCAGAGCTCTCTTCATGCGCGCTTGGGAAACAGTTGCGCGAGTGCGTACGCGCAGGGTGCGTGGTGCTCGAACGCGATGAGATTACTGATGCGCTTGATTGTGAGTTTCTGAACAGGTTTTTAAGGAAATAACCGGAGGGGGTGTGGAATCCGAGACAGGGAATTGCCCGAAGCGCAAGGTATTTCAATGCCGCGGCACAAGGGCATAGCACAGAGATATGGAGCCCACATACGAATGAATCTGAAAATCCTGAATAAAACGGACACAGAACTGGAGATGGAGATTGCGGGTGAGACGCACACCCTGTTAAACCTGCTGAAAACGACTCTTCTGGAAGACGACTCAGTCGAGATTGCAACTTATGATATCAAGTATCTTGGCATCAGCGAGCCGATCATGTACATCCGCACCAGTGACAAGGATCCGCTGCAGGCGGCGCGGGACGCAATCAGCGAGATGGTTGCACTGTGCGACGAATTCAAGAGCGTCTTCGTTGGTCAGGCAAACATTTGAGACGAAGGTTTTATCAACAGACACATACCAGTGGGAGAATCGATGAGTGAAAGCGAAATCCTCGAAGGGATCAAACAGGCAGAATCGGATGCGAAAGCGATGGTCGAGCAGGCTCATGCGACTGCGCGAAAGGCAGTTGCGGACGCGAGAGTAGAGGCGCGTGAAATTGTAAATAGCGCAGAGGTACGCGCCAGAGATCATGCGGACCAGTTGATAGATACCGAGAGAAAGAAGGTACTGGCAGATCGGCAGAGCATCATAGATCAGGGTTATGCCGATTCCGAAGCGATGAAGGATGCCGCATCCGGCAGGATCAATACCGCAGTGGATATTTTGCTCGTAGAGTTTGAGAGGGCGATTCATGCTAAAGCCGAAGCAGATGAGTAGAGTGTTGCTGGTCGGGCACAAGGATGTTCTCGAACAAACGATCGAGGTGCTCCACAGTCTGCATGGGCTGCATATTGAGGAGTATGAGGATGATGGTTATTTCAACATCGGAAAACCACTTCCCGGCGCGGAACAGGACTCAAAAGATCTCCTGAAATTACGTTCGATATCAAGTTTTCTTGGAATAGGGGATCCGTACCATAGACCAGTCGATGCTAAACAGCTGTCCTCCGGACTCAAGGAGAAGCTCGAAGCGCTTGATTCCACGGTTTCAGAGAAACTGAGTAGAAAGTCAGACATCGAGGCGAACCTGAAGGATGTGGAGACGAAAACCCATGACATCACACCCTTTTCCGGAATTCCGATAGATTTCGATCTTTGCTCGGGATATGACTCGCTTCAGGTCTTTTCCGGAGTGATCAAGAAGGGAACCGATATCGAGACTGATCTGAAGAAGATCACGAGCGAATATCAACTCTTTGTCGGCAACACAGGCGTTATACTTCTATTCGTTCCGGTCAGATACGGAGACGATGTCTCACACTTGCTGAGTGAATGCGAATTTGCGGAGGTCAAGATACCAGAGATATCGGGCGTACCTGATATACTCCTCAGCGAACTCGAGAGCCGGCATGATTTACTCACAGCGGACCTCGGACTATTGTCGGTAGAGATCGATTCTATCAAGAGTCAGGATGAGGAGTTCATCCTTTCAAGCGAAGAATTGCTCGCCATTGAAACGCAGAAAAAGGAGGCACCGCTCTTCTTTGCAACGTCCGAGCATGCATTTGTGATCGATGGCTGGATTCCGGATGATGAGTTTACTCTCATGAAATCGAGAGTTTCCGAGGCAACCGGTGACCGGGTTCACATCGCGCTACGCGAAGAAGCAGCCGATGAGGTTGCCGCCGAAGATACAAATATCCCGATCGAATACGACAACCCTAAGATCGTGAAGCCGTTCGAAGCGGTCATGAATCTCTATGCCCGTCCGAAATATCACGAGATAGACCCGACTACATTTGTATTTATAGCATTCCCACTCTTCTACGGACTGATACTTGGAGATATCGGGTATGCATTGATTTTGCTTGGAATATCCCTATATGGCAGATCCAAACTGCATGGAGAAGGATGGAACTCACTCTTCACCGTCCTGATCTACTGTAACATATCCACGCTCTTCTTCGGGATATTATACGGGGAATTTCTTGGATTCCCGCTGGCAGAGCTTCACGGGCATCCCGGACTGATTCCGGGGTGGCACACTGTGGACTTGTTCACTGCTATGGGTGATGAGCTCGTCACGTTCCCGATCCACAGAACACATCTTGTAAGCACTCTGCTGATTCTCACCATCTTAATTGGTGTGATACATATCAATATAGGGCTCCTCGCAGGATTCCGTAATGTGTTGAAGCAGCACGGCATGAGAGAAGCGGTACTTGAAAAGGTAAGCTGGATGGTGCTACAACTCGGCGCATTCCTCCTCCTGTTCGGGATGATGGGCGTTATACCGAGCATGCTCCCTGGCGCATGTGTGCTGATCCTTGCAATCGGCATGCTGATCGCGGGTGAGGGCGCTGTTGCGATAATCGAGCTGCCATCCATACTCAGCAACACGCTTTCGTACTCAAGGCTACTTGCGGTCGGTCTGTCGTCCATCGGCATCGCAACAGCGATCAACACGATGTCGGGGATGCTTGTGGAGAGTGGCGGACTCTTTATCATTGGCGGAGTTGCGGTGTTCATACTCGGACACACGATCAATACCGCGCTGAGCGTGATCGCCCCCGGACTGCACGCGCTCAGATTACAGTACGTGGAATTCTTCACCAAGTTCTACGAAGGCGGGGGCAGAATTTACGATCCATTTGGATATAATAGAGTATATACAGAGGAATAACAATGACAGTAGATATAGCATCAGCAACGCTTGAACAGATACTGGCTAACCAGAAAGGACTGCTTGCAATAGGCGCAGGACTCGCTGTCGGACTCGCCGGCATCGGATCAGGCATCGCAGAGAAGGATATCGGTGCTGCAGCGGTCGGAGCATTCACCGAGAAGGAAGAGCTCTTTGGTAAGGGATTGATTATGACCGTCATTCCGGAAACCATCGTGATCTTTGGATTCGTTATCGCGATTATGATGATCATCTAACCATGGGACTGGAAAACGTTGTTTCCGACATCCTGAAGAGTGCACAGGATCAGGTCTCTGCGATCGATTCCGAACGTGATAGCGAGGTTTCAACGATTATCGAGGAGGCGAAGCGCACAGGCGAGCGGATAACCGGCGAGATGGTTGCATCCGCCGAGGCTGAAGCAGAGCGCATCCGCAAGCAGGAACTCTCAGGCGCGAATCTCGAGGTACGAAGGATGACCTTAAACACGCGCAAAGAGATACTGGACGAGACCTATCGTCGGGCACTGGAGCGCATTCGCGGACTTGACAGCGAGCCACTCATCAGGTCGCTGATCCGCGCACACGAGGGAGTTGCCACGCGAGTCTACTCGAATCAGCAAGACCAGCCGACCGTTGAGAAATTGTGCGCTGAACTGCTCGAAGATACGCTAACAGAGATCGACTATGCCGGTAACATCGACTGCATTGGTGGAATCGTCCTGGAAAACGTTGACAGGACCGTCAGGCTGGATCATACGTTTGATACCATCATGGACGAGGTCAGCGAGCAGTCGATGAAAATTATCTCCGAAACCCTGTTCGAGCAGGCATGACACTCGTCCTGTCGATTGGCGGCTCGGTTGTTGGCGGCGATCAGGATCGATTTCTGGAATACGCGGAGATACTCCAGAGGCTGGCATCTGATCACACGGTCTTTGTAGTCGTTGGCGGCGGCGAGACCGCTCGCGATTACATCAGTCGCGCCCGTATGTGGGGCGCTGATGAGACATTCTGCGATCTGATTGGAATTGCGGTCACCAGACTTAACGCGCGTCTTCTGATCGCCGCGCTCGGTAATCACGCGTATCCGGTTCCGCCAGAGACACAGGAGGATGCCACAGTCGCCGCGCTCTCTGGGAGGATCGTTGTCATGGGCGGAACTGTTCCCGGACATACGACTGATGCGGTCGCTGCAATCCTTGCCGAATTCGTGCATGCCGATCTCATGATCAATGCTACTTCAACAGACGGTATATATACGAGTGATCCAAAAAAAGATCCAGATGCCGTCAAACTGGATAAGATCTCTCCGCGGCGGTTAATCGAGATCATCGCTGGCTCGAAGATGGAAGCTGGTGCAAATCTGCCGCTCGACATGCTTGCCGCAAAGGTGATCGAGCGATCGGGCGTCCCCACTGTTGTTGTTGATGGGAGGCGCCCCCAATCTCTTTTTGATGCTGTGCGCGGGAAGCCGGTCGGAACACGCGTGCAGTGAAATCGGGACCGGTCGAACAACGCAGTAAAACCTTTATATAATGACGTGTTTACGTAGACTACCGTCTTGAACTTTGGTATTATGGGCACAGGCGATATGATGCCCTGTGCATACTGCGACATCAGAACTATCCTGATACATTATCTTCAGAGAAACGAGGAATGATATGATGACCAATACAAAATATCTCACGAAAATTGAGCAAATACCTGAATTTGACGATGAGGAGCGCGTTGCACTCAAGAAAGTCGCCGAAAAGTTTGCTTTCCGCACGAACGAGTATTATATGTCTTTGATAGGTTGGGACGATCCAAACGATCCGATAAGGCGCATCGTGATACCGGATGCCGAGGAACTCGACGACTGGGGGAGTATGGATGCTTCCGACGAGCGCACATACACAGTTGCTCATGGTCTTCAGCACAAGTACGGATCCACCGCAGTACTTCTGGTAACTGATACATGCGGCGGGTACTGCCGATTCTGCTTCAGAAAGCGGCTTTTCACAAATGGTCATGGTGAGATCTCTCGCGATGTGACCGATGGACTTCAATACATCCGTCTGCATAACGAACTCACTAATGTATTGATCACTGGCGGAGATCCACTGATGTTATCTACGAATAAGCTGGGAAAGATAATACAACAACTCCGTGAGATCGATCATGTCCAGATCATCCGTATCGGAACAAAAATGCTTGCTTTCAACCCGATCAGGGTCGTAAACGACCATACTCTGCTGGAGATGGTGCAAAAGTACAGCACTGATGAGAAGAAGATCTACATAATGACGCAGTTCAATCACCCCAGAGAACTCACGGATATTGCAATTGAAGCGATAAACTCCCTGCTCGGGGCGGGTGCCGTGATCGCCAACCAGACTCCAGTGATACGCGGGGTCAACGACGACCCTAAAACTCTCTCAGAGTTGTTCAAGAAACTCTCATTTGTCGGGGCGACTCCATACTACGTCTTCCAGTGCCGTCCGACATCTGGAAACAAGACCTTTGCTGTTCCGGTAGAGGAGACCTACAATATATTCCAGCAGGCACTGAAAGACTGCTCGGGTCTTGCCAAGCGTGCCAGATTAATCATGTCACATTCAACCGGAAAAATTGAGGTTGTGGGACTTACAGAGGAACATATCTTCTTCAGGTACCATCAGTCAACCGACCCGGAGCAGCTCGGGAGTTTCATGGTCTTCAAGCGCAATCCGGATGCATACTGGTTCGACGATTACCGCGACCCTGTTGCAAAATATCCGGATTCCTGAGTGCCATCCGGGCTGTCACATACAGTTTTGAAGCGGGGTTAAGCAGACCCTACAAACATGCTCAATAACGCATGGTGGGAACCACGTATGTGTTTGGATTTGGATGACCACAAGATTACACAGTCTGCGAAGCAGCGGCGCAGCCATCCCCGATTTCTGTGTTAATCTCGTGAAATCTCATGATTTCATATACAAACATCAACATGATATTGAGTAAGTACCACTCTACATGAAGACCATCGCAGCAAACGTCACATATGCCATAACAAACAGAAAACCGCCTCTCCTGTCAATGACTCCCCGATATCGCATGAAAAAGATCATAGCCATCGCCAGAAAGACCATCAGAACGAGGTCAGTTGTGATAGTCTCAGAATCGGTAAGTGGAATTGTGCGTATACTTGCGCCGGCTCCAAGAGCGAGCAGGATGTTTGCGATGTTGCTCCCGATCACGTTCCCGAGAACCATCATGCCATGCCCTTTCCGTGCGGCTGTAACCGATACCGCAAGCTCGGGAAGTGAGGTTCCCAGCGCAACCAGCGTCAGTCCGATTGCGGTGTCAGAGACCCCGAGTTCCGATGCGATACTGGTGGCAGCGTCAATCAGAAAACTGCATGCCACGAGCACGCCCGCGGCACCGAAGGCGGTCTGAAGCAACGGCATTGCGAGATCTCTCGGAATGCTGCAACCAGCAACTTCCGGATCGGAATGCGATGATCTGTGCCTCCTGTACCCATCCCGAATATACCACAGATACGCAAGAATCAGCAGCAACCCTGTGGGGCGCGTGATTGCGTCACTGTACAGGAACCAGCATGATGTAACGGCAAGCAGCAGCACATGAATCCTTGCATCGCGATAAACTTCGGTATCGATCACTATCGGTCGGAGGATAGCTGCGATGCCGAGTATCAGCGCGATGTTTGTGATGTTTGATCCGATCACGTTTCCGATCGCAATCCCGCTGGCACCGGTCAGCGATGAATACGCTGAGATTGCGATCTCCGGAAGCGAGGTTCCGATTGCAACTACAGAGAGCCCGATCATAAAATTCGAAACACCAATCCCCTTTGCAAGTTTTGATGCACCATCTGTGAACCAGTTGCTAGAATACGCCAGAAAGATGGCGGATGTCAAGAGGAGTGGCAGTTCTATCATCATGAAACTCTAATTGGTTTCATGGTACATAATCTTTATAATCACACACAGTGACATACCACCCGGAGGAAAAACATTGGCAAGAAAAGCGACCAGAAAAACCGATCGATGGAAGTCGAAGGAATGGTACCAGATCGTAGCACCGGAGATGTTTGGCAGGGTAGCACTGGGAGAGACGTTTGCAGACGCTCCGGAGAAGCTGATCGGACGAAAGATCAACGTAACCGTTGGCGAGATTACAAACGATTTCTCGAAGCAGAACGTTAAACTCCGATTCAAGATTTCAGATGTGAGTGGGGACACTGCTAACACAAAATTTGTCGGGCATCAACTGGCAAACGATTATGTCGGATCACTGATTAAGCGTCAAACATCCCGCATCGATGTGAATCTTGAGGTGTACACAAAGGACGGATATCGACTGCGGATAAAACCAACATGTTTCACAACACATCGTGCAAAGACCAGCCAGATCGTGGCGATACGCGAGAAGGCAGAGGAACTTGTTCGCGATCGCGCAAAAAAACTCGATTTCGAGAAGTTGATAGAGGAAGTTATACAGGGAAAACTCTCTGCAAAGGTCTACCGCAGCGTTAAAAATGTATATCCACTGCGTAGGGTGGAAATTCTGAAGACAGAAATCACACGCGCCCCAAGTGTGCAGTGATGCCACCATTCACGCAAACATGACATCGTGGTTGCAACGTTCTACAGCGCCAGCAGCTTTTCTAAGCCGGTATGGGTTTGAGTATCGGGTCTATTGTTTTTGGAGGGGTATCGGGGCTCAAAGTCCGGAGCAATTCGATAGCCCCCCACCACCAATAAGGTTTTAAATCATTACACCATCAATCAATCCAACCCTATATTATTAGGAGGACGAACCATGGCATATGGAATCGAATTTGTACCAAACGACCCTGTTTTGAAGATAGCTCATTACGCTAAGATGGCTGAACAGAACGGGTTCGACAATGTGTGGATCACAGACCACTACAACAATCGGGATGTATATACTACGCTTGCGATGCTTGCAACTAACACCAACACGATCAAGCTCGGAAGCGGTGTCACAAACCCCTACACGAGAAACGTGGCAGTTGCAGCATCCAGTATAGCGGCCGTGAACGAGATATCGGGCGGACGTGCAATCCTTGGAATGGGACCTGGTGACAAGGCAACCTTTGACAAGATGGGAATCGAGTGGGTGAAGCCCCTAACCATGACAAAGGAGAGCGTTTCAGCACTGCGCGAACTCTTTGCTGGAAAGCCAGTCAATCAGAAGGGTGAATTGGTATCACTCTCTGGCGCTCAGATGGCATTCGCTGCCGGAGACATCCCGATCTATCTCGGTGTGCAGGGACCAAAGATGCTCCAGCTTGCAGGAGAGATCGCTGATGGTGCGCTTATAAATGCATCGCATCCGAAGGACTTCGAGGTCGCGGTGAACGAGATCAAGAAGGGCGCGAAATCAGCCGGCAGGAACATGAAGGACATCGATGTGACCGCGTATGCATGCTTCTCGATTGACAAGAAGGTTGATAAGGCACTTAATGCTGCAAAGATTGTTGTTGCATTCATCGTTGCCGGATCGCCACCGATGGTTCTTGAAAGGCATGGAATCGACCCGAGCGTGATCGGCACGATCGGCGGAGCAATCGCAAAAGGCGACTTCGGAACCCTGATGGGTGGCGCGGTCACAACCGAGATGATGGACGCGTTTGCAATCTATGGAACACCTGCTGACTGTGTGGCAAGAATTGACGAACTCACCAAGATGGGCGTAACACAGGTCGTTGCAGGATCGCCGATTGGTCCTGACAAAGAGAAGGCGATCAAGCTGATCGGAAAGGAGATCATTGGAGGCTGAGTGATTTGCCGCCAAAGATTGTAGAGGTCATCGAGAATGGCGTCTGCACGGCTTGCGGGGCATGTGAAGCGGCATGCCCCCTAAACGCCGTTCACATAGAGTCTGAAGCAGAGGTGCCGGAAGATGAGACTCGTTGCCCGAGCGCAAGCAGACGCGATCCGAATAATTTGACTTATTATGTACACGGCGCAGCATGTGAGGTCTGTGAGGACTGTTTGACCTGTTCAAGAGTCTGTCCCGTCGTGGACGGATTTCCTGAGGACGAGTTCAACAACGTCCGAAGCTTCAGAGGAGGGAAAAGTGAGCTAGAGGGGCAGGATGGTGCTGTCGTATCAGCAATTCTCAAATCCTTGTTCGAGCAGGGTGAGATCGACTGTGCTGTTGGTATCACGCGGGATGGGGACTGGAATATCAAACCATTCCTTCTGACAAAGGCATCAGATGTCGATCTGTCCAAGGGCACGAAGTATAGTTCAGCGCCCGTTCTTGCGCAGCTCAAAGATGCGATGAAGAAGTATGAGAAGATCGCAGTTGTCGGAGTTCCCTGTCAGGCTCATGCAGCAGCACTCATGCGAGACAACATGACCGACCGAATCGTACTTGTGATCGGAATCCTCTGTATGGAGAGCTTCACCAGTGAGGCGCTCTGCGAAAATATCATCCCCAACATCATGGGGCTCGATATCAAGGATGTCGTGAAGATGGACTTCGGAGGAGGTAAGTTCTGGGCATACACCAAGAGCGGAGACAACGGTGAGGAGCCTGAGCCACACAATGTTGCGATCAAGGAAGTCGCGCCACTCGCACGAAACCCGTGCCATCATTGTCTTGATTACACGGCATACTACGCAGACATCTCGGTTGGATCGGTAGGCGCGCCGGATGGCTGGAACGCAGTAATCGTCAGAACCGATACCGGAGAGAGATATCTCAACAAGGTGAAGGGCATTGAATATATGGAGGACCCGAAGCCAGGAATGTTCCTAATAAAGAAACTTGCAGATATGAAACACAAGAGTAATGCGCCAAAGGAAGGAGAGGCGCATTAGCCGTGCTTTTTATATCGGGCGCTTTCAGCCGTACCACATAGGGCATCACACCGTTCTTTCGAGCATTGCCGATCAGGTCGATGAGATTGTAGTTGGGATTGGCAGCGCACAGCGCAGTCACGAGATTGAGAACCCATTTACGGCAGGCGAACGTGTAGTCATGATCTCACGTTCGCTGAAAGATTTAGATATTGATTATTACGTAATCCCAATCGAGGACATACAGCGAAATGCGGTCTGGGTCTCGCATGTGAAATCCATGACGCCGCATTTCGATCTCGCGTATACGAACAACCCACTCGTCTTCAGGCTCTTTGAGGAGGCTGGGATCAGGGTCCAGCGTTCTCCGATGTACCAGCGAGAGACGTATTCCGGAACCGCTATTCGGGAGCGTATGATTGCAGGGGTTGGGTGGGACCATCTCGTACCTGTTGCCGTTGCTCGCACAATTGAGGAGGTCGGAGGGATTGAGCGACTGCAGGAGGTTGCGCGGGATGATGTGGAATGAACTGCGGGTGATGCATGAAACTCCGAACCCATGCCGCTTGCGGGATACTGCTTGCGGTATTGATATCGCCCAACGTACCACTTGAAGTATTGTCCTTACTCATCTGCTGGGCAGTGGTATGGTCCGTCATAAGCGACATTGATCACTACATTCCAACGGTGCGACACCGGGGGATTACTCACTCACTCGTGTTTGCACTCTTTTCCGGTGCTCTCGTGTTTGCAGTCGGGAAAACCCAGCTAAATTATGCGATTCTTGCATCACTCTCTGTGGTCATGCATCTCATGTTAGACTCACTGACTCCGAGTGGAGTGCCGCTGTGGATGCCATTCAGCGGGAAAAGAGTACGATTCCCGATAATCGGGGGGCACATACGATCGGATAACCGGATTGCAAACATGGGCATCCAGATCGTCGCGGTTCTGGCGATATGTTTCATTCTCTTCTGAATCTTGGATGGCGGATGATCCTGGTGCCATGGGCGTGGACCGGATCCGTGAACCAGAC
>DAWR01000086.1:267-3979 GCA_002506015.1 Candidatus Methanogasteraceae archaeon UBA261 | reverse complement strand
TGTGATCTTTTTCATGCGCAAAGCCGCCCCTCATAACCGATCCACATAACGGCATTCACTTCTGTTTGGGTGTCACTCGTTATCAGTCTCCGAGGAGGTTTCCCAGAACTCCGGATGATGATTGTTGCCCTGACGTTCCGCTTGGCATGAACGGGCGCACTGCGGCTGCGAGGTTTGCTATCGTCATCGACTGCAGGATGACGTGACCCGGACCTGTCAGCGTTGTCAAGAAGATGCCCTCCCCTCCGAAGAGCGAGGTCTTAATCCCGCCAGCACGTTTGATATCATATCCAACGGTGGCATCGAAGCCCACGACCGATCCCGTGTCCACCAGCACCGTCTCACCGTCAGAGAGATTCATCTCAACGAAGTCTCCGCAGGCGTGTATGAAGACGGTTCCGTCTCCGCTGAACTTCTCGAGGATGAACCCTTCGCCCCCGAAGAATCCTGCTCCGAGTTTCTGTGTAAATGATATGTCCAGATCCACGCCGCTTTCTGCGCATAGGAACGCGTCTTTCTGCGCCATAAAGACATTTCCACGCAGTTCGATCGGTCTGATCCTCCCTGGAACATTTCCTGCGAACGCCACATAGCTGCTGCTCCCGGATGGTGTGAATTCGGTAAGAAAGAGTGATTCTCCGCTGAATTTCCGCTTGAGACCGCCGAACAGTCCGCCCTTCATCTTTGCCTCCATCCGCATGTCCGCGCTCATGTGGTTCATCGCGCCAGCCTCGGCGTACACCATCTCGCCTCCATCCAGATGAATGGTTACGACCTCCAGATTGTCTCCTGTGATTTCATATCTCATGACTAACCACCTGTACAGGTCTAATTTGAAACTTACAACATATAAATCATCTGATTATTCGGGACTGTCAGGAAAGAATCGATAACCGATCCATCACCCGCTCCTGCACCTCAGAGAACAGGTTTCTGCCGTGCGCATCAATTCCCACGATGAGCGGTCCGAAATTGTGCACATCGAGCACCCAGACCGCCTCCGCCATGCCGAGATCGAGCCAGTGCACATCGCGCACCGAATCAATGTGATCGGCTGCTATCGCTGCGCATCCACCAGTGTACGCGAGATACACGCACCTATCCCTCATCGCGTCGGTGACCGACATCCCGCCCTTGCCAATTGTGGCATGTACATGAAATCGATTGAGAAGATCAGGGGTCTGCGAGTTCAATCGGCTGCTGGTGGTGGGCCCTGCCGCAACAACCATCCATTGCGCACCCTCGCAACTGTTCCCACCTTTGCCTCTGTGTTCCCTGCGCATGATCGGTCCGCAATGGTAGACCGCAGCACCCTCCAGATCAAACGGAATTTCAGGCGAGTGAAGTATACGCTCGTGCGCCCGGTCTCTCGCTGTTATGATCGTTCCGCTCAGATATACGAGATCGCCCACATGCAACGGGAGGATATCGGAGAGGGTGAGCGGTGTATTCAGATTGTGGATGGTCATGGTGCTTGTTTCTGGCACGAGGGGTTAAAAATACGTGCGGTGCGGGGTTGCGACCGCGCCACCCACGACTAAAGTCTGAGGCGCCCGTTGGGCTCGGTTTTTATAGTTACAGTTGTTTTAACTATTGTAGTCCCAGAGCTTCGCGTTTATCTTCAATTACCTCGATTATCTTCTCAGCTGATTTATATGGATCAGCTTCGACATAGAACTTTCCACCGAATATTTTCTCGACATCGGCGGTCAGCCATTTGACTACACGCTCACTTGCTGCAACATTCGGCTGATCTCCAATATGTGTAAAGATTCCCAAAGATACCGTCCAGAACCCTATGGGAATTGCCTTCTCTGCGATATATTCTGGTGCAGAGCCGACTATCGGAAGCTGATCGATCCGTACACCAAGATAATCTGCAACTGCATTTAACACTTCCTCTATTCTCGAGTTATCAACACATGAACCCATGAAGAGACATGGAGGAACCGCCTCAAGTCCGTTCGCCTTCGCGATCATACCCATAACAGCCGCCAAGCTCTCGCCAACACCCGGATACGTGGGATCAGGCTTCAAGAGGTCCCAGTAAGATGCTATCGTTGCAACGCAACCTGTAAGAACCACCAGGACATTGTTCTTGATTAATTCCCTGATCAGTTCTACTGTCCTGTAGCCATAATCGTCCCGGGGGGTGACACATCCGATCACTGCCGCAATTCCGCGGATATTCCCGTTCTTTATATTATCCGTAAGAGCACCTATCGGGTCCCCTGGCTTCACTTTGTCCAGAGCTTCGATGAGCTGCTCGGTGGAAAAGCCACACAGCATCTCATGCGGCTCATAATCGGGAATGAAAACCTTTGCATGATCCCTCCTGGCATAGTTATCAACCGCCATCGTTATGAGTTCTCTGCCGATCTCGGTAGCCCGCTCGGGCTCAAACTCGATATGGGTCGTCCCTTCCATCTTTGCTATCGGATCAGTCGTTACGATCTTTGTATGGAAGTGCTCGGCTGCATCAACGATTGCGGGCTGAGTGCACTGGACATCCACAACTACCAGCTCAATCGCACCTGTTACTATCGCAAGCTCCTGCTGAAGTATATCCCCTCCAAAGTTAATGCCACTTCGCATCAGAACTTCCATGCCAGTACAACACATCCCAACAACATTGACCTTTGGCTCACGATCTAAATCGTCATTATACTCCTCAGCAGCTCGTATAACGACGTCTGGCAAGAATGGGATATGTCCGTGAATCACCACGTTGATCTTATCACGCTCTATAACGGTAAGGTTCGTCTTTACCTGCCCAACCTTCGGAACGCCGAGGAGAATATCCTGAACCGTTGTCGCAGGATACATCCCGCAGTATGCATCCACAAGCCCTAATCGACATGCTCCAAGAAGCAAATTTTCCATATCATGATCCATACCCATTGCGATCCGGTTTTGTGCCTCCATGATCTCAGGGCATCCACCATCGATGAGTATTCCCTTCTCCTCCCAGATCTTCCTACGCTCCTCTGATGCTTTAAATAGCAGCATCTTCGGAACACCATCCAGCTTCGACAGGTCCGCAATGATTGCATCTGCAACCTCAATAGCTTTCTCATGATCAGTCTCAGCTCCCTCCAATCCAAGACCTTCATACATGCTATCAAGCTTCTCGTGATCGATGACCGGATATCCGCCGACTGTTCCATCTCCTACGCCCTTCAGGATATTTGCGATCCTTCGTGCATGTCCTACGTGCGCCGATGCGCCGATCGTTGTCTCCGAGACGAGATTCTTTGCGATGATGACCTCTCTGTTCATTCCACAGACGCCGGTTCGCTTCACATCGACGCAGGGTCCCTGCTGGCAGGTCATACATGTCGCCTGAAATGGCGCATCCTTCGAACGGGCATGGTTCTCCTTATATCGCTCCCAGACAGTCCTGATTCCAAGCTTCTTTGCTCTCTTATGCATCTCCTCGGTTACAGGGTCTGAAACGAACTTCTCTTTTTTCACCATCATTCGACTCCTTCCGGTATCACAATTAAATATCGTTTTTTATAGTATTATCATCCAATTGACGTAGAGCGCACATCGCAGTAAATCATCTGTTTGAGCCCCCATCGCGCATTCTCTCAAGTTTCAACGCCACACATCACCGCTTCTGCACCGCCCGCATCTCCACAGCGACCCCGCGGCTCGACTCGACCATCTCACGTCCGTTCATCATCGCCACTCCTACTCCGAGTGCCCG
>DAWR01000086.1:0-214 GCA_002506015.1 Candidatus Methanogasteraceae archaeon UBA261 | reverse complement strand
GGTCTGATCTGCGGATCGGAACCAGTGACGCCAGGAGCAAGAACAGATCCCTTCGGCAGGAAATCGTCGATTGTGACTCGATAAATGTTATCAGGCATGCGTGCTGCGCCTGCGAGCGTCGGTGCGAGCGTTCCATATCGTGAGGAGGTTGCGATCTCCTCACGGTCCACGAGTATTCTGAACCCGTGCCGCCCCTGTTTGATCGGTCCCATCG
>DAWR01000111.1 GCA_002506015.1 Candidatus Methanogasteraceae archaeon UBA261 | reverse complement strand
GAACCAGTAAAATGCAAACCTATCACCAATATCTTGTATTGTACTACCCTCTTCTTGTGTTGATCTTATCCATCTCGTGGTTCGTCGCCTCAGCTAAACACATACGAAATCACGAATGACACAATTTAGCCACCACAAAAATAAAAAAAGAGGAGGAGGCGCCTGAGCGCCTAAGGTTCGTCCTCCAGACCGCTCATGGATCTCAGCAGATACACGACATCTGCCATGTCCACGATACCATCACCCTCTGCGCCTCCTGAGATGGCGACAACGTCCCCGACCATCGCATCAGGCGGACTTGAGGCTTCCGGTTCTATGGATGCCAGATACCGGGTTATGTAGCGCACGTCCCTGCTGTCGATTACGTTGTCCCGGCACACATCGCCCCTCCTGAGGACCGTCAGTGTGACACCCACCGAATCATCGTGGTTTCCGCTGTTGTCGGTTGCGTTGATAACCAGTCTGTGGGTGATATTGACGCCATCGGAAGCGTTTGTTGCAACCGTCCATCTATCAGTTCCGGCGATCCTCTCCATCGGCTGTGCCGCTGACCCGCCTATCTGCGAGAGGTCGATTGTAACGCCAAAAACGCCAGTATCCACATCAGTCGCCGTGACCTCGATAACTGTTGTGCTCGTTCCCGGTGCTCTTGGTCTGCCGTTGTCGTTTAGTATCGTATCCCGACTCACTGATGCGTCCGAAACGACAGGTGGGTCGATGTCTGGCGGTCTCTTGATTGTGACCGATCCGCCAACTACTGTGTGATCGATCGGGCTGTACGTCACATCGAAGAGTTCCTCGACTGTGAGATCCAGCGGACTCACATCACCGAAAGTACCAACGGCAGCGAGGTTGATGTATGCAAAGACCACGTCCCCATCCAGACCCTCTGCGTCGACTGCATTCGCATACATCCAGCCGGTGCCGTCATCGATGTTGTATGTGAACATAGCCATCTCGCCCGCAGTAACCCCGGTCACATCCACGATTGAGGCGTTGTACACGATGCTGATCGCGCAGCCGCCCAGAGCGGTCACATCACGTATCGTGACCGGTACGGCGATCACCTCTGTTGGAGCAATTGTGACATCATCAATTGAGACGGTCGCAGTCTGCGGAGCCGGACTTGCTGCGGTCTCGAAATCGATCTCAACACCTTCAACCGAGTTTCCGCTCATATCCGTACTGTCCACAACGAAATAGTAGACCGTCTCAGGACTCAAGCCAGTAAGCACGATACTGTGTGATGTGACCATCGCTGCATCGTATTCGTCTGCCACGTAGTTACCTGACTCAGTGCCATACCTAACTAGACTGTCACTCGCCTCATCGGTCTCCCAGGTGATTGTGACCATATCGGTTGTCGGCACAGAGTTTGCGATGTTACTTATCACTGGNNGGTGTGGTGTCAGCTATTCCACAGGAAACGGTGCCGTTGAGCCATTCGGATGGCTTATTGACGCCGTGGTCGTCAGACACCAGACTCCCTGTAAATGCGAGATTACTCTCGCAATAGTCGCATTCGCTGCAGTTGCAACGGATGGTGATCGTGGCAAGAAGCAGGTCACTACCACTGGTGGTGGAGAGAAGCATCATGCTGCTCGCCCTGACAAAATTGCCGTTGTGACTCCACTTTGGCAGCGTATCGAAGGGGCTGCCAGTGAAATCAATGTTCGTTATGTTCACGCAATCCGGATCGAAGTAGATATCGGTCTGCCAGCAGGCGATATCGTCTGTTGCGTCCAGTTTGAGCAACACGGTAGTGGTGTTGCCGTACCCGTCAGGCACGCTACTATCCTGCGGGTCAAGGTATGCCGTATTAGGTGCCGATTCTGCTGATGCTGCAAATAGTAGCAGAATCAGCACACCGGACATAATCGACAGTGCTGTCCTCTTTTCCATTCTATGTGTCCCCCTTGTCTCAATGTCTGTCTGTCTCTTGATATCTCAATCTCTATGTCGCATTCTTACATGCAATTCAATGGGTAGTCCATCGGGTCATATATGTGGTTCAGCAGTAACACCACATCCATGATGTTTGTATCAGAATCCCCATTCACATTCCCTGCCCACTCGTTCTTCAGCGGATAACCTTCGAACTCATGTATACGGTTCAGTAGCAACATCACGTCCATGATGTTGATCGGTTCTACGCAGTTAACCTCTCCGCACACTATCCTCATCAGTGGGTGGTGGTCACCCCCATTCTGTATACTGCCCGAAGAGTTGTAGGGCAGCATCGTATCACCAAGCCCATCTCCGTTCAGATCCTCACCCGCGTAATCATTCCAGTAGTTGCCGCCAAACCAGGAACCACCCGCGATGTTCGTCCCACCCGTTCTCGCGATGGGTGTTGTGTTCCAGGTGTTAACTCCGCAATCGTGTGCGTTCACCACATTCTCGAAGTGGTTGTCGTGGATGAGGTTATCACTCGATTCAGTGAGATTGATTCCAACGTTGTTACCCGAAACGGTGTTCGCCACAATCGTAACTCCGCTTGCGTTTCTCAGTCGGATGCCGCATCTGCTGCCGCCAATCGTGTTCATCGCAGCTCTCGTGAAACAGGCTGCAGAATCCACCAGGATCCCATAGTTGCCGTTGTTGGTGATCGTATTGTTGTGTATCTCGATATCCCCACCTGTTGTGGTCATATCGTAGACAATAATTCCGGAATAGTTGTTGTACGTGACGGTGTTCTCCAGTACTGTTGCATTGTCCGCTCCGAATACGTCAATTCCGTAGTTGCCGTTATCTGACGCACAATTTCCAGTAACAACAGAATTAGCCGAGTGGTACAGACGTATGCCATCCCATGCGTTGTGACTTGCGATGTTGCGGATCAGTTCATTGTTATCTGACATGTAGATGTAGATCCCGCTGTACAACTCGCTGGAACTTGCCGAATTTTCAGTAATGGAATTGTTCTCGGAATCTCTGAGATATATCCCGTAATATCTGTTCGAGTGCGCAGTATTGCCAATGATGGTGTTGTCATCGCCATCGTAGATGGATATGCCATTGTTTAGATTAAGGGATGCATTATTTGAGATGATATCGTTTTCAGAGGATGCATGGGTACTTATCCCGTAATCATTCTGGCATACAGTGTTTCCAAGGATGGTGTTGTTATTTGCCTGCGAATGAACGGCTCTGGTGTAGAGACAGATGCCGCGATAATCATTTGAGTTACAGGTGTTCTTTTTGATTAGATTATCGAAGCAGAACTGGAGATATAGTCCATCGTAGTTCTCTGATGCCGTGTTGTTCAGAACAACGGAGTCGTTCAGATATATCAGATATATACCGTCCCCGTTTGTTATGTTAT
Organism: Candidatus Methanogasteraceae archaeon UBA261; assembly: GCA_002506015.1. GTDB lineage: Archaea > Halobacteriota > Methanosarcinia > Methanosarcinales > Methanogasteraceae > Methanogaster_C. The sequence continues at coordinate 5,872 of DAWR01000111.1, read as the reverse complement.
TATTCCGTATCGTGATATTTTCACCTGACGCAACTGTTAAGTGCGTACTCTCGATTCCATCGATTTCCAGGTCTTGGACATCGGAATAGTAGTGCACAACACCCCCGTTCATCGTGTTGGTCGTATCAATTGAGTTGTTGCAGTCGTCTCTTGCAGCACCATCCAGGCAGATGCTGCGGTGGGTATTTGAATCGAACACGTTTTCGCTGAACGTGTTGTGTGGCGATGCGAGCCAGACCCCGTCGGTGTTGTGAGAGATATCATTTCCGATGATTGCGTTATAGCTGGAAGAGGCTACTACATCCATTCCATTCCGGTTTGAGTTGCACGTATTGCCTGTAAAGTTGTTGTGAGACGATCTCAACAGTTGTATACCATACATATAGCCGGAATTGCACTTGTTGTCCCGGACGTTGTTCTCTGATGACCCGGACAGGCAGATACCGCCCTGTTTGTTGTTATTGCAGGTGTTGTTTGTTATATTGATCCTGCTGGACGATAGCAGACGTATGCCGGTTCCATAGTACAAGTCCAAGAGGTTGTGACTTGCGATGTTGTCTGCAAGCGTGCAGAGATCAGATACCTGGATGCAGAACCCGTCATGGCATCCGGAAGCGTCGTTTTCGAGCAGGACGTTGTCTCTGGAGTAGCTGACGTGTATGCCAAAGTAGTCATCATGCACACGGTTATTTGCGATTATGCAGCCATGCGAATGGTTTGCATGTATGCCGGAAACACTGAAACCCCTGTTGCACGAGACGTTGTTATTTGAGATGTTGCAGTGGTCTGCGTAGTACAGATGTATGCCAGAAGCACACCGCCCGGTCCCTGTTGTGCTGTTTATGCCGGTTACCGTAAACCCGCTGATGTTCACATGGTCAGCAGTCACGCTGAAGACATGATCCGATGCATCCGCCGCAGTAACCCGCACCAGATCTGCGCCCTCGCCCACAAGAGTGACCGGTATCCTGATATCCACATTCTCGGTGTAGCTCCCGTTATACACGTGAATTCTGCCATAATCGGATGCATTGTTTATTGCAGACTGTATCGGTGCCTCGCTTGCGTTGAACAATCCCCCTTCGCGGAACCATCCGGTCTCGTTGACATAGAATTCTGTCGCGCCCGCTGTTTCGCAGATGCTAATAATCAGCGCGAGAGTAAGTACGATTCTAATTGACCTGTCCACATTCAGTTCCTCCAATCCACTCTGACTTGCCCACATGTGGTAACACCAACCACGCGTCGTCAGTATATGAAGACGCCGCAAACATAAAAACTTATCTGAGATGTGTGAGAGACGTTCCATCACTTTCTGAGGGCACCGTCAATTTTTCCGGTGGTACGTGTTTAGCTAACCGCGCGATTACACAGTCTGCGAAGCAGCGGCGTAGCCATCTCCACAAGATTTCTATGTTAATCTCGTGAAATTTCGTGGTTTTTTCGCCTTCGCTAAACGCATACTGTTAGTGAGATCGTAATTCCCATAGATTCTACCGCAAAATCACGTATATGGTTGAAAACAGTATCAAAACTCTGCGTTCTGCAGCAGCCCTCCGCGGTGATAAATCACTTGATATCCAGACAGTGCCCGTGTTTAGCGATATCCACACCGCCACAACTTGGGATTTTCAATAATAACAAACAATGGCCACAGAGGAGACCCACTCCGTGCTCTCTGTGAGTATGATGTGTACGCCATTACAATCGCAGCTTAGGCGGTCGCTGAGCATAACTACACACGTACAAAAGACCCCTCGTTTTTCACCATCCTCTGCGAAACCACGCCCACACTCACACCCACATCAAACATCCCACCGATCATCGATCGGGAACTTCTCATTAATCCACAGCAACGTCTTCTGATCATGAATGATCCGGTATTTTCTAGACAAAACCATGCAGTCCCCGCCAAAGAGATCGCTTTTCAGAATCTCTATCTCACCGATATCTCTTCTCGATTCAATGGCATGTTTCTGCATGATGCGTCCGATCGGGATGTTTGCCCGCATCAAATCCTCTTCCACGCCCAGGGGCATGCGTTCCAGCGAAGCAAGCGACCTTGCATGCACGTACACAACATCCCCAGCACGCAACAGTACGATACGCTCGTTGACAGGTTCGCCAGGAGATACGCTGAGTAATTCCGCAATTCCCGCATCTGCTTCGATTACGCGCTGCTCCTGAGTCTCCACGGTAACCTGCTTTGCGGTCACCAGTTCAAGCAGATGGGTGACTGAACCATCAGTGCCGGCGCAGATTCTGAGGCATGTCGGGAGATTGTGCCTGCAGAGCTCTCTGGTGACATCCATCAATCGGCTTCCTTTTTCATCTTTTTTACGCGCTGTTTTGCCGTAAATCCGGTAGCCTGGTCAAGAAATCTTCGAAAACGGATGTTTGTATCGGCTACATCACCAGTATCCGAATCCATATCCGATTCCGTGTTAACACAGAGTTTCTTCTCTTCCAGCCATACTTCCATCCGCTTCAGGGATTTGTAACTGATAACGAACCGCCCATCTTCCGTTTCAACATCACAGGAGAAGTATTCGTTCAATAGTTCCTTGATCCGATCGCCATCGATCTTGTGTCCACGTTTAATAGGGTATTTATTGATAGTACCACCTTATCCAAGTATTTTGTCGAATAACCACCCATATTCAGCGGGATCTGCGAGATACTTCAGCATATCAAGCTGTTTCACGAGACCGTACATCTCCTTGCTTTTGTACAATCCGACATCGGAGTAGTTCGTTGGCTTCAAAAATCGTATCTCAGGAAGATCTGCATATTTCGGATTCGGGATGAACCCATCGCCCAACATGAAGTACGAAGCTCCGCCTTTCTCTCTGAAAAAATCATAGATGGATGAGAAATCCCCACAAACCCAGTTAGCCATCTTCAATGTCTTGTTCGACGAGTTTATCGTCACGTGCCCGTATCCCGGCGGTATGATCACTTTGTCGCCCGCGCCCGCGTTAACCACGATCACGTCGGATACTGTATCCCCTTCTCTTTTCTGGAGCAGATACTGCGCCTCACCATCAAGCACCTCGTATATCTCCCCGTAATCGCCAGGATGGTCATGTCCTGCGGTCTTTACGTACTCCGTACCGAGCATCCCTGGAGGGATCACGGTGATATCATAGCGCAGATGGTGCTCCAGAATCCTCTCGTGATCCGCTTTGCTCAGCGAGAGATCACGATACATGTAATACAACTCGGTGTCAGGAGCGTTTAGCTGTGAACGATCGTACAGAACATCGTCCATGTCGTGAAGCATCCTGATATCCGGTTTTACCCCGCTCAATAGATCTGATGACATTGATTGGTATATGGGCACGTCCGCATAAAAAACCATCGCATTCCACCTGCCCGGTACTTGCGAATTGATTTACAATACCCTCTACCGACAACGATTCCGACTGTAATATGTACCCGGTCTTCAAGAGACTCTGCAATGGGACGTATAATCTTCAACGGGGACACAATCGAAAACCCCAGTGAAATGCACCCCAAGACTTTTGTTCTTTGCGCCATCGCGTCTTTCCGTTTGTATTCCCCAATTTAACGAGAAAGGCGCAGACGGGGTTAGCTATACTGACATGTCTTTCGCGTGTGTCGACACATCTAACTGACATATTTGCAAAAAGCTCATTTTGTGGCGGTGCGAAGTATATCTACGTGATTGCCCGGCATCATTCCACGATATCAATACGGGACTGGAAAGCCAGCCGACACAATCCTTAAGTAAGATGTGCTCCCTGCTTGGAGCATGGAGGTCTACGATCTAATTATCGTTGGAGGAGGACCCGCAGGCATCACAGCAGGGATATATGCACAGAGGGCACGTCTTAAGGTTATGTTGTTGGAGAAACTTGGTGTGGGCGGACAGATCGTGCTTTCCGATGATGTTGAGAACTATCCAGGTTTCCGAAGCATCAGCGGGTTTGAATTGATGCAGAAATTCGAAGAACAGGCGAGAGCATTCGATCTCGAGATCGTAGATCGTGAAGTAACCGAAATAAGGTGTGAAGACGGGTATAACCTGGTAAAAACCCACGATCACGACTACAAAACAAAAACGGTCATCATCGCATCTGGCGCCAGATCCAGACGTCTCGGCGCAACTGGCGAGGAGGAGTTCATCGGAAAGGGCGTATCCTTCTGTGCAACATGCGACGGGTTCTTTTTCAGAGGCAAGGATATACTGGTCGTAGGTGGTGGAGATTCCGCGATAACAGAGGCTCTATATCTGGCAAAGATCGTGAACAAGGTATACCTTGTGCACAGGCGCTCAGAACTCCGTGCAACAAAGATCTTGCAGGAACGAGCACTCGAGAATCCGAAGATAGAGGTCATCTGGGACTCGGTTGTGGATGAGATTACCGGGTCCAATACCGTTGAAGGAGTGACACTCAGAAATGTCGTGACCGATGAGCTTGTCGAGCTTGCGGTGAGCGGCGTCTTCCTGTATGTTGGACTTATGCCGAACACCGAATTTACAGACGCTGAGAAGGACGATTCCGGGTTCATCATAACCGACATGAACCTCGCAACCGCGGTAGCTGGCGTCTTCGCAGCAGGCGATTGCAGGACAACGGCGCTCAGGCAGGTTGCAACAGCGGTCGGTGATGGTGCGCTGGCAGTGACGTCGGTGGAGCGGTATCTGAACTCGTCTCGTAAACCCCATCCCACATAAAATGACAGAATGAGAGTGTGGAAACTGCGAATTTGCTTTTGAAAGTTAAGAAACGCCACCAGAATATCTGGTATGCAGGTACGTACGAATCATCCGAACAGATGTATATGTTTACCAACCCATAATGCTTGCACAGATTTCCACGAGACATCTGTGTTAATCTTGTGTAATCTCGTGGGTTTTTCACCTCAGCTAAACCATACGAAACGAGTAGAGAGGCACAAATATGAAGATAGGTCTTATTGGAACTGGCAAAATTGGAGAAGCACTGATCAGAGGCGTTCTTACTGCGAATCTCACCGGGAGTGATCGAATATTCGCAAGTGATCTGGACACAGAGAGACTGGATGCGCTGCACTCCGAACTCGAGGTTACGACGTCCACGGATAACGTCGATACCGTGGCGGGTGCAGAGACGATTATTCTCGCTGTGAAGCCGCAGATTGTGGGTGTTGTGCTGGAATCTGTAAAATCGCAGATCAGAGATGAGCATCTGATAATCTCGGTTGCGGCAGGAACCCCCATCAAAACAATCGAAGAGAACTTGCCTGATGGTTCTCATCTGATCCGGGTGATGCCGAATATCGCATGCACGGTCGGACAGGCGATCTCTGCGATCTGCGCAGGCACTCATGCGACAGAATCAGATATCACGACAGCACGCAGGATATTCGGAGCGGTAGGGAGAACGGTTGTCGTGCCGGAGCAGATGATGGACGCTGTCACTGGCTTGAGCGGAAGCGGTCCTGCGTTTGTGTTCCAGGCAATCGAGGCACTCGCTGATGGCGGGGTGCACGAGGGGCTGCCGAGGGATATTGCGCTCGAGCTTGCCGCGCAGACCGTGCTCGGTGCGGCTGCCATGGTTCTCGAGACCGGAGAGCATCCGGGCGCGCTCAAGGACATGGTCACATCGCCTGCAGGGACCACCATCCAGGGAATCCGTGCGCTCGAGGAGAACGGAATGCGTGCTGCGATGATGGCTGCTGTTATTGCCGCGACCCGGCGGTCAAGAGAACTTGGGGAGTAGACAAAAAATTTGGTGAGTGCACAGGTACATACAGCAATATCACGCGACCCCGCTATACTGGCACTGCCTAACCCGGAACACAACATGAGCCGAACAAGAATTCAACCACAGAGTGCGCGGAGGCAGCAATTCTAATTATGGAA
>DAWR01000207.1:10221-12709 GCA_002506015.1 Candidatus Methanogasteraceae archaeon UBA261 | reverse complement strand
ATTTCTCTTGTCCCTATCAATTCGCAACTCTTCAAGCGATATATCCTGATATCGCCGCCAATCCTCCAGAGATTCGCTCAATTCTCTTAGATGGGATAGTATCCGCATTTAAACCCTCGCTAAAAACTTTTTATTTAGGTATTCAGTAGTAGTTTGGAAATCGAGATAGTTTGAAATGGTTTTGGATTCATATTCTACAGTTTCAGTTCGATCTCTTAAAAATACCGCTTCACCCTTCTCCAAGACTTCGTACTGGAACTCGATTGGGGACTGATTCAGGATTTTCACATCAAATTCAAACCTCGGCTTTATTTGTCGTTCAAGTTCTCTTGCAACCCTCATCTCAAATTTAAAGCTTGCATAAGGATTCAGTTCGTTGGAAATTAGTAGAGCAACGTCTATGTCATTGAAATCATCGTCGTGGACGTAAGAGCCAAAGACGTAAGCCGCACTCACGTAATCGAATCCGGATACGATCTTTCCTATCTCATCCATGACTTCTTTTTTGTTCGGCATTTTTGTGTCCTGTTAATTCCGTTCTTTATTGAACTTATTTTATCTAACACATCACCGTTCCACCAATCGGATTTTTGAGATCGACATCAAGCCCCACACCTTCTTCATCATAGAATTGCTCATCAAGGATTCTGAAATTACCAATCTTATATGTAGTCAGATCGTCAGGTCTAACAGGCATCCATTTTTCAAATCGTATATTTACAGAATTGGCAGCTATTCGTTTACTGATAGTCTTTACTGCATAACGCCGTTTCCACCGATCCTTTGTTTCTAACGCTTTTTCAATATCTTGTAGTAGATCCTCATCCAGAGACGAGATTATGAATTGTTCTTGACGTTCGTCACCGCGCAATAGCTCTTTAATATTCACAACCGTTTCGTCATACTTATGGGTGTACTGTGCATAAGCTTTCACAACTTTCATCGATTTCCCCAATCGTTCCCGCACCATCTCGAAATAACGAGATCCAAGGCTGTAAAACCGTTCTTCTGGAATCTCAACATTTCCACTCATGCTAAACTCTGTGCAATCTAAAAGAATACCATCATAAACCATGTTGGAGAAAATCCTCTCAGCATCCGATCTAAGCTTAACAATTTCAATACTCCCTATCCCTTTTTGTCCGTTACGGTTGCATCTACCACAAACCTGGAAGATGGAATCCAGCGGAGCCCAATCCCGCACAATATGATCCACATCGATATCTACACCAGCCTCGATACACTGAGTCGTTACAATGATCGGATTCAGTCCTTTTTCGATGCATCGCTTGATACGTAAAATCCGATTGGTTCTCTGCGACGGAGCAACAAGAGACGATAGATAGATCAGCGGTCTTTCAGAAATAATTTTTTCGTCAATCATCTCCTTAATTTCTTTATAAATAGATTTACTGGAGTCTCGCGTGTTCAGTACGATCATCATCGATTCATCAGAGTGTTCATCCACAAGATCTGGTAAATTCTCTATAAAATCATCAAGCGATCTCTCTTTTGGCTTTATATGAAGATTTACCCGTCTAAGACTTTTAAAATACTCTTCATGTTCTGGAACTCGTTCTATTGCACCTGGGAAAAATCCTGGTTGTGTGGCAGACATTAATAGTATGTGTGTGCCCCCAACCTCTGACAATTTCTTGAAGAAATATTCAAATGGTTTCCACAGTTCAGATGGTAGTGCCTGTATCTCGTCAAAGACTATTATCGCATTGAACAGGTTGTGAAAACGCATAAGATGTTTTGATTTCAATGAAAACAACGAGTAGAGTAACTGATCAAACGTCGAGACAATAATTTCAGTGTTCCAGATGTTTAAGAAGAAATCAACCGAGTTGTCGCTTCGTTCTTCGTCATCGATGCCGTTCCGGTATTTAAAATCAGATATGGAGTATCTTGGCATATACAGCCGATCTTTATCTTTTTCATATAGGGCACCAAGAAACTTTTTGTAAACATCATCTGTCTGCTCAATTATTGAGAGAAAGGGAAGTGAAACGATGATCTTTGGTACAATCCCCTCTTCTCTTCCGATTCTATTTCGAAGCTTCAACGCCCACGATGCTGATAACAACGTCTTACCAAGTCCTGTTGGGAGGGTGATCGAATGAAGCCCCTCTGTCAACGGAAATCTACCCACGTCAGAGATGGTTTCTTCATACGCTCGCCCACGTTCCTCGTTTATATCCCCCGCCGTGTCCAGTGTTTTGAGATACCGATCCACAAGATCGTCAGGAATGTCAATTGGATCTCTTTCATACTGTTCCGGATTATCTGAAGCAAGATATGCCTTATCCGACTCTAAAAGAATGGAATACAGAAATAATGCCAGAATTCTATGCTCTATCTGAATGTCGAGGTCAATCTTCCCATATTTCCTATTCAGCCTTCTAATTTTACCAGATATGAACTCAATTGTGCCAATATCGAAATCTTTTCCATCAGAGAGTTTAAAACCAGACGATTCGTACTC
>DAWR01000207.1:5849-10196 GCA_002506015.1 Candidatus Methanogasteraceae archaeon UBA261 | reverse complement strand
ATCGACGCTCTTCAATACATCTTCTATACTCTTATATCTCCCGTGATGTCCATCGATAGCCAGAAAGACTGCAAGCGGCAGGAACGATTTCCAGTGTTCAGCGAGTTGATTGTTCCTTGATATCCATTTTTCGGTTATATGCCATCCAAAGAAGGCGGAAATCAGGGAATGTGACTTATCTCTCGTATTTCCCCTATATTCTGTACCATCCCTCTTGCTCTGGATATATTCCTGAAAGAATGTTGTACTCTTACCAAAGTCATGGCAGAGTGCGGTCAGATTGCACAACTCCACAATCCGTTCCTTAGAAATATCGTTGAAATTCAGTGATTTTTGAGAAACAAGATATTTAGCGGCGCTACAGACCTGATAGATATGATCTGCAAGCGTCAGATGGTGATCCAGTGAATGGGATATGAGTTTGGGTTCCATTGCAACATCACAGAAAGGCGACGATTTTATTCTCATACTGATACGCCCCATTATTCATCTGGACCGGCAGTGGTTTTGATGTCATATCCACCAGATAGCGTCTGTATGTGAAGGTTCTCTCTGCCGTCCCGAGATGGGGGACTTTCAATTCATGGATGTTATGCCCTTCTTCCGGCTTTAAACGATCCAGCACGAGCGAACAGTCGTCCTTACACACAACAGTCGATACATCAAACTCACCGGGCTCCAGCGGTTCTGCTACCCCCTTGGACATATACTCAACTTCCACAAGAAATTCCGAGAGCCCCATACATGGCGTATACACATACCGTTCAGTCTTGATGCGGGATATTAATTTGTCCATGTCGCTCTTCAGAGTGGCATATATGAGATATGACGGATTTCTCAGGAGTTCCATTGGGATCTGGGTAGATACATTCCGAGCTGGTACGTTCTTCGGTGGTTTGGGTTTCCAGTCACTTTTCGGACGTTTGATTGAGTAATTAACATCCCCCGGACCATCCTGCCTGAAGTTGGTCACATGTGTGATTGTTTTGACCTCTGCATCAATCTCAACAGCAATCCGCGCATTATCGTGATTGAAGGTCTCAGCAACCCGCTCCTTTCTAATTCCAAGAATCGCCCCTAACAGTCCTGCGATAGCCGTTCTTGGTGGGAACGGATAAGATAGGGAAGATACATTGCTATACGGCTTGCGAAAGTGCCCATATCTTCCATGATATCTGAAGACCACAATCGGAAGAGAATCCATGTTAACCCTTCGTCTAACTCAACCTATCTATATCAAGGTCTTTCACTTCAACTTCATTCAACGAAGTATCCAATTCAGAAATCAATGTATTTGCATAGAGATCTGCAAATTCTGGAGAGAAGCAATATTCTATCCGCTCTATCTTGGATTCTGCTTTCTTGATGGCACCGATCAACCTACTGAAGTCAAGTGTATAATCCTTGAACGTTCGGATATTGATCTCCTCTCTGGCATTTGCAGTTGGCGTCAGTGCGACTTTCTCTTCGAGCGCTCCAATATGGTACTCAGTTGGAACCTCTTTTTTAGTCCCGTTCTCTTCAATCTCGATTTTCTCTTTGTAGACTATGTTTAGGAGAAGTCTCGGCTGCTGATCTCGTTTCGTTCGGGTATGGGCAGAAGAAGTTTCTCTAACACCCTTCCAGAGCGCAATCTTGAACTTCTCAAGGTCATCCTTTGAAAGTCCTGTCGTCTTCGCAGCATTCTCATTGGCGATGCCATGAAATGCGACGAGCCCGTAGGGGATGGCGTAGTAGGTTGTAAAGGTACCCATCTTCTGCTCGGAGCCTTCTGCTTCCCCTCTCGACCTGAATATGCTGGTACCGTGGAAGGTCACTTCCTCAACCTCATGCAGAGTCTCACCGAAGTTGATCTGGATCGGTCCGGTGACCTTACTCGTCTCACCCCATTTGTCAGGAGCACCTTTGAAAGCAAGAGGGCTTCCAAACATTCTCAGATCAGCAAAAGTTTCCAACAAAGTGCCCATCAGAACTTCACCTTCGATTTTGTCTTCTTCCATGTCTTTAAGGCTTTCTTTGACCCTATCTGTAAGATTTACCGTCTTGGCACCGAGTTTGGTCACCAGTATCTGATTTTCTCCATTGGTCTGTATCAAATAGTCCCTCACAAACCTCTTCAGCCGAACATCGGTCACATAGCACCGTTTGGTCACATCATCTATCCGGGGTCGGTTCTCGTCTGGATCTCCATTGGGATTACCATTCTTGATATCATACAGGAAGAGAAACTCGTTCCTGTTTTTAGTTGGTTCACTCATTTTTTATTCACCTCTTCTTGATTCTCAGATTGCCCATCGCTACCTTTGCCTGGCAGGTAATATCCTGACAAACTCTGCCCAAGACATAGATAATACGGTATCTCTTTTCTGCTTATGCTCCAATCGCCAATGTCTGCACCGAGTGCTCCAATCGCCTCAGCCACGCCCCGCATCTCGTTTGACCATGCGCTTCTGGGTGTGCTGTAGTCGTCTAGCTTACCTCGCGTCTTGACAAATATGTCCATCAGGTCTTGATGGTTTAATTGCAATTTCTTCAACCATTTCAACCCATTGGCTGAAACCTGTCTTGCCATCTGGATACTTATCAGCTTACCAAATAGCAGACCAACCAGAAATGCATATTGCTTTTCTCCAGTGTCCAGTCCCTTTGCCTCTATACTTAAGAAGTCGTTCAGAGGTTTCAGTCCCTCATGCCTTTTAAGATACTTGGTTACAAAATTATTTCCAGAATCCATTCTAATTACCTCCAATTGATCCAAGAATGAAAGTAAATACGTCATGTCAGCGATGTTATTCCTAATCGAATAGATCGGTTGATTCTTATCTTTGTTTGATAACGCGCCTAAAAAATCGTAGGATAGTTTTGATGAGAATTCTGATAATATATCTTTTATAGGATATGTCCTTTCAAGAAATATTGCACTCAATAGATTGAGCGTATCAATCGACGATGGTTTGAACGGGGGTCGCCCCCCACCTCCTGTCTGTTGTGAATATTTGGGTGATCCAAGTACATCTCTTATTATTCTAAGGTTGCCATTGAGCGGGGGATATTTTGATTTCCAGGGGTGATTAGGATGATACTCACCGTTCGCCCCGTTGACCGCCTCAATTGCACGTGAAATCACAGAAAGCCTCGATGGAAGCACATCGGGGATTACTTTGCGTATATTCTCTACACTCTGTCCATCCACATCGCCGATTATGAAAGTGACTGTCGATACTCCTTTGTTCTCTGACAAGTCCTTTAAAATTCCCGATTCGGTTTGTTCCGCACCGCTTACATCTCTTAGCAACCGCTTCAAGTCCGATGTGACGATATCCAAACCCTCTTCCCAATCTTCACTCTCCAACAAATGCGGGATGATCAAAGCCCGATGCCCGGAAATCGTTTGTCTGAGTTTTGGGAATACGTGAACCTTTGCAGCATACAATGCCTCGGCGCATGGTGCACAGATCGGAAACGCTTTACCCGCATTCCTTCTGGTAACTCCAGGAAAGAATCCGAATTTATCCACGTTAGCAATATTTATTCCAACACCAGCAAGAACATTCGGAAAGAGTTCAGTCTCTTTATGACATAAGCTGCACATTATACCAGGTGAATTGAATGATGTGGCATCCTTCGTCTGATAAATGGATTTTGGCTTTTCTATCAGGGAGAAATCAAGAAGTTCCCGTATTTCCGCATTATACTTTCCATTGATCTGCACAGAGAATACTTTCATCTTTTTAGTTTTCTTTGCCCATTCAACAGTCTCAAAGAATGTTTTTCTTTCCAGCGTTCCGTCCTCGTTTAATTCGCCAATCTCAATATCATCAGATTCGAATATTTTGACGACATTCTGCAGCCAATCCAGATTGTTTTTTTCGGAATTTTCGATATACCGCTTAACAGTCTTTTTGAGTTTGCTTGGGCTCTCTTTCCAAGTTGGTGCTATATACGTCCCCTGGGATGCGGTTTTAAGAAATAGGTATTTCCAGCTGTCATCCGAGACTGATTCATCTACAAATTTTATCGTTTCTCCATCAATCGTAAATATCCCTACGTGGTCTGCGCTTATCGGTTCAAACTGTAGACGCGCATACACTCCACTTTCGATAGCCTTTTCCCTCGCTTCGATGAACGAATCTACTGATTCCAGAGCATTAAAATCGAATTCTTCTTTAAATTCATCAATCATTTTTAGAATTCCAAGATTTCGTATGGCATCAAGCATGTATACACTCCTTTACACACCCCGTCTTCATAGCAAATTCATATATCGCCCTGATCGCCTCAATCATCCGCACCACCGATACACACTCATCACATATCTCTTCACTCCATTCGACATAAATCTTCTCA
>DAWR01000207.1:4514-5692 GCA_002506015.1 Candidatus Methanogasteraceae archaeon UBA261 | reverse complement strand
ATATCGCAGATGGAACTCGGTCGTGCCCGTATGGAATCAGAGATCAGTGATATTCGCACGACAACAGATTATGACATAATCGGGAAACTGAAGCGTTACGGGAGAGGTGCGGCGTACAACGTGGTCGTCTTTGAACTGTTGCATGATGAAGGAGTAACCAGGGTCAGCGTCCCGCACAATTTCCCGGTATCCATTGCGGATGCACTGCGGAGCCACGGGGTTGAAATCATCCCGGTTCCAAGCCCGATTGCAAAACTGCGATCCGTAAAAAGCAGTGGCGAGATAGGGCAGATCAAAAAAGCGCAAGCATGCTGCGAAAACGCCATGCAAACCGCAATCGATGCAATACGAAGAGCGAAAGTCGTGGATGGCGTGCTCTTTGATTCTGATTCTAATTCTAATTCTGACCAGCCCCTCACATCAGAGCGGGTCAGGGCGGTAATTGAGCACACCTTGATTGATTGTGGGTGTGAATCAGAGAGCACAATTGTTGCAGGCGGAATGGACGCCTCAAATCCGCACAACGTGGGAACCGGCGTACTGCGAGTGGATGAGAGCATCGTAATTGACATCTTTCCGCGTCTTTCACAAGAGCGGTATTACGCAGACATGACCCGGACTGTGGCACGGGGCAGCCCGTCTCAGGAACTGATCGAGATGTACGATGCAGTGCTGGATGCGCAGTCTGTCGGACTCATGACGGTGCGTGCCGGCGTATCCGGAGGCGATGTTCACGACGCTGTCTGTGATTGCTTCAGGGATTATGGGTATCTGGACATGTTCACGCATTCGACGGGACATGGAGTCGGGCTCGATGTTCATGAGGACCCGTCCATCGGAACCGGCGGCGAGGTGCTCGAAGCCGGCAACGTGATAACGATTGAACCCGGGTTGTATGGTGAAATGGGCGGTATCCGGCTTGAGGATCTGGTGGTGGTGACGGAAAACGGATGCAGCAATCTCACTACGATTACGAAGCGGTTTCTGGTGTAGGGCAGGTCGGTGTGCGGCGCATAGTCGTTATTCGGATCATTTTGGGCTGAAAATCCGGTCGGGTGTCGTGGCAGGGGATATGCTCGGTAGCTATGCATCTGTGTTCGGTTAAGCACCGCAAGTGATCTTCATAGTGCTCACACCCAATCGCCATCTTTGCCGATCCACGCTACCATGCACAAAAG
>DAWR01000207.1:0-4397 GCA_002506015.1 Candidatus Methanogasteraceae archaeon UBA261 | reverse complement strand
TGTAACAGGTTTTAAGAGTGCTTAATCAATATTGTATAGATATCCGCGTACAAAACCACACGATCACACAAGATTAACACAGAAATCTTGTGAAAATCTGTGTAATCTTGCGGTCTTATATGGCTATATAGAGACCCACATAATATTACATAAGTATGTGGCTGGTTTCGGTGGAATGGCAATAGTTAATTTTTTATACGTAGGATACGTAGGATATTAAGGTACAGGGTATTGGGGATTTACACGCCACGACGCGGAGATTTGCAGCAGTGAAAGTGCTGGCGTGTATCCGCTGAACGATTTGGGTATTGAGATCATGAAGAATATGGCAAGGTTGGTTGTGGTGATCACAATCATGGTGCGGGTTCTACAGGTGTGCGTAGATGCAATCATAATCGATCACACGTGTATGGATCTCTTGCAGATTCAGGATGAGTGGATCACAGAGTCTAAAAACCCGGCGATTCACTATGCGCAGGTGAAGCCAATCCCCCTGGCGAAATCAACGTACCCGATGTGCGGCTCCTGTTGAACCGCATCGCAGATCCGACAGGATACCCGCTGAACTGTGCCTGCTAAGCCATGCACACCATGCGTTCCAGGCATACCCTGCATGCCAACACGGGCTGACCGGAGAATGGGACATGAAACATACAATTGCAGCAATAATACTGCGTACATCGCTCACCTGCAGCGCAGGTGCAACAGACTGGAACGTGTTTTCAGGGGGCTCGATACAGGATGCGATCGACAGCGCAAACGATTTTGACACGATCTACGTGCATGCCGGAACGTACTCAGGGAACATGAACGTTTCCAGGAAACTCAAGCTTGTGGGGGACGGTTCCGATGTGGTGACGGTGATTGCGAAGTCGCCGCGTTCTGATGTCTTCTGTGTGAACAGTGATCACGTCACGATTGCGGGGTTCACTGTGACCGGGGCAACAATCTACAGAACGGGGATTTATCTCAACGGCGCAAACCACTGTAACTTCTTCGATAACAACGTGTCCGGCAATCACTACGGAATCTACCTGCCCAATTCAACAGATAACCGCATCGCAGGCAACGCCGTAAGCTCAAACGGTCGCAACGGGATATACATTGCTAACTCGCACAACAACACCGTCTGCACAAACACTGTCAGCTCAAACGTGCACACCGGAATACTCCTCGCAAAATCGTCGTCCCAGAACGACTTCTACGAAAACACAATCTACAACAACAGTGACGGCTTCTGGCTCTACAAGCCATCGTGCAATTACAACAAGATACACGAAAACACGGTTTTTGACCACATCGGTAACCGTGGCGGAACCCCTGGACAGGACGGACACGGAATCGTGCCGTGGGGTGCCGACAACACAACGATACGAAACAACACCCTGGCGCATAACGGCTATCAGGGGGTGTATGTCTACAATGCATCCATTGATACGACTATATTAGATAACATCGCATCTTACAACGCATATCATGGAATATGTGCCGCAATGCACTCTTCCATCTTGAATATCGCGAAGAACCGGCTTGTTGACAATGGGGTCAGCGGTGATGCGGGATGCGGCATCTATCTGGATGGAGGCTCCGGAGTAACGGTCTCTGAGAACTACATCGCAGAGAACGCTGCTTTGGGTTCTGCGCACGGTATTAAGGTGTATGGCTTTGCGAATCTCTCAATTACAAGCAACGTGGTTGCCAACAATAGCGGTTATGGGGTCGTGATCGAATCCGGAACCAGCACTCGCACACACATCCGCGGTGCCGATGCAGATGCCGGCGTCGGTATTTGTGTCACTATTGCCACCGACGCCGCCGCTGGCGATAGCGCCATGCGTGTTGGTGCGTCACCTGATTGGAGTACCCCGCCAGCCGTTTGCACGATTCCGGGAGCGATGGGGGATTTTGAGATGGGATATGCCATACCACCTGCGGCGGGCGGCGTGGCTATGGCTATAGCCCTGGATCCGGAGACCTCGAACAGCATTGAGATAACCCAGAACAATATACGGGGCAATGCGGGCGGCGTTCGTCTGAGTGCTCTGAGCGGAGCAGTGATCACAGGAAACATTCTCTCCGGTAACGAGATCGGAATCGATTTACTATCCTCAAACGAGAATCTGATCTACGACAACTACCTCGCAAATGCCATGAACGCGGCTGACGACGGTGAAAACACCTGGAACAAAGCGAAGACGGCAGGACCCAACATCGTGGGAGGTCCCACAATTGGCGGGAACTGCTGGAGCGATTATGCCGGTGCTGATAACGATTGTGACGGTGATGGTTTCGGCGATTTCAGCTATGCGATTTCGGACGGCTCGAATCAGGACTATCTGCCGCTGATTCAGGCGATGTGCGGTGATCTCGACAGAGATGGCGCCGTAAACGTCCTTGATGCGCAACTGCTGCTGAACCACGTGGCTGAGCCGGATGAATATCCAATCGACGAATACGCGGGCGATGTTAACGGCGATGGTGGGATCGATGTGGCTGATGTCAAGCTGCTGGCAGCGCACATTATAAACCCGGAACAGTATCCGCTTAGCTGCCGTCACATCGCAACACCACGACCAATAAAGGGGTGCATACTATGAATACCAAAACCATATCGATATTTTCAGGGGCATTGGCACTGGCACCAATGCTGACACTGGCACTGGCACTGCTTCTTGCAGTGTCGGCATCGCCAGCATCGGCACTATCGGGTGCGGGCAATGTCTACTTTGAGCCGCAGACGGTGTATATACCCGAATGCGGCAATGCGACCGTCCGAATCATGCTCGATGCGACCGACGAGATCGACACATGGTCGACGATTGTTGAGTTCGATTACGAATCCGTGAACATAACCGATGTGCGTTTCGCAGGGGGCATCACACCGACGTACGCGGATTGGGGGCATCACATGGACTACGTCTACATCGGCGGAACGGATCTGAACAGATCGAGCGGCACCGGACTATTACTCGCAACAATCACTCTGGAGTGTAACCGTACCGGAACGGGTGCAAGTGCAGGTGCGAGTACGAGTCCGCTGCACTTCGCAGGTGAAGAGGGTATCGAGCGACTGATCGCTGGTGAAACGATCCATCCGGCAACGTGGACAGACGGGGCTTCGCAGTCCGTGAAGCGCGGAAACGTCAATTGCGCAGGTGATGTGGATATGTCAGACGTTGCGCTGCTGCTAAACCATGTCTACGATGTAGGCGGATATCCACTGAGTTGCGAGTGGGCAGGGAATGTCAACGGCGCAGGCGAGATCGACATGTCGGATGTTGCGCTGCTGCTAAACCATGTCTACGATGCGGAAGTATACCCGTTGAGCTGCGAATGATGGGGTTGACCTGATGAAGTGAGCGGGTGGTGAATAGAGGTGGGATGTAGGAGGGAGACCGCTGGGTATGGTTGAGGTGTATATCTGTTCGGTTACAACTCAACCAGATGCCACAATCGATACTGTGGCATACTAAAAATCGACCCCCGCATCACCCTGTTTCCCAGTTCTCAGCCCCCTGCACCCCATCCCCGCTCAGAATCTCTCGCAACTCCTCGACAGTCAGGAGTGGCGTGACGTCCAGTCCCTCTTTTCCGAGGTCGGGCGAGAGTCGGGTAATAACGGGCAGTGTTATTCCGGTCTTTCCCAGAATTTCCGGCTTTGAAAAGACAGATCTCGTGTCCCCGTCTAATACGATCCTGCCTTTGTCCATAACAACCGTCCGTCTGGCATAGCCTGCCACGAGGTTCATGTCGTGGGTTATCAGGATGATCGTCTTTCCGAGTTCGTTCAGATGCCTGATCTGCCGCAGGAACTTGTTCACGTGCCCCCAGTCCTGACCGGTTGTGGGCTCGTCGAGCACGATTATCTCCGGCTCCATCGCAAGGATGGATGCCACAGCAAGACGCTGGCGCTGACCCCGGCTGAGCGAGTGCGGATGTCGGTCTCTGAACTCTTCGAGCTCCATCATCGCAATAGCCATGTTTACCCGCTCCTCGATTGCGTCCTCCTTAAGTCCGATGTTCTTCAGACCGAATGCGAGCTCCTGAATGACGCTATCCGTGAAAATCTGGTTGTCAGGGTTCTGGAATAAGTATCCGACCTTCCTGGCAATCGCTGCCACCGGCGTCTTCGATATGTCCTCGCCGTTGATTGCAATCGTTCCCGCTTTCGGGCGCAGAAGCCCGATCAGATGGCTAACAAGGGTTGTCTTTCCTGCGCCATTGTGCCCGATGAGCGCCACAAAGTCGCGCTCCGGAATTGTGAGGTTGATGTCATCCAGCCCGACCTTTCCGTCGTCGAAGGTATGCGTGAGGTTCTTAATCACGATTCCCGGTTTCGCGGCGGCGGATGAGGACGTGGATGCGTGGGCGCTGGCGGTCGTTTGCGGAGGTTGTGC
>DAWR01000184.1 GCA_002506015.1 Candidatus Methanogasteraceae archaeon UBA261 | reverse complement strand
CAAAAGGCATGTACCTCAAATAAGCGCCTCTTTTGAAAAACGGGGTGGTGTAAGGATTCATCTGGACGGAACCGGAGAGGCAGGCAACGAAATTGTGTTTATGGCAAAAGAAGGTGAGACTATGATCACTATGGATACTCAAATCATCCCAACGGAAAGTAAAAAGTACGTAAAGACTTTTCTGCAAGCGTTGAACTCGTTATACGGAACTCCAATCGTTGTCGTTAGAGATATGATCAAACAAATTCGTGATGCTGCAACTGAGGCTTTTCCAGGGGCGGGGCAGCAAATATGCCACTACCATTTCGTCAAGAACCTTGGAAAAGTTGTTTTCAAAGAGAGATACGCCGCGTTCCAAAAAAACGTTGTGGGAATGCGAATTCTAAGTCAACTCAAAAGAATGAAAGCCGATATCGAAACTATGGCATCTCCCGACTCTGAAAACGTTTTAGTCATCGCAGAACGAAAATGGATCACTCTTGCGATAGAACATCTGCTTATTAGCGGTTGAGTTTGGTATGAAAGTAGGACCCTAACATGGTCATATTTATCTAATTATGATTAATTATATATAACATTTTTGATTGTGAATGCCACTAATTTTATCTCCTTCAAAGATCCATCATCCAGTTCAATATTAATTTTAAGCTGCTTTAGTTTGATATTAATAATACAAAATACAAATAGATTGATCAAATCCTTCGGCAATTTTATCTCGTGTTTCAGAATGTCAATGAATCCGTATTCTTCATCACTACCCTTATCGTTCTTTCGCCTCACAATCCGTAAAAAGTAGATTTTATCAGCCTTGAAATATTTAACGTGATTATTTTCCAGATCCACGTCTTTAAAATCGCCCATATACCTGACATCTTCCTCTTCGAGTTCCGGATTGTTCGAGATCAATCGGGAATATTTTTCATAAGCGACGTTAAAATCCATGATCTTGACATCAATCTCCTGTTCATCGCTGAATTGCAGTTTGTTCCAGAATTTTTTCGAGAAGACGCTATTAAATCCTTCCACCTGGCTGTTGTTCCACGGACTTCTCGGGGCTATGTAGAGGGGATAAACGCCCAAATTAAGCAGGAAGAACGCGAGTTTGCCGATGTACTTTTCATGCGGCAGATTAGCCCCGAATGCGGAATCGTTATCTATTTTCAATATTTCGGGGATCGGATGCGACATCCATATTTCGTCCAATGTTCGTATCGCCTGTTCAGTAGTCTGTCCGCCAATCCTCTTTACTATGCCAAGCTTTTCAGGGCGGATGTATTTGCATGAGAGGAAATTAATTCGGTTGTCATAGCCTTTGAGATACTTTGGACCGATGAAATCGATACTCATCATACTTTTGCCCAATTTGGTCAGCGTATATTCCGGATATTTCATGTACTTGCTCTGTCCTTTTTTCTTCTTCGTCGGGCTTCTCACCAGCCCCGCCTCTTTCAATACACGATCTACATAAGACTTCGTGACCTCTTCGCCGGTCTGGTTTTCATAATTCTTCCTGACCACTTCCGAACCGATGAAATAGCTGTCTTCTTTCTCCATGTCTTCTCTTATTCTTATAATTTGCTGTTTTGTTTCGGGCGCGTATTTTCTCGATGTCCCTTTTTCCCAGCCCCGGTTGTCGATCAATACCTCTCTTTCATCCATCCGCACCCATTTACCTACGCTATCTTTGCTCACCAGTAGATGGCGTGCTATTTTACGGTTACTCCAGCCGTTCTCGTGCAGTTCTTTTGCTTTTTTACGTTTTGAGATTAATAATTCCTTATTCATTTTAGACACTTATTTTATACATGGGTTGATTTATAGAAGGTTTGCATCACATATAAAGTGTCCTACTTTCATTTGAAACATAACCGCTAACATGGCAGGTACGATAACTCTCAAGCGGGCTAACGTTGTCGTGTCCAGACAGATAGTTAAACAGCTCATGATTGCAGAAAGATCAAACATGGTGCCCACCACCAGAACATATCAGGTTCTTGATCTTCAAAATTCCTTCAGCTATACATCTTTTTCCATGTTTGATAATTATATAGTGTGCTTTCATTCAGTCATGGACTGATATGCCAGACTGTATAAATTTATTGATCGCAATGTACCGCGATAAAAATCATTTAGAAACGAAAAATTTTATTTAGATATGATAAAATTTATGTTAATGTTACCAGTTAGGTGGCGAAGGTATTGCTTCAATCGTGTCGTTATCATCGGTAGTTCTACATGTGTTGTGTGACGATAAAAGGACAGGCTATTTCAATTCACCGAAAGTCAGGATATATCACCTCCCATTCATATCCTGCATTTCCCGGACGCAAGCATACACCCCGCACATCTGGCTTTTCAGTCATGACTCAAGAGATTTTTCCACGATCCGGATTAATAGCAGTATAGCAGTACTGAAGATGCTTGCCAGATGATATTTTAGAATACAGGGGCATGCCCTCCCTTTTCAACCTGCCAATCTCCGCCATCGGCTCAGCAGCGACCCTCTCAAATCCACTCCCCTCCAGAAGCTTCGTTATAACAGGCGGCGCAACACCACCCCTGAAGGGGAGCTCAACTCCCAACTTTCCGCTGTTATGGAGTTGGTTCCACGGATTTCTCCTCTCCATAGTGAGAATAACCATATTCCCAAGCTGTCTACGGAATCGATCTGTTATTCCGTCGGTGTGTGGTTCGTGAAGGAAGAAGCAGAGCCTTCCGCCAGGTTTCAGGACACGCCTCCACTCGGCAAGTGCCTTCTTCGGATCCGGAAGCGTCCAGAGGACCGCTCTATTCACGATAGCATCGAATGATCCGGTCTCGAAGGGTAGATTCTCAGCATCGCCCGGCTTGAACTCAACCTCAACACCTCGACCCAACGCCTTCTTCTCTGCACGCTCCAGCATCTCCTCTGACAGATCGAGACCAACTACCCGATACCCCATCTCGGCAAGCATAATTGAGAGAAACCCTGTGCCAGTGCCTATGTCAAGGATCTCTCTCGCCCCTCCGCCGATCTTCTCCTGAAAAAGGGATTTCCATGCCTTCTCCTCCTTCTCACTGGCTATGACGTGCCCAGGAGAGCGGTCAAAGGTTGACGACCGACAATCCCAGTAATTCCTTATTATCGTCTTGGTATTGTTCATAACATCACCTATTTTATTTTAGAGCCCCTGATGTAGTACTATCCATGATCGGTAAAGCCGCACCATTGATGACAACATCGAACAACTCGTCCTCGAATGATAGATTCTCGGCATCATCAATTCTGAACTCTGCACTGAGACTCCGGTCATCTGCTTTCTCCTTTGCTCTTCCAAGCATTCCATCTGAGAGGTCGATACCTGTTACATTATGCCCGATCTCTGCCAAGAGTGGAGAGAGAACGCCGGTGCCGCAAACCTTCGTCTGGCACATCTAGCGTCTCAACTCCTATTGCTCGTTTCAGAAGAGAGTTCCACGCTTCTTTTTCCTGCTCTGACTGAATTCCGTGCCCGGGGCAGCAATCGTACGTCTCAGAAGACCTATTCCATCTCTGTTTGATTAACGTCTTTTATAGCGGCGTTATCGTGCATCCACATCCACCATAATCACTCTTGAAGAACCTCTCCGATTCTCTCGCGTGCGAGGTTTGCAATGCACGAATCCGCACCCAGCGGTTGTGCATACAAGAGTTCGATCTCACCACCGTCGAGCTCAACTGTGGTTTGGTTTTCGCCCTCCTTAATCCCTAAAACCCGCGGAATATCCTGTGTGGTGTGAACACCCGGTGCCAGGAAACAGGGCAGCGCCACAATCTTTTCAACTCCGGTCCCTTCAAAACTCTTCAGCCCTTCGTGAAGGGTCGGGGTGTCCAGATTCAGAAACGCGGTTTTAACAACCATCGTTTCATCGCCATTACCTATCATCTCAGCAACAGCGCTCACAACTTCCTTGTTGTATGGCAGTGAGCTGCCGTGCCCGAGTACCAGTACTCCAATATTGTTTTCCATTTCATTCACCTAAATGTCTTTAGTGAACTCCCATAACAGACAGGACAGCTGTTATCACCTTCTCATCATACCGATTTTCAACGCCTTTCTCCGGATCGGTGTGTCTAACCTTGAAGATCCAGTTTCCTGACGTATCCAGTTTGATCGATGCGATGCCGTCAGAGTCGGTGGTCGCGGAAGCTGCATCGCTTCCATCGCCGCCAGGCGCGGCATTTATCACGGCTCCGGCAAGTGCTGCGCCATAGTAGAGGACCCGAAGCTCGATCGCTTCTCCGGCATGATAGTGTCTGAACTCTACCGGGATGATCTCAAGCTCGTGTCCGGGTATCGAATTGAGTTCTTTCGATCCCCCATGCCCTACAGGGATGATTAACCTGGCATACTGGTAATAGTACCCGCTGCTCTTCACGTTCTCATAGTCGCTCTTCGGACCTATGTGCCAGCCATCGTCTGTCACTGTGTATATGCCTGCGTCATACTCAACCGCAACACTGTGGTATCCATCGAGAACCGGATCGAATCTCAGAATCAGGCAATCGTCTCCAGCATCCACTGCAAGATCGCGTCTCTCATTCGCCGGATCAAAAAGAGCGGCTTTCACGTTTTTGAGATCAGCCATCCCATCGACTGCCATGTTGTGCCCGAGGAACAGCTTGCATTCGACCGTATCTCCGGGATGCGCATGCAGCTTATCGTGTTCAAGCCAGATCTCATGCCCGCGCACGATGTCTGGCATCGTTTTGTGTGCCATTTCCGAGTTCTCCTTTGTTACGATAGTTCACCTGTTATCGTGTAGTTCCGATATCAGTTCATACGGACCTACTGAAGTAGGTGACTATATTAATACATTATAAGCATTGTGGCTGCAATAGTATCTATATGCTGTAATAATATTCCATACATCAGATATCGACTTATTCGAGACTTTTTATTATTTTCTGGGTACATTGGATTGTCGTATGTAAGCACAACTGCCAGTATGTGGCACTATCGAACATGCCCAATAGCGCATGGTAGGAACCACAAGATTACACAGATTTCCACAAGATTTCTGTGTTAATCTTGTGTAATCTTGTGTAATCTCGTGGTTTGATATGTTGATATCCACACAATACTCGAGTAAGTACGCACTATCGATATAAAAAGCAATTTACACCGTTAATCTGCATAATCCGTGTTAATCAGTGGCAAATAAAACTTTTAGCCACAAATTAACACTGATTTCACTGATTCCGGAAGTCCAATCGTACCAGTGTTTGCAGGATTGGCATCATGTTCTTCAACCGACCGGAATAAATTAAAAAG
>DAWR01000104.1 GCA_002506015.1 Candidatus Methanogasteraceae archaeon UBA261 | reverse complement strand
AGAGTAACATGCACCCCCTCCTGTCGAATACCCACCACATAAATCTCAGGATCCAAGCACCTTTGCGCCTGTTACCAGTTCACCAGGCACACCCTCAACGAGCGGCTCCGGAAGCGAGAGCGCACCAGCACTATCAGCATCAGCACCATACGAATCGTCGATGCGATACGCGAGACATGCACGCCCTCCTGAACGAAGCGAGACATCCCAGAGATAATCGAACTTGTCCCCGACCTCTGCCCTGCGTGGCTCTGGCTCCGCGCTCGCAATCTCGTAGGGGATGAAGTCGTGCAGCTTCAGTGAGTGCGCAGTAGCGGTATGATTCTCGATTTGTATCTCGACATCGAACCCGCCGTTGCTCTCGTTTCGTTTGATCGAACGCTTCACAAGGAGATTGCCCATGATCCTCGCAACGACAGGATCGATATTCGGAACCTCCCGGTCAAGGATCTCTGAAACCTTGGTTGCGAGTCTTGGAAGCACTTTTTTGATGAGATTCTCCTTCTCTTTGCGTCTTGAAAGAACATCCTGCCGCCCGAGGTACTTCCGCATCCTGCTTGCGGCTGAACGCACCGCATTCTCGATCTCGTCCAGAATCTCGGGAACATCTGCGATCGCATTCTTTGATTCGGATGTGAACGGCACATTCGTGGATGCGACATGAACCAGGATCGCGCACGGTCCTGATGGGAACCCGCCTGGCTGTAGAAGTCCGTAGTACTTCCAGTTTATGCGCTCGATTGCGTGCGTCACCGCGCATGCGCCCTGCTGGTACAGAAGCGGCACCCTGTTTGCGAATCGCAGAATCTCGGCTTTACCGTCCGCGGGCAGATCGCCGCCATAAGCGATCGAAGCCTCGACAAGGAACGGGTTTCCGGAGTAGACTGCGGGCGGGCGCTTTATTGTCGCTATAAAGTCAACCGTGTACTCTTTCTCAACGCCCTTGTAGATCAGATCCTCTGAGATCGGCGAGAGACAATTGGTTGGCGGCGCGCCGATCTTCACACTCCTGAACGCGTGGAGCAGCCGTTCCATTTCCTCGTGCGTGAGCTTCCCAGGGTCAGACTCCGGTTTCAGTTGTGCGCGGGAGCAGATATCCTCGGATGTCACAGCCCCGATTCTCACGAAGGAGTCCTTGAGGAATGTGGACAACCGCTTCCGGTCCGTGTATCTGAGCATCTTGATCAGTGTCCCGAGTTCGATTCCAGCTGGATGCGGTTTGATCTCTTTCGAGCGCTCAGGCGGCAGATCGCTCGCCCGTTCAAAGACCATGCGCTCGCAATCCGGGTCGGTCAGCGTGAGTCTCGCATGCGGGTTCACAATCGCTGTGTTTCGCAGGTACTCGATAACAGACTGCCGTCGCCCCTTCACGTACGACGCCTTGATCTCAAGCTCGACTCTGGTGCCGTGCGGAGGATCCCAGTCAACGATTCGCTCCTCGAGAATCTCTGGCTCGTTCGTGCTCGTGTCAATAACCAGTTCGCAGTAGTGCGCAGGCTCGTTGTGACCGATCTTCGAGATGATTCTTGCCGGCTTTCCGGTGCTGAGCTGCGCATACAGAACCGATGCGCTGATACCGATCCCCTGCTGCCCCCTCGATTGCTTCAGGACGTGAAAACGTGAGCCATACAACAGTTTCGCAAAGACCATCGGAATCTGGTCCCTGACGATTCCGGGACCATTGTCTTCGACTGTCACGATGAGATTTGAGCCCGACCGGGATTGTTTGATCTCTATTGCGAGATTTGGAAGAATCTCTGCCTCTTCGCACGCATCAAGAGCATTATCCACAGCCTCCTTGACCGTCGTGATCAGACAGCGCTGCAGCGAATCGAATCCGAGCATCTGCCTGTTTTTTTCGAAGAACTCTGCTATGCTAATCGACTTCTGCTCTTCCGCGAGTCTTTCTGCGATATGCGATTCCCGCTGCATGCTCAAATCATTGCGTGGATTATAGATATTGGCATCGGTCACTGAACGTCGGATCCAACCAGTTTCGCGGCAGCGTACGCGGGAAAAACCTTTGATATTGACTCTCCATACATCCCGGATATGAAGGAGCACGCGATATCATCGACGCCGCGAATCCCGTCCACCGCATCCCTGATCAGAAACTCGCCGATGCCGGTTCCGATGACTCGATTCAGCCCGTTTCGCTTCAGAACAGCGGCAATCGCGCCTCCGAGCTCCCGAACCTGTGCCTTTCGCACCTGCTCTGCAATCTCACAGACAGCAGACTCCGTAATCTCGCCAGTATCCGCACATACGACCCGCGCAATCCTGCGAATCGATTCATAGACCGTTGTTCCGGCGTGATCAGGGGTTTCGCAGGTGTAATCCACCCCCTCGATCTGCCCGAGCACGCGATACACATCCGCGGTTATTGCAAAGAGTTCTGATGATATACGGCACGCAACACCGTCCAAAGTGACCCGATCTACGAGCGATACGAGATTCGTCCGGAGCACGCCCGAATAGATCAGTTCGTCACGCTGCAACCGCTCAAAGTCAGTTCTGCCAGCCCGTGCAACGCCTCCGACGATCGGAATAACATCCGTTGTGGTGCTGCCCGTGTCAACAAAGACGCAGTCGCAATCCCTGGCAAGAAAGCCCGCCGATGCTGCCCAGTTTGCCGCGGCAAGGCTTGCATCATAACTATCCACGAATTTGCATTCATTGTTGAGATAATATATCTCACGCTCTGAAAACGCCCTGTTCACCGCATCGCAGATGAACCGTATCCCTTTAATCTTGTCCTCGAAACAGTCAGCGAGTTCGCCGGTCATCACGACAGCGACCTTATCCGGGTTCATGCGCCCTGAAATGTCCGATAGCAAGTCAGAGAGCGGGGCGTTCTTCCACAGTGGAAGATAGTGTATCTCAGTAACGCCGCCATCCGCTGATGCGACCTTCGTGTTTGCACCTCCGATATCGATACCAATTGTTGTCATCTCAATTTCCTTCTCCTCTTTCTGTACCCTACAAGGCGGCTTCCGCATACAGGGCACACCCGTTCGCTGTCGCCACCCTCAAACTTTCTTCCACACCCCACACATCGCCAGCCCCATTCGAATCGCTCTTTGATGTGTTTCTGCACAACCGGCTCTGTTCTGATGCCGATACTTCCGGCTACGTTCTGAATCGCGTAATCATCAGTATATAGGATTCCGTTGTATTCGAGCGTCTTTGCCAGAAGACCGATGTCGGTGTCAGACAGCCTCTCGCAATCTCCAGTGGCTTTCGCATGCGAATAAACCTCATCTACGAGGTGTGGGAGTGGTGCTTCAACCACCACGTCCACATTGGAATCAACCGCCGCCTCAAACGCCAGTCTCGATTGAATGTCTTTCAGTTCCAGAAGAACATCGGGTGTCGTGATGATCCGGTTCGGTAGCGGCATTCCGAGGATGAATACCGATGAGTCCGCGATGTACGCTGGCATTGGCATGAACTCCTCCTTCTATAGCAACCAGTATATATCATGATGTCATCTATACCAGTATCCCTTCTTCGAGGACTGATGTGAATCCGGTGATCATCGGTGCATAGGAAGGGGCACATAACCGCACCGTATAGGTCCTTGCAGGAGTTATTGGTACACCTGATGCGATGACTGCCAAGCCAACCCCGGTGCGGAACAGGTGACAAGCGCCCGACACGAGGGTAACTGCGACGACAACGGAATTATCCAGTGGATGACCTCGCGGAGTTAGTGCGTCGGGCTACAACCACCACAAGAGACCGGCAATCACACATAAATCAAGTCAAATACGTCAGTCAGGTAATATGTCATACAGAGACGCCATAAAAGCCACGTCATACGGCGTGGTAATTGATTTCAAGGTAACACCAGGGTCCAAACGGACCGAGATTCCTGACGGATACGATGAATCGCGAAACAGGATTCATGCACGATTGTCCGCAAAAGCTGTTGATGGCAAGGCAAACAAACAACTGGTAAAGGAACTATCGCGGTTATTCGGAATAAATTCTGCGAGCATTCGTTTGAATGGTGCAACTGGCACGAAAAAGTCAATCGAACTGGCAGGAATCAATAGAGAGGACGCAATTCGGATACTACTTCCCTTTTTCAACGATGACAGCAAGAATAAATGCTGATATTCAGCGCTATGAGCTGATCGAGCGCGTAATTGCGGATATGCGGCAGCAGTCTGACAATGGTGCGGCGATCGTTGTAGAAGGGCGGCGCGATGTCGCGGCGCTGCGCAATCTTGGTGTATGCGGCACGATTGTAACACCAAACGGACAACCGCTGATGTACTTTACAGACACTCTTGCATGCATTTATGACTCTGTGATCGTGCTCACCGACTGGGACCGCAAGGGTAACGAATTGTCATCACGAATCGCCACATATCTGCGGTCATGTGATGTTGCAACAGACACCACACTGCGCACCCGGCTGAAGAAATTGGTGCAGAAGGATATAAAAGACGTAGAGGGGCTAGACGGGCATATTTTGAGACTGCAAGAGAATATTATAAAACGTGCTAAACAGTGTTGAGTACCACAACCTTATTATATTACCATCAACAAAGCGGTACCTGCTTACAAACAATAATAATAGTCAACGAGTATTATTTGTGTGGCACCGATGCATTCCGGATATCTCATTGATGGCTTTAGAGGAGTGTTTTCAGCGCCCATTCATCGATCACATTCACACACAACGCGAGGAGAGAGCGTGGAACGTAATAAACGGTTGGTCTTGACATCGCGAGCGTCTCGATGCTGATAATATAATCTTGGGGCTATTGTTTATTGCAGGGGTGAGTTATATGCAAGATTCTGATACAACGAAATACGTAATTCAAGCCACAATCCATGCAGACGGGATCATCGAACGACCCGATGTGGTTGGGGCGATATTCGGACAGACGGAGGGTTTGCTGGGCAACGATCTTGACCTGCGCGACCTTCAGAAGACAGGACGGATCGGCAGGATAGATGTCTCGGTTAGCTCCAAGAGTGGCAAGGCAGCCGGAACGATCACTATTCCGTCGAGCCTTGATCGGGTTGAAACTGCCATACTAGCAGCGTCGCTCGAGACAATCGATCGGGTAGGTCCATGTATCGCGCAGATCGAACTCGAGAAGATGGTTGATGTGCGCGCTGCGAAGAGAAAACACATCATCGACCGGGCAAAGTATATCTTGACTGATATGTTTAATCAAACGGTTCCCGAAAGCCAGGAGATTGCTGACGAGGTCAAGAAATCGGTGAGAGTTGAAGAAATCACCGAATACAGTAAAGACAAACTTCCGGCAGGTCCGAACGTAACAGAGTCCGATGCGATCATCCTCGTAGAGGGGAGGGCAGATGTTCTCAATCTGCTGAGATACGGGATCAAGAATACGGTCGCAGTCGGTGGAACAAGCATACCCGATTCAATCATTCCGCTCTGTAAGGAGAAGACTGTCACCGCGTTTACGGACGGGGATCGTGGCGGTGAACTGATCATCAAGGAGCTGCTCCAGATGGCGGACATCGATTTCGTCGCGCGCGCTCCGGACGGCAAGGGTGTGGAGGAACTCGTCCAGAAAGAGATCGTCACATCGCTGCGCCAGAAGGAACCGATCGAACAGGCGGTTGTCAGTTACGCACAGCCGGTCGAGGTGAAGAGACGGAAGCCTGATCGCAGTATGAAGGTGCAGAAGAGAGCAATCCCGAAACCCCACGCGGTCGAGAAGCCGCAGAATGGTTCCGACGACCTCATGACACATGTACATGCACTCGCAGATACCATGAATGCGCGGTTGCTTGACGCCGATACCAAGGTCATCAGTGAAGTTTCGGTACGGGACCTTGCAAGCTCGCTGAAATCCTGCGCAAACAGCATCGAAAGCGTGGTCTTCGACGGGATGATCACCCAGCGTCTGCTGGACATCGCTTCCGAAAAGAACGTAAAGAACCTCGTAGGTGCCGAAATGGGGCACATCACCAAGCACCCCACTGCAATTAAGGTTCTGACCGCGTCCGACCTGTGAAATTGGGTAATCATCGTCGTGGATGTACCGCAGAGGCATAAGTCTCTGCGGTCTCTGCGATTCGTTACAATGCTCCCTGACTGGATTACTTCGACAGGAAGAGTGGGAAATCGACTCTCCGATCCTCTTTTTCTCTGTGTCTTATCGAACACGGATACATGCCGGATTCCGAAGATATCGGCTGCCGGCGCAACCACCGAACTGAACGATTACACGCCGGCAGCCGATTCGGAGATCGTGGTACATGGTAGCCCGCAAAGCACGCCCGAGCTTCCGATGAAGCCGGGTGGCGCGCCAACCCCTGCGGTCATGACCCGCGCCGCATTACAACTCACTGGCATGCCCTACTTTTTTGTGAACGCTGGGCTGCGAATCGTACCGAATGTGCCGTTAATTGATCTTGGCGCCGAACCCGGGCGCGATATCAGATACGGGCGTGCTGTATTGCGTCCGGATGTAATCAGCAAGAGCGCGTCTGTGATCGGCTTGCAGCTCGGAAAACTATCAGACTCTGTTATCATTGGCGAGAGCATCCCTGGTGGCACAACCACTGCTCTTGGAGTTCTGACCGCGCTCGGGTATGATTACGGTGTCAGCAGCAGTTGCAGGGAGAACCCTCTCAAAATCAAGCGTGATGTGGTGCAACAGGGCATCAGAGCATCAGGCATAACGTTGGATGAGGTGAAAAACGACCCTATGCGTGCTGTAGCATCTGTTGGTGACCCGATGATGCCAGCGGTCGTCGGATTGGTGCGCGGCATGGTAGTATCTGACTGTGAAATCGTTCTTGCAGGCGGAACCCAGATGATTGCGGTATTTGCACTGCTGAAACATCTTGGAATTGATCGGGATAATATCTCGATTGCGACCACGAAATACGTGTATCAGGACGGTTCGATTGATTTCGATTCGGTGATCCGCGATCTCGGATGCCGTATCCATGTCGTTGATCCGGGATTTGCGGATTCGGCAATCGCTGGCTTGCGCAAGTATGAGGCGGGCGAGGTCAAGGAGGGTGTCGGTGCTGGCGGCGCGATGTATGCTGCCGGCATGCTCGGAATCGATCAGAAGACGATTTTGGATCAAATCGAGGCTGTGTACGCGGAGTTGATGCGGGGCGGACAGTGAACCGCAACAGGCGCGCTCTTCTCCAGTTGAAACAAAGGGGTTTATCCGACCAATTCATCCAGCCTGAACTGTCTGTGCTTCTTCACACCGAAAAACTCCCTTGCAGCGCGGCCGACAGAATCGCGATATTCGGCGGGGGTGTACACACCCATTCTCCAGTTGTCCCGCTGCGCGTGCCCGAGAGCGGAGACGATGTGTGATATCTCGCCTAATGGCTTCAACTGGTGGTCAACCATGATGTTTGCCTTTATTTCCGCGATCTCCGGTGGCTCCGGTATGTCGATTAAGATATAATCAGGGTCAATTCCAAGATCTGATGCAAGTTCTGACTCAATTCGCCTCGTATTCGTTCGATGCCTGAGTACCTTCTCGCCGACGGAATCAAATCCCACATAGAGGGCGCGTTTGAACAATCTCCGGTTGCGAAGGCGGTCCCGGATCTCCGATGGATAGCCCGGGTATGTTTGCATCTTGAAGAAGAGTTCCTGATCGTCCATCATGGAGAGCGTCCGCGCATCGAAACCATCCTCGATCATGCGCTCGATTGCACGCACGCACATCGACTCAGCGATGCGGGTCACATGGTGGAAATACACGGTCGGGTGCATCAGGAACCGCGAGAGCAGAAGTGACTCCGCAGCACGGACTCCCCCGCTCCTGATTACGAGTTTTTCGTCCATAAACTGCATTTCATGAATCAACCGAACAAGATCGACTGAAAGCGGAACTCCCGTGTAATGCGCATCCCTTACAAGATAATCCATCCTATCAACATCTATTTCACTGTTCAAAGCAGCCCCATAACCAGTCTCTCCTTTTATATGCTTCGCAACTCTCGAAATGTTGATTGAATACTTCTCAAAAATCTCTGCGAAGTCACTTCTTAAGATCGGGAGAACATCCTCGTGCGACTTCCCGGTATGCAATTTGATGATCTTCTCGGTCACATGCGAGAGCGGTCCATGTCCGATGTCATGAAGCAGGGCAGAGACCCGTAATTCCATCTGTTCGTCATCGGTTCCGGCTTCATCACCCATGCCGCCCATGAGCGAGTTTGCGAGGTGGTATGTGCCAAGCGAATGCTCGAATCTGGTATGGTTCGCTCCCGGATACACGAAATTTGTAAGTCCGAGTTGCTTGATGCGGCGCAACCGCTGCATCCGCGGCGTCTCGATCAGCGAGAGTGCAACCTCGCAGAGTTCGATGTATCCGTGAATCGGATCTCGGATTACCGTCATCAAGTCGGAGTGGTTGTGCATGATTTATATACATTTAGCAACAATTGGGAATTCATGCAATGTATGTACAGAGGTGTTGTGCCTGGGTAGACAAAAGAAGAAGGTGCCAGATGCACCTGTAGTACGCGTCCGGATCCCACGCCCAAAAGATCGTGAGGTACTGGCAACGGTGGAATCGATGCTTGGGGCACTCCATCTGAAGGTCAGATGTCTCGATGGGACTGTGCGGATCGCACGGATACCCGGAAGAATGAAGAAGAGGATATGGATTCGCGAAAACGATGTTGTCATCATCGTCCCGTGGTCGTTTCAGGATGAGAAGGCGGATGTGATCTGGCGATACACCGCGCCGCAGGCGGACTGGCTCAGACGCCGTGGATACCTTTCCTGAATCATGGTGGAAGTTAGGAAACGAGTGAAAGAGATTGATCGAGCAGTGGATCAATCTCGGATCAGAATAAAGGATTCTGAAGACTTAAAAGCTATTGATGGTGTTTTTGATACATCTACGCTGAAGACGTTGTACCATCTCGCAAACAAAGGTTACATAGATGTGCTTGGCGGCGTGATCAGCACGGGTAAGGAGGCAAATGTGTTTCATGCGCTCGGATGCGAGCGAAAGCAGGAGATCGCTGTAAAGGTCTATCGCATTTCTACGAGCAATTTTCGGGCAATGCAATCGTATCTGATCGGGGATCCTAGATTCAAGAACATACGCCATGAGAAACGGAGTATCGTATTCACATGGACGAAAAAAGAGATGCGGAACTTGAAAAAGGCGAATTCGGCGGGTGTGCGTGTTCCGAAACCGTTTGACACGAGAAATAACGTTCTTCTGATGGAGTTCATAGGTGGTGACGAGATCCCCGCGCAGCAACTGCGAGTGGTACCGCTGACCCGAGATCAGGCACAGGAGGCGTATGATACCACCATGGACTACGTCCGAAAGTTATATCAGGCAAATCTCGTACATTCTGATCTGAGCGAGTTCAACATCTTAATGGATGGTTCTGAGGTCGTTTTCATCGACATGGGACAGTCTGTTACCCTTGATCATCCGAATGCCATGGAGTTTCTGGCACGAGACATTCAGAACGTTGTTAGGTTCTTCCGAAAAAAGGGCGTGCGCATTGATGACGGTGACACGGTTCTCGATACTGTGCTTGTTCAATAAGCCCGTCGTAATATTCTGATAATCGGAGTTTACATCGGCATCCCCGTACATCGACACAGTTCTACGGTTATTATTGCGTTTTGTGCGTGTTCATTTAACCACAAGATTTCTGTGTTAATCTTGTGCAATCTCGTGGTCTGATATATGACTATCCACGCAATATTGAGTGAGCACATTAACCACCTCTACTACCGTTAAACCCAACTTCCCTTTGAATGCGATGTCTCGGAATCCTGCGGAAAATCGCCAGCCATCCGCTTCAACTCACGAGCAGTGGCGCGCCATAACTCACATCTTCAAGCTCAACAATCTTCTGCCACAACTCCTGACAATCACACTCAACAGACAACTCACCCACGTCCTGCGTAAGCGAGAACCGGGTGATCGCATCAGCCGCGTCCCGGTCGCATCGTCCACAGTTGTGCGGTCCGTGCCGCGAACCAGCGCCGACCGGATCCGACGTGATTATGAGATCGGGGTTCTCTTCTTTCGTACGCCGCAAAACCGATATTGCACTCCAGAGCCATGGCGGGCGGTAATCGCCGCGCTTTTTGAGACTCTCCAGAGGCGTACCTTTCTGGACATTGCAGAGATTAATTGAGACAGTCTCAGCGTATTTTGAGACATCGCGCACAGATTGGACCATGTCTCTGATCGCAACGCCCTCTGATAGGAAGGGCGGCTTCAGGAGCAGATACGCCTTGACGCCTGAATCGAGCCGGTGTGCAATCTCGCTCGCACGGACAAAGTCATTGAATAAAAACCCCTTGTTAATGCATTCCAACCGAATCCCATCGTTACTGGTCTCAACTCCGATTGCAATCTCAAAGTTCTTACGAAACTCCTGTTTGCAGGAAGCAATCATCTCCTGCGTCACAAATTCCGGTCTTGTCTCAACAACCAGCTTCACAACGTCTGAATTACAATCAAGCTCTCCGAGAATCGCTGATCGCACTTCAGGCGGCACTTCACCTGTGTCCAGAAAACTGCCCGACGTGAATATCTTCACCATGAACTGCCTGTTGTCAGGGCGCCGGGTCATCGCATTCCTGAACTGTGCGATCAGATCCGCGGGCTTTGGCGGAACAGTTGCGCTATCACGGATGAAACCACACATCGTGCAGCCATTGCCGCTTCTCGCCAGATAGCAGCCTCGCGTTCTGAGAATGATTGTGAGGGTGGGTACCACGCTATCCCCCATCCGATCAGATGATCTCCATGCTGCGACCGGTTTGTCCGGCTGATATGTCTTCGTATGCATCAGGTGTATCTATTGATGGGATATGGTTCAATACGTTTTTGGGTTGTCAATTGACTCCAGCCGTGCCACGATTAGGTTGGGTTGGGTGGTGGTGTGGAACTGCCAAGATGGTGCATGTTTAGCCAACCACAAGATTACACGGATTTTCACGGGAGAGTATGAAGGAATAAAATATAAATTATAAAACTAACCAATGTACCCGGTCTAATATCGTACTCTTGTGCTAATCTCGTAAAATCTTGTGGTTTTTCTGCATCATCTAAACACATACTAAAAATGTAGTAATATAAATATAATTACACTAATTTTTCTCCCATGATAACACTCCGATTCGCAACTGTCGGCACGTATGTTATTTCAGAAAATCCAGTCTCATCCAGCATTTCTTCCATTTCGGAAATCGAATAGCATTTACCTTCAGTTGAGAACATTATCAGAACGGAATATTCAGCTACCGGCAAAGGACCACTTTTTTCTGCATTCAGATGGGCACCATGGATCATTACTCTACCACCCGGATTTAGATTCCTGTACGAATTTTCAAGTAGCGTCCTGACATCTCCAATATCCCAATCATGCAAGACGTTGGAAAAGAGATGGACATCAAACCCACGAGGAAACTCATCCCTGAACATATCTCCAGAGATCACGCCGATTTTATCCGACAAATTCCTCTTGTCTATCGAGTATTTAGCAATCCGGTCAACCGGGGGCTTTTCAAAGACCGATGCAGTTAGATGGGGATGTTGTGATACGATAGCCGCTGAATAAATGCCGGATGCGCCTGCGATATCCAGTAACCTGCTATACCCGGATAAATCGATCGTTTTCGCAAGAATCGGAGCAAGGTAGGCACCACGACTGTCCATGCCTGCCGTGAAAGCTCGAGCAAAAAGATCGTCCTCCATTGCAAGTGACCACTCCCTCGCATCCTTCTTTGCGCCCCAGTTTGCAGGTTTGCCAGTCTTCAAAACCTTCAACATCTCGGAACAGATGGGTCTTTCTTTCAACGAAGAGATGTATGGTCCCAAAAACCACGGAGACGACTTGCTCAGATGATCTTTCGAAAGTTCGGTCAGATGATATCGACCCTCTTTTTCCATAATTAAGCCCAGTGACTTGAAAAGAGTGAGCATCACGTCTAGCGGTCTCTCTTCAATCTGCAATGAGGAGCAGATCTTCTGCATATCTGCCGGATTCTCATCAAGCCATGAAAAGATATCGAGATTGGCAACTGCGGTTATGAACAGGTCGTCAGAATAGACGCTGTCCCTCAATCTGAGTAAAGTTTCCGGATCCGTTGCCGGAACTTCGGTTAAATTTCCTAAAATCATTGCAGATCCTTTGTCCCTCTTCGTTTGCTTTAATTTTTTCCCTACCTGTGCCCATCACCGGCGCAAACTGCGATTTTCATGGTGTACACCTCATACTGCCGCAGAGTGCACAAAGAGCGGGGGGTAAGTCTCCTCTGTGAACTCTGTGCACTCTGTGGCTATTGTTTGCCATCATTGAACATCCCAAGTTGCGGCGGTGTGGAGTATAGCTGAACAGGTACTCCGAATTACGGTGTGCCGAGAAAAGATTTGTGGATGGATGCGGGGGATGGGATTCGAACCCACGAACTCCTACGAGACTAGGCCCTCAACCTAGCGCCTTTGACCTGGCTGGGCAACCCCCGCAGGGGGTACGAGCACATCGGTTCTTGGAACCGTTCGTTAATAAATCTATGGTGGATATAGTTGCTGGCGACCATAACCTTGATATGTCAGTCTCTCAATATCAGCGGATTGAGGCATTCATTTGACTGAGTTTGAGATACACGCTGGCAATATTCAGATAAAGAACCCGATCGCGCTTGCGCCGATGGCTGGCATAGTAGACGTTGATTTCATGAGAGATGCTGCTATGAGTGCGGGTCTCGCCATAATCGGCGGGTACAATCTGGACACCGCAACCAATGATTCCGCAGCACGCATCAAAGAGCGCGGACGTGCCGAATTTGTGACACCGGAACCAATTGAACATCTGCGAAACGAGCTTGAACGTGTGAAAGAGATGGAGGATCCCCCGGCGATCGCAATCAACGTCCGCAGCACGGAGATTTCGCCTCTTCTGGAGGCAGCCATCCTCGCAAAGGAGCATAACGCAATTATCGAGATCGATTGCCATTGCCGACAGCCCGAAATGACCGATATTGGCGTGGGAGAACCCATGCTTCACGACTTGGAGAAATTACAATCGGTACTCTCGGCGCTCAAGAAGACAGGGGTTGTCCTCTCTGTAAAGACTAGATCCGGTGTCGTTGATGACATAGAGCTCGCAATTGCAATTGAGGCTGCCGGGGCTGACATGATCCATATCGATGCCATGAAACCCGGGGCAGGCGTTGACCATCGCGCGATCAAGATGACAAGGAATGTTACAGACCTTGTGATCGTCGGCAACAACTCGGTTGTGGATTTCAGAAGCGCAAAAGACATGTTTGGTTATGGCGCGGACATGGTCTCGGTTGCGAGAGCAGCGCTGAACAATCCGGAGACAATTGACAACCTTGTTCACGCTGTCAGCACCTTTCAGGAACAGACCGGATGGTATAACGCACCAAAGCACATCTGTAGCGGCGGGGACGACCGTGCACTCACATTTTGCTGTCTGCCTGTGAAACCGTGCGCGATTCATCATGTGCTCGATAAACATGGAATAACGCCACAAGAGTTCGCGGATCTGAAGGTGGAACTCTCACGCGAGACACCGCTTGCACTCGGTGGGCAGCAGACCTGCTTCGGAACGCTGATATGGTGCTGCAAGCTCACGAAGCCGTGTTTCATGCGCGACGCAGTGCTGGGTCAGATCGGCGTCTCAGGAGTCGAGTACATGCGGCTGAAGAAGAAGCTTTCAGAAGATATCCTCAAGAATCTGAAGGGACGTCAAGAGCAGATAACCAGATAGTTTACCGCAAAGTACGCCCAACAGTCTCGGTTAGCCCACACCCATCTGAAGTCGGGCATGCTCAATATCAAGATATTATACAGCCACAGAGCAGATAGAGAACAGAGAGAGGAGCCACTCTGTGGCTATTGTGGCTATTGTTTTTTCATTATTGAAAATCTCAAGTTGCGGCGGCGTGAAGCAAAACAATTTCTTCAACTTCTCGTTTCGGTATGCTTTATCCATACCTCGTGTTTTCATTGTACCGCAACAAGTGCTCACCCGTATTGATCCTGATCCTGCCCGTCTAATTCGGCTCGTCTCTCGCCCCTAACTCAAGCGTGAATGACCATCACCGGGATTGTGGACCTGTGGATGATTGCGGTTGCAACACTACCAAGGAGGATCCGGTCCAGTCCGGTCTTCCCGAGCGTGCCTATCACGATCAGGTCAATATTGTTCTCCTGTGCATAATTCACGATTTCATGCGCGGGATGTCCGTCCAGAACGCTGCACTCAACCGGCACACCGGACTTTTCGCCCATATCCTCGATTATTTTCAGAGCCTCTCTACCCTCGGTGCGCAAGAGTTCGTACATATTCTCCCACGCAGCATCAACAGGCAGGGACGCGAACGCGCCAGAATCGAGTACGTACACAGCACAAACATCCGCGCCTGCGATGCAGGCAAGTTCCATGCCATATCTAATCGCCTTTTCGGTGTTGTCCGAACCATCGGTTGCAATCAGGATCTTATTGTACAGTTCACTCTCCATTAGATCATCTCGTTTGTTGACATTGGTGCTGTTTGAGATAAGAGTTGCGCTGGATTCGAATGTGCACTGGATACCCATCCTGAACGAAGACCGATTAGGGTTATTGACGTTGGTATCAACGATTTACCATGCAGGGGTTTGATTGAAAAAGGTGCAAACGCCACTGCATGCGAATGATGCCCTCACCCTCAGAATACCCCATCAATCTCTGCTCCGCAATTGGGGCATTTTCCGTCCTTGATTCGATTCTCGACGATGCTGAAGCCGAACCGCTTGATCAGAAGTTCCTTGCACTGATAGCAGTACGTGTTCTCGTTCCCCTTTCCGGGAATGTTTCCTTCGTACACGTACCTTAGCCCCTCGTCAATCCCGATCTTTCTTGCCCGGTGTAGAACATCGACCGGAGTCGGAGGCGCATCAAGAAATCGGTACTGTGGATAAAACTGGCTGATATGCCATGGAATCCATATGCCGACATCTGCGATGAACCCGGCAATCTCTTTTAACTCCTCCTTGCTGTCATTGACGCCCGGCACAACAAGCGTCGTCACCTCTGCCCAGATCCCGAGCTCCCGGTACAGCCGGATCGTGTTGAGCACCGGTTCGAGCGTTGCTCCGCACAGCTTCCTGTAAGTCTCGTCTTTGAAAGCCTTGAGATCGATGTTGGCAGCATCGAGATATGGGGCAACCGCCCGTAGCGCTTCCTCGCTCGTGTAGCCATTTGTGACGAAGATATTTTTGATGCCCGATCTGTGCGCAATCTTCATCATATCGAGCGCGAACTCCAGAAAAACGGTTGGTTCCGTGTATGTGTATGCCATGGTCTTGCAACCACGCTGAATCGCCATTCCGACCACTTCCGCAGGGGTTGCGTCGTGACCAGGCACGTCGCGGGTCTTGAGCTGGCTGATCTGCCAGTTCTGGCACCAGCGGCACCTCATATTACACCCAGCGGTCGCTACGGAGAATGATTCCGTTCCGGGAAGGAAATTGAAGAGCGGTTTCTTCTCGATCGGATCGACACCGGTTGCAACAATCCTGCCGTATGAGATGCTGTACAGGACGCCTTCTCTGTTCTCCCTGACGCCGCATATTCCTCTTTTGTTCTCAGCGATTGTGCAGAAATGGTTGCACAGGTTGCATCGGACCTTGTTGTCTGCGAGTTTTTCGTAGAAGCTGGCTTCTTTCATCGATACCGTGATATACTCGTGCGGTGGGTATAATGAATCTTGTGATTGTGGCGGTCGTTTATGCAGGTTGGACGTGTCACGCACCAGATGATTCCGCAATCTGCCGGATAACCCCGAGAACCTGCTCGATCTCTTCATCTGTTATCGTAAGCGGCGGCAGGAACCTTAGCACTGTGTCAGCTGTGCAGTTGAGAAGAACGCCGCGTTCTCTTGCCATATTAACAAGCTTGCCGCACCCCGACTCAAAGTCCATTCCGACCATGAGTCCGATGCCGCGCACCTCACGCACCCGGTTTCCGGCAAGCGACTCAATCGACTGGAGCCCCTCCAAGAGGTGCGCGCCAAGCACCTCCGAGCGCTCGACAAGCCCCTCGCTCCGGATTACATCGATTGTTGCAAGCGACGCCGCGCATGCGAGCGGACCTCCCGCGAAAGTTGCGCCGTGATCGCCGCGCTCGAACTTAAGATCCTCGCGTGCCGCCATCGCACCGATCGGAAAACCGCAGCCAAGGGCTTTTGCCATCGTCATGATATCAGGTTTGATTCCGTAATGCTCGTACGCAAACCACGCTCCGGTTCTCCCAAACCCGGTCTGGACCTCATCGATTATCAGTAGGACGTCCCGCGCGTCACAGATCTCCCTGACCTCTCGCAGGTACTCTTTCGATGCAATCTTGATCCCACCCTCACCCTGAACCGCCTCGAGGACCACCGCGGCGGTATCCCGGGTGATCGCCCCCTCTATCGCTGATGCGTCGTTGTACTTCACGAATGTGACGCCAGGGATCAAAGGCTCAAAGGGCGTTCGGTACTTCTCTGTGTGCGTGAGGCTGAGTGCTCCGAGAGTTCTTCCGTGAAACGAGTTCTCTGCTGCGATGAAATCAGTCTTTTCAGTCACACGGCGGGCAAGCTTCATCGCAGCCTCGGCAGCCTCCGTACCAGAGTTACAGAAGAAGATGCGGTCAAGCCCGGTTAACTTCACGAGCTCCTCAGCGAGTCTGATCTGCGGCTCGGTGTAATAGAGGTTCGATGTGTGAATCAGGGTCTCCGCCTGCTTCCGGATTGCTTCAACGATCTTCGGGTGGCAGTGTCCGCAGACGTTCACAGCGATTCCTGCGAGACAGTCGAGGTACTCAGTTCCATCCGCGTCCCAGACCCGGCACCCGCTGCCGCGGGTTATGTGAATGGGCTGGCGGGTGTATGTGGGCTGGATGTGTATGGATTCGGATTCGATGGGGGTCATGTGTAATGGTGTTGTTGTGGCGCGGGGTTAATTTGAGTTTCGGGGGCGGGGGTTTCTGAGTTCGTCTTCGTAGAGGTTCCTGAACTTTCGGAATGACTGCCGAGCATATTCTTGGAGCGACGATTTGTAGTATTGTATCTCGGTTTTAGTGATTGTTTCGCTTGAAATTGTCAAGTCTGCGAGAGACGATGCGGCTTGCCGTGCCACACCTCCAAGTCCCTTTTCTGTGGCAGAGGTTCCAATAGATGCAAGCGAGAATGCCGCTCGCCCTGCTACACCTTCAAGTCGCCTTTTCGCGGCAACTTTTCCAATGTCTCCAAGAGACCTTGCTGCATGCGATGCCGCACCCCCCAGTCCCTTTTCTGTGGCAGCTTTTCCAACAGTTCCAAGAGACATTGCTGCTCGCAATGCCGCATTCCAAAGTACTTTTTTTGCGGTTGATTCTCCAAAATTGTCTAAATTTATAATAACTTTTCCTGCTGCTTCCCCATCCATCTTATTCACAGTCAATCTACCGACTCGTTCAAAATGATCACAAAAACGCCTTGAAATCTCTTTTTCAACATGCGAATCAATAATTCCGATCATTCGATCTGTTACTGCCTCTAAACCAATCCTCATCGTCGCAATATCATATTTCATGACTGAACCGTGGATTATGTCCATGATTGGCTGAACTGGGTCTTTTTCAGGGTCTTTTTCAGGGTATTTTTTA
>DAWR01000034.1 GCA_002506015.1 Candidatus Methanogasteraceae archaeon UBA261 | reverse complement strand
GTGAAATGTCCACGCACTCTTTTTATTTTTTGATGACCAAGGCTGCTAACATACGTTGTTTTGGAGGTGTTGTTGTAGATTCGGGTCTCATGTCGGTCACTTTGGGGGGTGTCTGGAAAGATCAGAATTTTGATCTGACATTGTGGTGGCGTGGCAACCTCCATAGATACGAATCCTTTATGTGGCTTGAAAACCAACACATTTGGTAGTGGGGCATAAAATGGAAGATCTAAAGGAAATTCTAGAGAGTCGTATAATTGACGATGAAGAATATATGGATGATAATAGAGGCTCCTATCTACACGATCGCGATCGAATAATATTTTCAAGGGCTTTTAGAAGATTAGCATTTAAAACGCAAGTTGCTTCGGTATTGGGGAGAGGCATTAGCGACCATATACGGACTAGATTAACGCACTCAATAGAAGTGATGCAGATAGCATCATCAATAGCTTTGGATGTAAATGGCAAAAATGGCAAGTTGAACATTGACTTGATTCAAGCCATCTCTTTGGGTCACGATATCGGTCATACCGCCTATGGTCACATAGGTGAAAGAGTTTTATCTGAATTTACATTTGGGCAAGATGGAGCTTCTGGTGGTAAACTTAAACACAATTTTCAAAGCTTGAAAATGTGTTGTTTTTTGGAAAAACAGTACAAACCGAATTTTTACGGCTTGAATCTCACCATCGCTACACTGGATGGGATTCTGAAGCACTCTTGTTTGGATGAAGAAAAACGATTGCTCTGCAAGGAAATATTCAACAGCTACCAAAAAATATTTTGGAAAGGGAAAAAAATCGACCCTCGCAACAGAGAAAAGTTAAATGAATATCTTTTTGAGTATGTTTCTCCTTTGACCGATGAGGGAATCATAGTCTCTATTGCTGATGAAATTGCACAGCTTTGCCATGATATCGAAGATATACGGAGGTTGGGTGGACTTGGATCGGTAATGGCTTTTTATGAAGAGGTTCGTAAACAATGGGATAAAGTTGAAGAGAATTTATCAAAAGATATGAAGGTGAAAAAAGTTTATGATGATTTCGTTGAGGTTTTTGAGGGTGTTAAAGATGATGGGACTGATGAAGTAGCTAAATTGGAACGGTTATATATTAAATTGATACTCGGTATTTGTATACCTATCGTTTCAAAAGTGATAAAAACATTACAGGATATGGATGGGGGTTCACGAAAGTATTTGCTGAAGGAGAGATATCTTGGTGAATTTAAATATCTTAAAGAATTAAAATTAGAACTAAACTTAGACGAAGACGAAATTAAGTCAATAGAGTATATGGAAAATATTTCTAATTATTACAAGAAGATATTGATGGAACTTCCTGCCGTAGCCAAATGGGACATAAAAGGAAAAGAACTGTATGAAGAACTATCTAACAAACTATGTAAAGTGTTCAAGCAGGATGATACTGGAATAAATCTGAATATTGTTGATTCTGTCACCCGTGAAGATTTAAAGAACTCATACCGTGCTGGGAAAAAATTTGAAAAATCGCAAAAAGGACGTGAGAAAGGGGCAAATGACATCCCGATAAAGTTTGCTGTTTGGGATTATTTGGCTGGCATGACTGATAATTATATAATCGAAGAATATGCGTCGCTAACTTTTAAACATGTCGAGATTGGATAAAAAGGTACTCCATTACTTTAGAGAGCATTATGAAAAACCAGAATATCCACCCCATAGTGTGACAGTCCCAGAGTCAAAAATCTTTTAAACACCGAATCAAGATATGCAATGGGCGCAGAGTGTGAAGCGAAATACGATCTATCTATCAGTCTTCTGCATCGCTTTATCCATGATACTCACCTGTGCACCGGTTCTGGCAGAAGGTGGAGGGGGCGGTGACGGCAGTGGAATGGGTGGTGGCAGAAATACAGACATAGCCTCAGTCTCAACCGGGCTATTATCGCTAAAATTCATTCTCGGAGGACTTTTTGCATTAACAGGGCTTATCCTCCTGAAAATGACCAAAATCAATCGAAACATCCGGACACTCCTGATGTGCGTCGTCTTTGTGCTCTTTGGGGTGCTGGTTGTCATGCACCAGCCAAGCCCGCTGCGGGCAGTGGTGGACCCAATAACGGCTCTCGCAAC
Organism: Candidatus Methanogasteraceae archaeon UBA261; assembly: GCA_002506015.1. Classification (GTDB taxonomy): domain Archaea; phylum Halobacteriota; class Methanosarcinia; order Methanosarcinales; family Methanogasteraceae; genus Methanogaster_C. Next base: position 5,924 of record DAWR01000034.1, on the reverse strand, counting down.
TAGCGGTGCGATCACTCTTAAGAAGGCAACGATGATGGTCTTCATCGGCAGCCTGTCAGTCATCGGAGCAAAACTGTTCTGCGGGTGGGTCTGCCCGTTTGGGGCACTGCAGGAGATCGTAAACAGAATTCCGGCACCACTTGGGAAGAAGATCAAGCTACCGTTCAAGATCTCAAATGGCATCCGGATTTCGATATTTGTTATTAGTTTAATTATGGTTATCTCCACAGGAAGCGATCTTTACACATACCGTAACATCTTAAACCCGTTCGAGCTATTTGGCTGGCATTTTGAGCTGGTACTGGCAGTTCTGGTCGGAGCGGTTCTGATCGCATCAGTATTTGTGTATCGCCCGTTCTGCTATCTTGTGTGCCCGGTTGGGCTCTTGACGTGGCTGCTTGAGCGCATAAGCATCTTTCGTGTGCGCATTGACCGGGAAAAATGCAATAACTGCAAGAAATGTATCCGGGTTGCGCCATGCCCGTCTGTCAAAGCGATCGTGAACGGTAAGTTGCGACCCGATTGTTTCGCCTGTGGTGTGTGCATTGACGCGTGTCCGGAGGGTGCGCTGGCTTTTGGGATCTGGAAGCCGGGTGCAGACAGAAAGAGTGATTGAAGAACAGATTTCCCATGAACGAAGGATCTTGACACGACCTTTTGGGGTTTGTGGGTGTGGAGGGGGATATGTGGATGTGGATGTGGATGAAAGAGATACAGTAGTTGTGCGGTTTGGAACAGTATTTGAGTGAGCAGACACAGACTGGTGTTACGGATGTCCATCAACCACGAGATCATCTTCGCCGGCAGATCAAATGTTGGGAAATCATCCCTGATCAGGAGACTGACCGGGAAAAACGTCAGGACCGGGAGGCGCCCGGGTGTTACAAGGAAACCCGTGCACGTAGCGTTCAAAGATCTGCTGATAACCGATCTTCCGGGATACGGGTTCCTGCACGGCGTTTCTGGCGATGTTCAGGAGAGCATAAAGGATTCAATCGTCCATTACGTCGAAGCTAACTGTGATCGGATACTCTGTGCGGTCCAGGTGATCGATACGGGAGCATTCTGCGAGATTGTGGATAGATGGAGTGAGAGAGGCGAGATTCCGGTTGATATCGAATTGTTTGAGTTTTTATGTGATCTTGATATTGATGTGATCATCGCCGCAAACAAGATCGATCTGGTGAAGAACCGGGACAGTGCGCTCGATCAGATTGTGGAACGTTTTGATCTTCTGCCTCCGTGGAAGCAGTGGATCGATGTGATCGCGCCCATATCTGCGAAGAAAGGAGATGTCTCTGCGCTGTCCGGAATTGTGCGTACCAGACTGCACGAAATCGGGCGGGATGATCTCTTCAGGCATATCAGAACGTCTAAACGATGACCGATTGTGCGATTATGCACTCGTCGCATCGCTTCTTTGTGCAGTACTCCTTCCCGTACCTGACGATCAGCGCATGAAACTCCTGGTACAGGTGCGTGTCCCGCGGGAGCCCCCCCTCAAAGTATCGCTGCAACGCCTCGTATCCGCCGTTGACATTGATGCACTCGCAGATCCGCTTAGTGTAGGCATCGATCACAAAGACAGGTTTGTGCGCAGCATAGAGGATGATGCTGTCCGCAGTCTCATATCCGACGCCTTTCAGCGACAGGAGTTCCGCTCTGAGCGCACCTGCTGGTTTATCAAGGATTCCGGATATCCTGTTTCTTGCGAAGTGGCGAGACAACAACTGCAACCGCTCACTCTTCTGCCTGTAGAACCCGGTGCACCGGATGCATTCCTCAATTGTGTCGCGGTCTGCGTCTGCGAGAGCATCTGGCGTCAGGAGCGATTCTGATTTCAGATTAGCGATCGCCTGCTCAACGTTCTCCCATCTGGTCTGCTGGGTCAAGAGAGCACCCACAATAACCTCAAACTCAGTCTCGGCGGGCCACCAGTGCTGGGGTCCGAATTCCGCGAGGAGGATCTGGTATATTTCGAGCAGGTGGTTTGTCATCTCTATTTTTGATTATTGTTTTTGTGCGGGATAAAGATACGTTTTCTGTTGGCGGGGCGTTCTCCTGGTTGGTCGGTTTGGGGTATGGGGGCAACCCCTTCATTTCAACTGGAGAATGGTGGGTATGTAGCATTTTTGCGAGGAGTATTGTTACCCCAACCCCTTCATTTCAACTGGAGATTGGGGATGGTGTGTGGTGCAGAGATGGACATTGATGATGGTAAAATGGGTATAGACGGGGCACAATCGAAATGTTTAGTGGCATCAGGGGATTTTGTGGCGGATAAATTCGTGTGATTCGCGTCATTCGTGAAGGCGGTTGGCGTCGATCTGGTGATGGCAAACTCGCAAGCGACATGTATCGGAGACGATGAGGGAATCGCTTTTGCGAGGATCGGGTTTTCGGTGTATGATCGGGTTGGTTATCAGAGAAGAGCGATCATCGGGTATAGCGGCGGGATTAATCTTGTCGATCGGATCACCAACGCAATTCTGGATCATGTGGATGCGGGGTGATCGTGAGGTGCTGTTCAGGATGGCGGATGGGCTCATCCTGACGGTGCTTTGTGGTGTGGGGGTTCGTATTTTTATAGGAGGTCTGCCAAGATATTCTCGCAAGGCTTATGTATGATGTGTTCTCGATTAGTGTGCATGGGGCAGAGAGAACTCCGCCACGATCGACATACGGTAACACTCTCGACTGATCATACGGTCTTTTCGCCGAAGCAACCGCGGGAGATTCTGGTCGAGAAGACGATCGCGCTTGCGCTGGATGGGAGGTTGTGGAGAGATACATACAGAATCAGGGGAAACCAAATGCGAAAACACGATGTACAGGCTCCATACTTAAGTCCGGGGTTTAGAGACTGCGCATCGGTTGACCCATGCTCGGACTTGAGAACAGAATCCAGTCACCATTATAAACATTTAATCCATGCGCACTTTTGCGATAAACATTCAATATCTCATTTATCACAATCTATAAATCTTTTTAACACAGTCCCCTCTCCCATGTACCCCCTCCTGAAATCTCTGACAACTTTCGTCCCCATCTCAGAGGTGTTATCGGCAGGTCGCACCGATACGGGCGGCAGTTTAGTTGATAGCCCGACACAGACAGACACACGTCCATACTGTGAACGCAGTCAAAGTCCGGCTACAGCCGCGAGCCATGATAGAGACGAAATGATTGTAGGTGGATATTTAGATAAATGAATCTCCCTTGTGGTGGAATTATGTCTGGTATAACTTGGATCCATCTTTCGGACTGGCACCAAAAAGGTCCAGATTTTGATAGGCAAGTCGTGCGTGATGCACTTATCAAAGACCTCCGTGAACGCACTATCATTGACCCAATCCTATAACGGGTGGATTTTGTTATTTTCAGCGACGATTTGGCTTACAACGGTGAATATAAGGAGTACGAAACCGCACGCAGGGAACTGCTTGAACCGGTGCTGAAAGTTGTGGGTGTTTTTGCGGTGTTAGCCTGTCGTAGCCACGTTACATTGACAGACACCCGCCTTTATATTCCAAAGGTATGGATAAATGATCCGGAGTGATGTAGAGAGGCTGGTGTGCCTGAAGAGTTCATTGTTTACCGGAAGAAATCCGAACAGGCGCTTGATATGATAAAACAGGCTCGTACCAATGGCATTCGCAACAACAAGGTGGGGGTGGATGGCGGATATGGGAAGGAACCGGACTTTTTGCGCAGTCTGGACGTCAGTGGTGAGATTTTTATGGCTGATGTGCACAAAGATCAGCGCATTTATCTGGAAAACCACACACTCGCTGTTAGGCGAGTCCTGTATGATCAAAATCCATTGGAGCTTTGAGTTGCGATTTGTGGCATTATCACCGTCTGTAAATCATATCGTGGTGATCGTAATCCTCGATTATTACTAATTTATTATAGTTATCCACAGAAAATACAAGGACATAGCTTTTGTCTATGTGCACCCGTTTCAAATGCTGTAGCGGACTCCTCAGGTTTTTGTAACGGTGTGGGTCATCTCTTATTTCTTCGATCTTGTTGTAGATTCGTTCCAATTGTTTTGGATTCTTCGTTGCAAGTTTGAAAAATATCTTTTCCACGGTCTTTCTCAGGACATAGTCATACATTCTCTTCCAACCCAAAGTGGCTTCTGAAATCCGTAACTTGCACTACCGGTTCTTTCTCCCGCTCCCCCATCTTTTCTATGAACTCTGGCTTAAGCTCAGGCTCCAGAAACTCGCTCTCGTACTTCTGTATTATCAACTTGATCGCCTCCGATTTGTTCTTAAATCCAAACTTGGCTTTTATTATGTTCAGCACCCGATTCTCATACTCTGTCAGATTTACCATTGTTTGTACCATTGTAATCACCCATTATCTTTTGTTACATGTCATAACCTCCTGTTACATAAAACCTTCGATGCCGACATGCAAATCAGAGTTTCGCCCGATCCCGGATGCCCCCCACAACCCCCGCGCCCAATAGACTCTCATCACACCAGCTATTCCGGACACAAGAATGCTTTTGGCAGTTCTCATACGTCCGATGCATGCAAAACCACACTACGCGGCATCTACCGGACTCGCCCAAGATATTCATCGATAGCTCTCGCCGCGACCTTTCCGGCGCCCATCGCCGAGATCACAGTCGCAGAACCTGTGACGATGTCGCCGCCGGCAAATACGCCTGGCTTTGATGTTGCGCCAGTCTCGTCTGCCACAATCGTGCCGTATCTCGCAGTCTTAAGTCCGGGTGTCGTCATCGGGACGAGCGGATTTGGGGATGTGCCGATTGCGATTATCGCGATGTCGGCCGGGATATTGTGCTCGGTTCCTGATAGCGCGACCGGTCGGCATCGTCCTGACTCATCTGGCTCGCACAGTTCCATATTGATGCATTCCATGCCTGTGACCCAGTTATTCTCGTCGCCAAGGATCCGTATTGGGTTTGTGAGTAGTTTGAAGCGTACTCCTTCTTCTTTTGCATTGACAACCTCTTCTGCCCGTGCTGGCAGCTCATCCTCGCCGCGGCGGTAGACGATTGTGACCTCCTCTGCGCCAAGCCTGAGCGCACACCGTGCGGCGTCCATTGCGACATTGCCTCCGCCGACAACGATTACGCGGCTACCTTTCTTGATCGGTGTGTCAAACTCAGGGAAGAGGTACGCCTTCATCAGGTTAACGCGGGTCAGAAACTCGTTTGCAGAGTAGACGCCGTTTAAGTTCTCGCCATCGATTCCGAGAAATGACGGCAGTCCTGCGCCGGTTCCCAGAAATACGGCGTCGTACTCGTCGAGCAGTTCATCCACCGTATCGATCTTTCCGATGACCGAATTCAAGCTTATGTCAGCGCCCAGTTTCCTGATAAAATCGACTTCTGCCGCAACAATCGCTTTTGGCAGCCGAAACTCGGGGATTCCGTACACAAGAACGCCGCCAGCAGAATGCAGCGACTCAAAGATCGTTACCGCATGACCCATCTTCGCAAGCTCGGCTGCCGCGGTCAGCCCGGCAGGACCTGCTCCGACCACTGCAATGCTTCTGCCGGTTTTTTCTGGAACATCGGGGATCGTGACTCCTTTTTTCATCTCGTAATCAGCTGCAAATCGCTCGAGCCCACCGATTGCGATCGGATCACCATCTTTTTTCTTTCCGAGTACGCATACTGCCTCGCACTGCGTCTCCTGCGGGCAGACGCGCCCGCATATCGCGGGAAGCGAGTTTGTGCTCTTCAGCGTGTGAGCCGCCGCATCGAAATTACGATCTGCGATCTGCCGTATGAAGAGCGGGATATCTACCTCTACCGGGCAGCCCTCAACACAGAGAGGTTTTTTACAGTCGAGACAGCGCTTTGCCTCTGCCACCGCTTCTTCTTCAGAGTATCCGAGTGCAACCTCGTCGAAGTTCGATCTGCGCTCGGACGGCAGTTG
>DAWR01000171.1 GCA_002506015.1 Candidatus Methanogasteraceae archaeon UBA261 | reverse complement strand
ATCGATGTGAACATGACAGAGATTCTCACCTGGGCTGCTGCGCTTGCGATCATCATGGGGTCTGTCTTTGCAATAGCACAGAGCGACATCAAACGGATGCTCGCATACTCAAGCATCAGCCAGATTGGCTACATCCTCTTAGGCTTCGGTCTTGTGAACGTGATCGGGATTACGGGCGGGCTTCTGCACATCATGAACCATGCATTCATGAAGTGCGCACTCTTCCTTGTTGCCGGTGCGGTATTCTACAAGACCGACATCAGAAACATATACCAGTTTCAGGGGCTCGGGAAGAAGATGCCAGTGACAACTATAGTCTTCCTGATTGCGGCTCTCTCGATGATCGGAGTTCCGGGAACCGTTGGGTTCACGAGCAAGTGGTATCTTGCGCTCGGATCAATAGAAGCAAATCAGTGGATCTTCGTGGCAGTCATCCTTGTATCAAGTCTGCTCAACATCGTCTACTTCTGGCGGATCTTTGACAACATCTGGTTCGGACACCCACACGAGATCGAGAACATCAAACGAGACGAAGCGCCGCTAACGATGCTGATTCCGATGGTGATACTGGCTATTCTTTGCGTATACTTCGGATTCTTCTCGCGCTATCCGATCGAACAGATATTTGATCCACTGGCAAAAACACTGCTTGGATTGGGCGGGGTGCCCTGAGGTGATCATGATGGCTACAGAGATTCAATCAATAACCCCGCTCCTTGCCGTGCTCGTATCGATGATCGCGTCAGTCCTGATCCTTGCATTCGGAAAATACCCGAATATTAGAGAAGGCTGGACATTTGTCGCCGCGTTTATCAAGTTCGGGCTCGTGATCTCGATGCTGCCGCTGATTCTCAAAGGGGATGTGATCACCTGTACGGTTGTTGAGATGCTCCCAAATCTGCCAATCGCATTCAAGGTTGACGCATTCGGGATACTATTTGCGATCACATCCTCGTTCTTGTGGATATTCGTCTCGTCTTACTCCATCGGCTACATGCGATCGCTGAATGAACATGCGCAGACCAGATACTTCTTCTGCTTCGCAATAGCGCTCTCTTCAGCTGTGGGAATCGCATTCTCAGCGAATCTCGTCACGCTCTTCTTGTTCTACGAACTCCTGACGATCTCAACATACCCGCTCGTTGCGCATATCGAGACGCCTGAGGCGATCAGCGCAGGACGGAAGTATCTGACGTACCTGATGATCGCGGGGGTCTCACTGCTATTCTCGATTCTGGTGGTCTACCACTACACAGGAACAACCGAGTTCTCATTTGCTGGCATCGCCGGAATGGAGACGATACCACAGACGACGCTTGTAATCCTCTTCATAACGTTCATGATCGGATGCGCAAAAGCCGCATTCATGCCACTTCACGCGTGGCTACCAGCGGCGATGATCGCCCCGACCCCGGTGAGCGCACTACTCCATGCAGTAGCAGTTGTGAAAGCAGGCGTCTTCACAGCGGTACGGGTCATCCTCTACGTCTACGGGGTCGATCTGATGCACGACAGCGGTCTCTGGCTCTACATGGCGTATTTCGTCTCGATAACAATCATTCTCGCCTCGATCTATGCACTGATGCAGGACAACCTCAAGAAACGGCTTGCGTACTCGACAGTGAGCCAGTTATCATACATCGTGCTCGGAGCGGTGCTCATAACACCGCACGGAATCACCGGCGGGATGCTGCATATCCCGTACCATGCGTTCATGAAGATCACCCTCTTCATGTGTGCAGGAGCCCTGATTGTGACTGCTAAGAAGGAGAACATCAGCGATATGAACGGAATCGCCAGACAGATGCCGATCACGATGCTCGCGTTCACCGTGGGCGCACTCGGCATGATCGGGATGCCACCAGTCGGGGGGTATATTACCAAGTGGTTCCTGCTCCTGGGTGCTGCTGAGCTGCACAGCATGATACTTGTTGCCGTGCTGCTCGTAAGCGCTATCTTGAACGCAGCATACTTCTTCCCGGTCATATATGTCGCGTTCTTCAAGAAACCTGACCACGAACTTGCGTACAAGGAGGCGCCGCTAACGATGCTGGTACCGCTTGTTGTTACAGCGATCATATCGATAATAATCGGGATATGGCCCGATGCGCCAGGGATGTTTCTTGATATCGTCGAGATAGCGGTTGCAAACGTTACTGGAGGGATCTAACGATGTGGTTCTTACAAAGATGGCTGGATAATCCAAAAACCGTGAAAAAAATGATTTATTTGCTATATGTCAGTCTTATTATCAGCTGCCTGCTTGGTTTTGCCGTACAGTACGGGATAGCACCACCAGATCACGGCGAGGAGCATGATGCGCTTATATTCGAGAAGATACCTGTATTCAGTGCGATATACGGATTTGTCTGCTGTGTTTTGATCATCATACTCTCGAAAGCATTCGGACATGCCGGAATCATGGTCGAGGAGGATTACTATGACAAGTGATATCGCCATCGTGCCACCGGCTGCCATATTCATCATAGGTGCTCTTCTGATACCACTCATTCCAGGGCGTCTGAAACAGATATACCTCCTTCTAATTCCGGTTGTGGCGTTCTTGGATGTTCTGTACATGCAGGAGGGCGTCTACTGGATTCACCAGTTCATGGAGTATAATCTAATCTTTGGCAGGGTGGACCTCCTCAGCAAGTGCTTCGGATATGTCTTCACAATCGCTGCCTTCTGCATGGCACTCTATGCGCTGCATGTGAAGGAAACAGGACAGCACGTTGCCGCTTACATATATGTTGGAAGTGCGCTCGGTGTGGTCTTTGCAGGCGATCTATTCACACTCTTCATCTTCTGGGAGTTTCTGGCATGGTCTTCGGTCTGCCTTGTCTGGTACCGGCGCAGAAAGGCATCGATCGATGCAGGATTTCGGTACCTGATGGTGCATGTTGTCGGAGGCGTCATCCTGCTCGGGGGCATCATCCTGTATATGCAGGAGAATGGTGGATCGATAGCGTTTGATGCATTCGACTACGGCAGCCCCGGAACGATCCTGATTCTGATTGGCTTTCTCATAAATGCCGCAGTTCCGCCACTTCATGCGTGGCTGCCTGATGCATATCCGGAGGCAACGATCACAGGAGCGGTATTTATGACAGCATTCACCACAAAGACCGCTGTCTACGTGCTTGCACGTGGCTTTGCAGGTGTTGAACTTCTTATGTGGCTTGGTGCGATCATGGCGCTTTATGGTGTTGTGTACGCTGTGCTTGAAAACGACATCAGGAGGCTTCTTGCGTACCACATCATCAGTCAGGTGGGCTATATGGTATGCGGTATCGGACTCGGCACAGCGATGGCACTAAACGGCACTGTTGCGCATGCATTCAGCCACATCCTCTACAAGGGGCTCTTATTCATGGGTATGGGCACGGTAATCTATATGACTGGTAAGAACAAACTCACTGAGCTTGGTGGGCTGTATAAGGTGATGCCGCTGACGATGATTCTCTACATGATCGGAGCGTTCTCCATATCGGGATTCCCGCTGTTTAACGGATTCATCAGCAAGTCGATGATCATCCATGCGGCAGCACTCGACCATAATGCTATCATCTTTCTGATGCTCGAATGTGCTGCCGTCGGAACGTTTCTGCATACCGGTCTGAAACTGCCGTACTTCGTCTTCTTTGGAAAGGACGCTGGTATCAAGGCAAGGGACCCTCCGAAAAACATGCTTCTCGGTATGGGTGCTACAGCTTTTGCATGTACGCTTCTCGGCGTCTACCCGCAGATTCTGTACCGGATCCTGCCGTTCCAGCCTGTTCTGTACCATCCTTATACACCAGCGCATGTGGTAGGCACGATCCAACTGCTTCTCTTCACTTATGTGGCGTTCCTGCTGCTCATCAAGAAACTGGCAGGCGAGCCCACGATCAGTCTTGATACGGACTGGTTCTACCGGAAAGGCGGCGTGATCTTTATGTGGGTTGTGAACAACCCGCTCGCACGTGGCACACAGTGGACGATTGACGCAACGCTGGATGTTAAGGACTTCGCGGTCTGGTTCAGCAAGAACCCGGTTGAAGCGCTCGGAATCGTCGTGGATAAGGTATGCATCAGGGTTCTCCGCATCTCAGAGGGTGCAACCGCCGGGGAAGCGAGAGCTAAAAAGGTGTTTGCTTCGCGGATACAGGCGTATCCAGGGGAGCCAGTGCGAAGAGACCCAATCGGGGTATCTGTCTTGCTTGGAACGATCTTTTTGTTCGCATATCTGGTGATCTACGTGGTTGCACCGCACCTCTCAGTCTATTCGATGATCGGACTACTTGTGGTTGCTGTGGCTGCAGGAATCGGGGTGCGGGCGCGGGAGATGATGCGAGGGGTGAAGGGGAGGTTGGGGGGGTGAGGTTTATGGGGCGGGGCTCGGACCCGCGCTTGTTCTTTTCTTACCCAACCATACACCATACACTCAAAAAACATAAGTGGAAATGAAAACACTTATCAAATAAGCAACAAGTTTAAGTACTTGTACAACCATCATAATTCTATGAGCCAAACAGAGGTCAAACTACCAAAATGGCTTGAGAGTAGATATTCAGCATTGTGGGATGCTTTTGGAGAATCAAGCTTCAGGATGGATGATGCAACAAATGTTCTGGAGGAGAAGAAAAAGGATAGCAGGGATCAGATCGGTGTGATTCTTTCGGAGCTCAGGAAAAACGGGTGGCTTGAGGTAGAGTTCGATCCAGATGATGCAAGAAAGCGACTCTACACCCTCAAAAGCAGGGAGAAGATCATATCCGAGACTCTTTCATTCAATAATAACAAATTAACAAGAGGTGAGATCGAGGTTCTTCTGAAGAGGGCGGCAGATCTCATCAGAACAAGAGTTGATTACACATTTATACTTATTCTACTCTTCTACAAAAGAATCAGCGATAAATGGGAGACTGAGTATGGAAATGCTTACAAAGAGGCTCTTGAAGATGGATTTAGCGAAAAAGAAGCGAGAGGCGAAGCAAAAAACTCAATTTATCATGACTTCGACCTACCCGAGGAATTTCTATGGGAACAAATCAGAAAATACCCATCAAAATTATCAGAAAATTTCTCTGAATCGATGAAAGCCATCGCTGAGGGAAATCCGGAACTTAGAGACGTCTTTGAAAATATAGATTTCATCCGGTTCGCATCGAGCAGGGAGAATGCGGAGATACTGAGACAGCTTGTTGAGATCTTCAGCGCAAAATCGTTGCACCACGCCGCTCCCGACATACTCGGGGATTCCTATGAGTGGATTCTGCACTACTTCGCCCCACAGAAGGCTAAAGAAGGCGAGGTCTACACGCCGCGAGAGGTTATAAAACTGCTTATCGAGATTCTCGATCCGAAACCTGAAGACAGCGTACATGATCCCGCGTGTGGATCCGGTGGGATGCTCATAACATCATACAAACATGTTATGGATGAGCATGGGGCAGAAGGGGCGAAAAAACTCTTTTTATTCGGACAAGAGGCAAATCCGAAGACGCTTGCTCTTTCAAAGATGAACCTCTACATCCACGATATCAGAAATGCCCAACTCGCACTCGGGGATACCTTGCTTTACCCAAAGTTCAAGGAGGAAGGGGGTTTGAAGAAGTTTGATATCGTCATAGCAAACCCCCCATGGAATCAGGATGGATACGATGAAAACGTCCTGAAGAAAGGTGAGTTCTGGAATAAACGGTTCGGATACGGCTTTACCCCGAAACAGTCTGCGGACTGGGCATGGATTCAGCATAAGATCGCATCCGCAAAGGAAGATGGGAGAGTCGGGGTTGTTATCGACAATGGCTGTCTCTTCAGGGGCGGGAAGGAGAAAGCGATACGAAAAGGTGTGCTTGACGATTGTCTGGTTGAATGTATCATTTTGCTGCCTGAAAAACTCTTCTACAACACAGGGGCACCGGGGGCGATAATAATCTTCAACAAAAACAAGCCGGATAAGCGCAATGAGGGGATTCTCTTCATCAACGCATCAAACGAGTACGAGCAGCATCCGGAGGTCCGGAAGCTTAATCGTCTGGGCGATAAGGATATTGAGAAGATTGTGGGGGCTTACCGGGAGTTCAAAGATATGGGTGATTTTACAAGGGTTGTTTCGCTCGAAGAGATCAGGGAGAACGATTACAACTTGAATGTTACGCTCTATGTATTTCCGGAGGAGGAGATTGAGGAGATCGATGTTGCCAAGGAGTGGGAGGAGCTTAAGATAATTGAGAAAGAGATAACAGAGGTTGAGGAGAGGATTGAGGGATATCTGGAGGAGATTCGGATACGATGAAAACTAACGAGGGTTGCTGATGTCTAAACTGAATTTTAACTATACTAACAAGATTAACAATATCCTCCTCGAGATAGAGCGGGCAAGAGGATTCCTTGATGCGGCAAAATTGAAAGACGAATGGATAGAAGAGATGCGAAGTGCAGCGTTCATCCTTGAATCTCACCATTCCACACATATTGAAGGAACTCGACTAACATTGTCACAGGCGCAGAGGATACTCATGGGCAAACCTGTCAGCGGGGTAAGACCCGACGACCGGCAGGAACTCTTGAACTATAAGGATGCAATGGACTTTGTTTCAGAATATCTTGATAAAAAATCCGAGATCACCGAGGAACTGATAAAGGAGATACACAGAACCATAGTCAAGGATGTCAGAGGCGGAACGCTTGAACCGGGCATGTACAGGAAGGTGCAAAATTATGTGGTTAACTCTTTA
>DAWR01000070.1:4661-4800 GCA_002506015.1 Candidatus Methanogasteraceae archaeon UBA261 | reverse complement strand
TTTTCAACCCTCTGCGTGGCTCTGCGCACTCTGCGGTATGATCGAAGGGCATGGCGATTTCACTGGGAAAAATCGACAGTGTCCGTCTCGAGTAACGCACCAACAACTACAATGAAGCCTGACTTTCGGTGAATTGAAA
>DAWR01000070.1:3295-4652 GCA_002506015.1 Candidatus Methanogasteraceae archaeon UBA261 | reverse complement strand
CACAGAACACATGTAGAATTACCAGTGATAATAACGCGATTGAAGAATAGACGTTTGAAAAGTGTGGAACGTGTCATACTTGCGTGACATCTTTTGGGCTATAATTTACGTTTCACCGAAAATCGAGACATATCATTTAGTAACCTCCGCCCCAACCATCATCCAACATGCAGTACGACTCCGCCATAAAGTGCATCTCGCCCGAACTCTCGGCAGACATTGCAACGCTGGTTCTCGGGAGAAAGCCAGATCTCAAGCAGATCTCAGAATCTCTCCCGTCAGACGAACGCCTCGTGGATTTCCTTGCGAAGATGACCGGCGACGAGGAGTCCATCCTCCACGTTGAATTCCAGACCAAATACGACTCGAATATGCCGGTGCGGATGCTCGCGTACCATGCAAGGATCGTGGATCGGTACCGGTTGCCAGTGTACCCGGTCGTCGTTTATCTCACACAAACAGACCGCCCAATCGAGACCACATACAGTTCGCATGTTGGAAACAAGCACATATTCACATTCAACTACGATGTGATCAAGGTTTGGGAACTGAAGTCGAAGACGGTCTTCAAAGACGAACTCTCCGGGCTCTACGCACTCACGCCGCTGATGCCGGATGCCGATCTTGCCGAGTGCAGGGAAAAGTTAATTTGGGCGGTCGAGCATAATCTTATAAGTGCAAGTTCATATATGTGCATGGCGACGTTCGCAAGACTGAAATACTCAAAAGAGGTGGTGAAAAACATGATTGAAGATAAGTTGCTGAAACAATCCCCGTTATATGAGGATCTGATGGAGGAAGGCCGGGTAGAAGGCAGGGTAGAAGGCAGGGTAGAAGGGCGGGGCGAGGGTGCAGAGAAAACTGTCATCGCTGTGCTTGCAGCGCGTTTTGGTTCAGTCTCGGACCAGTTGTCCGAGCGCATACACAACCTCCGCGAACGAAACAGCGCACTGTTGGACGAACTGATCCAACTTGTAGCAACTGCAAATGACCTCAGCGAGTTCGAGCGGAAGCTGGACAAGATGGGGTGAGCTCTTCTGGCGGATGCTTTGCATCGGTATCCCCACTCACACGCATCACCCCGCCCCGGGGTTGCATGCAAGCAATGCATTTAGTGGATGTAGTTGGCTAAACACATACCGATGAAGATACCACTGGCTTACGGAAACGGCAGCGTCTCTGTTAATGTCGCTGACAGAAACCTCGCAGGCATCCTCGAACCAAACGAACTCCCTGCAGTCGAGGATTGGGAGCTGGCAATTGAGGATGCGCTGAACGACCCGATCGGAAGCAGGTTATCAGATTTGTCAGATGTCGTACAACCCGGGGATCGTGTTGTTGTCATCGCAAACGATAT
>DAWR01000070.1:0-3275 GCA_002506015.1 Candidatus Methanogasteraceae archaeon UBA261 | reverse complement strand
GAGGCGGCTTGTCGGCTCGGAGATATATGATCATATAACATGCATCGACCACGACCCTGATTGTTGCAGGCGTGTCGGGGTCACGAGCAGGGGGACGCCAATTGAGATATTCGCACCGGTTCTTGATGCGGACTCTGTGATCTGCACCGGCAGTATCGAGTTTCATTACTACGCGGGCTACTCGGGTGGGCTCAAGTCGCTCCTTCCGGGGGTGTCGTCGCTTGCGAGCATCCGGAAGAACCATGCGCTCATGACCCATCCCGATGCGGTCTCAGGCAGGATCGACAGCCCGGTGCGCCAGGATATCGAGGAGGGGACGTCAGGTTTATCGAGATTCATACTGAACGCTGTTCTGAACAGCAAGAAGGAGATCGTTGCGGTGGTTGCAGGCGATCCCATAGAAGCGCACCGTGCAGGGGCTCTCTATGCGGACCGGATGTACCGGATCCGTGCAGAGCCTGCCGAGATTGTGATTGCGTCCCCAGGCGGGATGCCAAAGGACATAAACCTGTACCAGTCGCAGAAAGCGCTTGAGAATGCAAAGAATATCGTCAAGGACGGGGGGACGATCATTCTCGTCGCTGAATGCCCGGAAGGTCTTGGAAACGACGTGTATGGGAGATGGCTTGATATCCCGCGTGAGGAACTGCTGCCTCGCTTGAACGATGGTTTTGAGCTTGGCGGTCACAAAGCCGTTCTGACATCCATTCTTGCCGAACGAGTCGAACTATATCTCGTATCTGCAATCTCTGATGCGCTTGCGAAAAAAGCGTATTTCACGCCAGCGGAGGGTGTACAGAGCGCCCTTGATTCTGCGATCGTGAAACACGGTGATAGCGCGCAGGTTCTTCTGATGCCACATGGCGGGATGACGCTGCCGACGCCGTCTGACACAACCGGCAATGACTGACGCCTGACCGGGGCATGGCGGGTGTGTTTGGCTGAGGCGAAAAAAACCGCCGACTAAGGACGAGGCGGTTACCCGCCTCTCCTCGTCTCAGAACGGTACGAGAAAGTTTCCCTTCATACACGCTTGCGCATCTCATAACCCTTTCTGTATCGGGCAGCAGTTTATTCCTGTTTCTGTGGCATTTCAGTAATATAATCTAAGCATTCATGCGCATAGCCCATCCTACAGTTTATCCCATCTCGTCTTGTACCATTCGGTCAATTTCAGAGCCTGCTGTCTGAATTTCCTCGGTTTGAAGTACTTTATAACCCAACTTTGAGAGCTCAAATCTCCCTGAAAATCGATGGCTGTAGCCACACTTTCACAAAATTCCATCCCATTTTTCACTAACCTACTGATTTCCAGCCACGAACGCCACCTCTACTGTTGCCGATGTTTCCATGACCGATTTCGTCATTTCACAAACTTGTAGGTATACAGGTTTCATAGATAAATAAGTATCAGTCAAACCAAAAAGTATTTATATTAGCATACCAACTATTTACTATGAGTTGGAATATTCATATAATACGTAGAAAAACCAAGATCTATGCTGCTCTAAAGAATAATAAGAGGGAGGGTTCGAAGGTACGCTCTAGCTATATTTACTTGGGACCGATTGTAGATGCTTTAAAGATACTGGCTGATCTTCAGATCAAACCGCTCATCGACGAAAATGAGATCAGCTGCAGTGGGGAGATTGTTCTCGGGAAGATAGCGAATTCCGTCAGTATGAGTAAGGTATTGGAGAAATACACCGGGGATAAACGAGTAGCAGAGGCACTGATGAATATAATCATCCTTAGGGCGCTGTTTCCGGAAAGCAAGCGTAAACTGGTCCAGGTTCGGATGGAGCACTCCATTCTAAAATATTCTACCGATATGAGGTATTTTGAAGAGGTGTATCAGTTTATGGATGAGATCTACGATAATCTGGGGGATGTAACGTACGATCTGATAAAGAACGCTCTTAAGAAGTACCGTCTTGACCTGAAATACCTGATAATAGATGCGACACGGATAAAAGTCTGGAAGGATAAGGAAACAGGTCTGGTTCGTTTCGGATACAGCAGCGGAAACGAGCTGAAGAACCTGCCTCAGGTGAACCTCGTCCTCGGGTTGAACAGCCAGCAGATCCCGCTCTTTGCAAACACATATCCCGGAAACACTTCCGACGTTAAGATGTTTGAGGATTTTATACATCGTATCAACACCAGATATCGGAGTTTGACCCAAAAAGTCAAAGATAAGTTCGTGATCTTTGATCAGGGAAACGTGAATGAAGATAACATAGAATACTTAAGGACGTTTAAGAAAGATGGGATTCACTTCGTTTCAATGGTCCGTACGAACAGCACTCCTCGATTCATCAAAGAAATTGATAAATCGTCTATGCCACTCATCTATTCCAGTGAAAAGTCGAAGAATGAGATAACCTGCATCTACGGCGCGCTCAACGATTGCGATGTATATGGAAAGCGGTCCAGGGTGCTTGTATGCTACAATCCGGATCTCATGAACCAGCTGTGCCAAACTATGGATCGGCGGGTTGCGGAGGTAAAGCAGACGGTTACGGATGGCGAGTCGCTGGAGGACGTTTTGAAGTTAATATCCAAATATAATCTGAAAAGAGCATTAAAACCCATTGAAGAAGATGGCAAACTGAAACTGGAAGTGAATGAGACCGAAATTACTGCAAGGAAAGAACACTATGGATTCTTCACCCTCTTTACCGACCATCTGGGGTTGTCTGCTGAGGAGATAATAGCGATCTATAAGAGCAGGAATCTGGTGGAAGAGGGGTTCAGATCTTTAAAATCGGATTCAAAGATAGATCCGGTATATCACAGTAAGGATATGCGCATAGAGACTCATACTGTGTTAGTTGTCGCGGGTTATCTCCTTACCTCACTATTACGGGCGATTCTTAATAGTAATGGGATGGAATACTCATTTGGAGGGTTAAAAGATACGATAAAATCGGGAAACGCTGTAGAAGGTTTCTATGAACATGAAAAGCTGAGGAACAGGCTATATATCCACAGACCTGTTAAACCTACGGCAGATTTGGAGGCAATATTCAGAGAACTGAAGATAAAGGTGCCGACGTTTGATGTGAAGGAAGTTATACCTACAAATATCAGTTGATTTTAGTCGGACCAGGTCTCGCCCGATGTCGATTAGGGGGTATTTTTTGGCGAAATTTACTCAAACTTCGGGTCTAACGATTTTCGTGTCTGAAAAAAGTTTTAGCCGGTTCTTCTTCGTAGAGAACACCCAGTTCCGTGTTCCTTCGCCGTGCCAGTACTTTCTGGCAATCCACGTA
>DAWR01000175.1 GCA_002506015.1 Candidatus Methanogasteraceae archaeon UBA261 | reverse complement strand
TATCGAAGTTCATGGTACGGCAGGCATCGTTGCAAGAGCGCACAGTTTGGGATTGTTGAGTTACGAAGAAACGAAACAGGTCATGCACGATTCTCGCACGAAAGAAGTAGTCTGTACATGACAGAGAGGGTTTATCGGATTGTGATGGACATGATCGAAAAAGGATGGTGCTGCGCAGATTCTTGATATTCCGAGATTCGGATCGGATAATATCGTCCCAGAGTCCCACAACGCAATAAATTTATACCACCCTGATAACAGATCAGAAGCCATGAAAACGGTCACACTCCGATTACCTGACTACTTGGCAGAGACTCTACCTGCGGAGGAATCGTCCTTATGCGAAATCCTGAAATTGGGGTTGAAGCAGTTCAGGATAGAGATGGCGATAAAGAGGTACAAGAAAGGCGGCGTGTCTCTGGCGAAAGCTGCCGAGCTGGCAGGCATTTCCATCAGGGAAATGATATCTATTGCTTATGCCCACGGATTAGAACCCAAATACGATGAATCACTCGTTGAATCCAAAATAACACCGGAAGCGGCAGTTAACCTGTGAAAATGGCAAAAATAACTGCTGTCTCTGACTCAGGTCCCTTGATGGCGTTGACAAAGCTCGGAGTTCTCTATAAGGTATTTTCGATTTATCCCACGTTCATTATATCGGAAACGGTGTATCATGAGGTGGTGACATCAGGCTTGGTCATTGGAGCCAGAGATGCAATGGATGTAGGCAAATTCTGTCGGAGCGGGGAGATTGTAATTTTTCGGTCAGGTGAAATCGAAGAAGTCCCGCTGGATACACCTTCTGAATTGCATCGGGGCGAATTGGAGGCAATAAGACTGGCTTTGCAGATTTCTGCCGATTATCTTCTCATTGATGACTTCGATGCCCGTCAGGTGGCAGAGACGAATCTTCGGAATGCTCGGAAAAAGTCGGCTGCTACGACCGTGAAAGGAACGTTGGGGGTTCTGATCGAACTGTATCAACGGGATTTGGTCCCCAAATCTCAATTGAAAGAGTGTCTTGGGGAAATAAATAAACGTAAGGACATCTGGATAAGTTCCAGACTTTGTCAAAAGTTAATTTATGAATTGGACGCTGGAGATTTGTGATCGTGTACATCAAGACCGCGCAGTATGAGAAGCCGATGAACCTTATTTCATCACGACTCATAAGATTTAATGCCAGCCAGAAAAGAGACTTCTCACAGATCAGCACGAACAGCGAATAATGAGAAATAATCGGACGATGGCATGACCACAACTCACTCCGCCCCCGGAAAGATCTACCTCTTCGGCGAACACGCTGTTGTCTACGGTAAGCGTGCGATTGCATCCGCAATCAATCTCCGCACAACCGTAACAGTCAGGGAATCTGCCCGGATGACGATCGCGTCCCTTCTTGGAACAACTGGCATCGATTACGCGGTGCACCCCTATATCTCGCGGTGCATCGAATCGCTCAGTGTTCCCGCGGTCTCAATTAAGATTGACTCTGAGATCCCGGTCGGCTCCGGACTTGGATCATCGGCTGCTGCGGTGATCGCGACGCTTGGCGCGCTTAACTCCGAGTTTGATCTTGGAATGAGTTGCACAGCGATCGCAGAGGCGGGGCATGCGATCGAGCGGGAGGTTCAGGGTGCAGCGTCGCCGACTGACACGTTTGTCTCGACGATGGGCGGTACCATCATGATAACGCCTGGGGCGTCGCCACCAGTGTCCGCGAAGTTGAGGCTGATTGATTGCGATATTGTGATCGGGGACACGCGGGAGTTCTCTTCCACAAAGGAACTCGTGGGAGACGTCGGGGTTCTGCACGAGCGCTATCCGGTTATCATGAATCCGATTTTTGACACAATCGATTGTTTCTCAGAGATCGGCGTGCCCTTAATCGAGAAGGGGGATTACCGCGGGGTTGGGGAACTGATGAACATTAATCACGGGCTACTCGATGCGATCGGTGTCGGAAGTGCGAAACTCTCGAGGCTGGTCTATGTCGCAAGAGATGCCGGCGCGTGGGGTGCGAAGATCACGGGTGCGGGCGGCGGCGGCTGCATTGTTGCGCTTGCCCGGGGGGTTGCGGCGGATTCTGTCGTGCAGGCGATCAGTGATTCCGGAGGGCATGCGATTGCAACGAGCGCGAGCGAGGAAGGGGTTGCGGCATGGTGAGCGAAACCATGTATGCCACACACAGCCGATAGGGGATGAAATACTGACCACTCACGAGTTGATCCAGATGAAACTTGATGCAAAGGATGCGGCAATAATCGCCAAGAAATATTTTGAGGAGACGAAAACTCATCATTATTTCCTGTTTGAAACGGTTAAAACCAGTTACAACGACAAAAAGGAACATTGGGTTGTAGATTGTGAAGTGAAAAATATCTTTGAGGCGGAAAGCAGAGAATATCTGGTATGGGTCAGAGATGACGGTACTATCTCCGATGTTGAAATAAAAGATCCAGCACCGCTATAAATTAATGATATGGATGATTTTGGTATCCGCTTCAAATTATAGTTGTAACCGAGGCACTATCTAAAAAATCGGTGATTCATGATAATTATCGTAGATGCAGATTTCACAAATTTACGCAGATGTTCATTAAATGTACGTGTTTAGCTAACCACGGGATTTCACAAGATTGACACAGAAATCTTGTGGAAATCCGTGCAATCTTGTGGTTCCTATTACATGAGTTTCGGAGATTTGGATTTCATGGCCAACTTAAATGTCACAAAACGCGTTACACATCAAACGTTACGAAGCGGCCATCAAGATCATGATTCTTCTGACATCTGATGTAGGATCTGTGTAGATTCGATTGTGACATTTAGGATGGTGGAAAATTCAATTTATACGAAAGTCATGTATTACAAGTTACCCGCGCAGGTCATCAAAGACTGAGTATGAGAAGCAGATAATCTCTGAGATGCCTCGTTATCAGGAAATTGTTTCTGACATGCTCTCTTCCATTCTCTCCAAGTTTCTGTGCGAGTTCTGGATTCTTCAGAAGATCTGCGATGTGCTGTGCCGCACCTTCCGACGAATCCACGAGATAGCCGGTGACGCCATTGAGAATCTGTAGTGGGATTCCGCCGGTTGCGCCACCGACTACGGGTTTTCCCTTCCAGAGCCCTTCTGACACAACCAGTCCGAAGCCTTCTTTCAGCGATTTCTGCATGATCACATCGGATGCCCGCTGAAACGCATTGATCTCGATCTCTGTGAACGGCGGGGAGCCGATCAAGACGTGAATATTCTCGTCGTAATCGGCTTTCTCTATAATCTCGCAATAGACCTCCATTCCTTCGGGGTCGTCTGCTGCAACCCCGCCTGCGAGCAGAAGCTGGCAGTCGATCTGTTCTTTCACCCGTTTGTACGCATCGATTGTTCCTGGAAGATCCTTCAAGCGGTCAAACCGCGATATCTGCGTTATGATTGGCTTATCTCTCGTGATTTCGTATTTGTCAAGTACCGCATCAATCTCGCTCTCAGAGAGTTCGATGTTCTTGTCGCTCAATGGATCGATTGATGGCGGCACAAGAAACTGCCTGTTCTTCAGGTCAGGTCTTGCAAAGAGCGGCGCAGAGAAGATGGATGCATCGTATCTCGAGACAAACTTCTTGAGGAAGTCCCAGACAAGAGCGTTCGGGTTTGAAACGTCGATGTGACACCGCCATATCCACTTACCAACATCCTTATCCTTTGCACGTATCATGGCTGCCGGCTGGGGATCGTGCATGAAGACAAAATCGGAATCAATGTCCATCTCCTCGGAATTGGTCTCGTTCCAGCGTAGATACGTATCAAACATCTCCTGTTTCATGACCAGTTCATTGACCTGTCGCCCGAGTCCGTACGAAGTATCCGGACGATCATAATTACACACATCAATTACGCCATTCAGGCTGCCATGGAGCGCGTTGTGGAAGCTTTTTGTTACTGAATAAAACTTGTCGTCGCCTCTTATCGCACTCCACTCGGTATCAACATCCAGTCCATTGAATAACGGAACCAAACTGGATAGAATCTCCGCAACACCCCCGCCGGTGTAGGTGGCGTTGATGTGCTGAACACTGCCAGTCACGTTTTCAGCGAGCCGTTCCATGTACTCGAGAGGACGTCTCCCGACGATCTCCTCATAGTCCCAGATCGATCTCTTCTTCTTCAGGTTTATGGATTTCACAGATGTTGTTGGAGACACCTCTCCACATTCACCACGAGTTTGAATCTTCATCTTCTATCACCTCTCTTGCGTTGTTTCTGCCGGGGTACCGCAGATTATGTTGTGGTCTGCTGCAGTCACTCACAATCATACATACAGCATGAGCCCATATAAAACTATCGATTTATTAGCCAAATTTAAAGATACATAGCAAACTGTTATGATCGATCACAAAAAAATGAAAAGAAGCAGGTGCGAGCCCTGCTTATCTTCGTCGTCTATACACCGCAAGCATCAATGCGGTTACTGCAAGTAGCATTCCGAAACCGGGGATGCTCTTGTCGTCTGAATCAACGACCTCCACCTCTACTGGCTTCTCATCTGTGGGTGTTGCTTCTGCAGCCGTTGGTGTCTCCTTTACCTCTTTCTCTGGCGACCTACCATGGCAGACTGTGCACGCTGCCCCGGTATCACTGATCCCGATATTTGAGAGCAGGTGTATGCCCACTGCATCGTGACAGTTGCTACACGGTGGGATGATTATGTCGGTGCCTGCTGGGATATGGCACATCTCGCATGTCACACCAATCGGCAGGTGCAGGTTGTGCGGAATCTCAGTGACTGTTGCGTTCGGAGTGGTCCGGTGGCACTTGTAGCAGCCAGTCGGGTCGGACAGTTCTCCGTGTATGCTCGCAGCATCATCGTACACATGACATACCTGACAAGTGATCGCCATTCCTTCCGACTTTATCGGTTTGACGATGTCAGGCGCACTCTTGTGGCATTTCACGCAGCTATCCATGCCCTCACCGTGCACAGCGACAATATCTCCGTGACAATGTGCACATACGAGTTCTTTGCCTCCGAAGACATCGTAGTGCACACCCTCGAGCTCCTTGTGACAGAACGTGCAATCCTCGGTCGTAACCGCGCCGATGTGCACCTGGTGTATCGGACCAGAGTGACACTTGATGCACTGTGGTATGGCGATCTCGAACGCCTCGCCGTGGCATGCCTCACAGGTCACTTTTCCGAGATCGAGCTTCTGCTTGTGGATGATGTGGGGGTTATCCTTGTGGCAATCGCCACAGTTGACAGCGTCTGCTGTAAGCGTCAACGATGCGAACTGGGTCTCGACCTCTGCGCCGTACGCAACCGAAACCGACATAACGGCCAGAATCGCAACCACCAGAAGAGCAGTACAGAATTTACTTGTCATCTACTTATCACATCCTTGTTTAGATACATGATCTAGAATTATCATCCCTTCAATTATCCGCAGATGTTTATATGCTTTTCTGCGCAACACTTAAATTCATAGAGTATGTATGGATATGAACATGGCGAAGTCACATGGCGAGCGAAGAAAGACCCGACACAAATTGAGAAAACCTTCGAGAAGAAGGGGGTTATCAGCAGTCAGTAAAGTGATCCAGGAGTTTGAAATGGGGGATATGGTTCATATCATCATCGATCCGAGCGTGCACAGTGGAATGCCCAACCCCAAGTTTCATGGGCACACCGGAACGGTCGTGGCGCGGCGC
The DNA here is from genome assembly GCA_002506015.1 of Candidatus Methanogasteraceae archaeon UBA261. GTDB lineage: Archaea > Halobacteriota > Methanosarcinia > Methanosarcinales > Methanogasteraceae > Methanogaster_C. Next base: position 9,439 of record DAWR01000175.1, on the reverse strand, counting down.
GGTCGCGCATATATCCTGAATGTACGGGATGGCAATGCAATAAAGAACGTCATCACGTATCCACAGCACCTGAGTCCGCAGCAGTAAACGAGTGACAGCAGGATAACGAGGTCATGTATGATCGTAAAGAGGCTTATAGGTGAGGAACTGCTAACGGTCCCCGAAGCAAAGGAGATGCTGGATCGCGTCAAGGAAGAGAGAATTGAAGAGGGGGAACTCGGCTACGAACTGAGAAAGACGATTCGACATGTTGATGCTTTCTCGAAGATGGACGCCGGGGAATCACGCACTCTCGTGAATTCCCTTCTGGAATTGGAGAAGATGAAACCTGAAATTGCGATCAGGATTGTAGATATCCTCCCACAGACGAGAGATGAGCTTCGCAGCATCTATGCAAAGGAGCGATTCATACTGACCACCGACGATTTGGATCAGATGTTGGACCTCATAGCCGACTCAACATGAATTGAATAGAATGGATGGCGGGAGCGTTTTTATGCCATATAGCGATAAGAAATCTGGAAAGGAGAAGTATGCGTGGGTGCTGGATTATCTCCCTTATGGGGATCCGGATGATCCCAGACCTGCGTATCAGAAGAAACCATCCATACAGGGAATTGGCGAGACCTACTTTGTTCTGGTAGAGATGGTGCCGAAGGAAGGTATGGTGCCGCTGATCGGTGATCAAGTCCATATCGGGAATGATGGGCGCGATGTGATCGATCACGTGAAGCGTCGACTCGAATACGACGACCTGACGCATGGGGCAAAGAGCGAACTCGCGTATGTGTTGGAAAGTATAGTCCTGAGTGGCGAATCGCGTTTTGTCAAGTTCACAAACGAAGCATACCCCATATCAACCAGACAGCACATGCTTGAATTGCTGCCAGGCATAGGGAAGAAACTGATGTGGGCAATACTCGATGAGCGGAAGAAGGGAGGTTTCACAAGTTTCGAGGATTTAACCACGCGGGTTAAGGGCTTGCACAAACCAGAGACCATCTTTGCGCACCAGATCGAGAACGAACTCACAAGCGATGTCAGGTACCGCCTGTTCACAACCAAACCCCCGGAATCCCGACCATCGGAACCTTCCCGAAAGAGGGGAAGACGATAAGAAGATAGACGGGATGGCAAAATCCGATCAATACATCCTGATTGATGATCCGGTGCTACATCGCATAATCGCGTATGCCGGGTTGCGCGAGAGTGATGTGGTGCTGGAGATCGGTGCCGGAACCGGCGTTCTCACAGAGAAGCTTGCTGAACGCGCAGAGCGGGTGATCGCAATCGAATCTGATCCGTCTTTTGTCAGGTTACTGTATCAGCACTTCAAGAGCACGAATAACACAAATAACACGAACGTGGAGATTGTGCATGGCGATGCACTGAAAATTGAGTTTCCGCGGTTCAACAAAATCGTTTCAAATCTACCTTACTCGATTTCTTCGCAGATCACATTCAAATTACTCGAATATCCGTTTGAAACTGCGATTTTGATGTACCAGTACGAGTTTGCGAAACGGATGGCAGCATCTCACGGATCAAAGGATTATGGACGGCTTTCAATATCTGTTCAGTACAAAACCAATGTTGAGTTGCTCGAGATTGTGCCTGCCACAGCCTTCTCTCCGGAACCGAGCGTGCGATCCGCAATCGTGCGCCTCACCACGCGTGCGCCCGAATATGACGTCCTGAATTACGAGTTCTTCTCTAAATTCCTGAACGCTGTATTCTCCCAGCGCAGAAAGAAACTGAGAAACTCGATTAAGTCGTTTGCCGATATCAGGGGGATGGACATACCTGAGGATCTGCTGAACCTGCGACCCGAGGAACTGCCTGCTTACAGGCTGGCTGAGATATCAGATGGCATATATTCGCGTCTTTCAGGAGAATAGGGCGGTGCATCACTCTCTGCCAGCCAGAGCGCACATCGGGACTTCTTCAGCGCGGATGATATCCGGGACGTTGCTGTGATGATGCGCTGTTGCGGTCCACGCTTACCGCATGCGGATGCCGCAAATCCGGACGACCAGACCATCTCGTGACAACCCCTAATTAAATTCTTTCTTTATCTCCCCACATTTTGCGCAGCGGTATACCGTGTACTTCTTATGCGTCTTCAGGAGTTCGAACTCGTGGTCGCAGGGTGGCGGTGGCGCCTCCGGCTCTTCAGTCTCTTCTTGATCGTCTGGCTCTTCTGCAGGTTCGTCCCGCCCACGCACCGGTCTGAGCCCTGATTCGAGCTCATCCTGCCTCTCGCGGAATTCGTCGATGTAGGTGTGCGTATCGCAGAGTAGCAGGAACCGCTGGGTGTCGATGATCGCGATCAAATTCTCGAGGTTGTCCGGATCCAGAACCAGTTCCAGTTCGAACCGCCCCTCTTTGTGGACGGCAACGATACAACCATCGTCATCCCTGATCAGTATCCCTGCCTCATCAACAGCCTCCGGATAAGATTCGTCGAATATCTCTTCCGTGTCGACGAAAAACCGTGCCGCGCCTACAAGATAGTCCCCAGCCCCTTCGAAAAACTCTTTCATCACGTTCAAGTCGCCAGCTGTATGAAACTCCAAGGAAAGTTCCATACCATCATTCAAGATATCGATTGAACCTTTGTCACGATAACCGGTCGCAATCTCGAACTCCCTGGTGAATTCCTCCTGATCAAGGCGATACTTAAGATCGGCAAAGATCGGTGGTATATCGTCTATACTACACCCACCTTTATAGGAATCGTCGGTAGGGGCTATAATATGTGCTATGGTACATAGATCGCAGCAAAACTCCGCCTTCGGTTTGCATCGAAGGCAAAAGTTATCACGAGGCTCATAATCACCAGATACCAGACACGTCCTTCCCTGCTTATCATAATTCTTGCAGATGCAGCAGCACCCGTAGATCATCCAGTCTTCAGACTCAAGTATCTGGTCAACCTCCAGACGCCGGATGGTGCTATTGGCGTCGGTTGCCACATTGTTAGACGTATCCTTATTACCACACTTCTCTACAATTGCCCTCAGCCGGGGTATGATCTCGGGATTGTGCTGATCATATAAACAACTGCACAGATATGCCAGATCCCTGAAACGCCCCTCATCCGCGAACCGGTCAAGAAGTCCGACCATAAAATCAAACGACCGCGGGTCTCTGATCGCCGATAGTGTACCAAGCGTGTACGCCACGTCAATCGCATATCCATTTTCATCGACTGCCGGATTGTCCAGCCGATAAGTGATCTTCTCGATCAACGGCTGAATCGCTGATGTGCCGATTTTTTTCAGTGCCCCTGATACGTATCCGCACAGTTCGGAATCCATTGACTCAAGCGCACCGACCAACTGCAGGATAGCGGCTGGAGTTCCGATCTCTCGAAGTGTATCGACCGCGATTACGTATGTGTGCGTCTCTGTGTTGTGCAGGTATCCATTCAGAGGCTCAACCACCGTATCGCCCTCTTCTACCAGGCGATCTTTGAGATCGTCGAGCCTTGCCGCCAGTTCATCGTTCAAGTCCAAATCAAAGTAGAAGTAGCCATGTTCGATCATCCAATCATCGATCTCATCGATCAGATCGTCCAGCGCAGAGAGTGTTTCGTCCAGTGTTTCGTGCATAGGTCACACCATGGGACGTTATGGCTGGTATGTAGTACTATGCCTTGCGGTTTCATGGGGTGTGGCGATGCCGATAGAATCAAAGTGATCGAGATATGCCAGCCAGAGCGTGCATCACCCCCCCACCACACCCCTCACCCCTCGGCAAGCATTCGCGCCTCCCGGATATTCCCGACATCGTCTCTTCGCTCATCGACCGGCGTTTCAAGTATCATCGGGAGCGTTTTAAGGACTTCATGATGTAATATGGCTCTGAATCCGTCTTCCCCGATCTCACCCATACTGATATGCTCGTGCCGGTCCACTCTGGAGCCCAGAGCGCCTTTTGAGTCGTTCAGGTGGATAAGTTTCAGCCGGTCGAGTCCGATTGTCCGGTCGAACTCAGCGAGCGTTTCGTCCAGCGCCTCAGCGGTTCTGAGTTCGTAGCCGGCAGCGAACGCGTGGCAGGTATCGAAACACACGCCCACAAGCTCGTCGTGCTTCAGTCCGTCGATGATTCGTTGTATGTCCGCAAAGCTCCCGCCCATGCTGTTCTTTGTGCCGGCGGTGTTCTCGAGAAGGAGCGTAACGCCCCTGTTTTCGCAGGTCGCCGCATCAACGGCAGATATTATACGCTCAAATCCTTCTTCCATGCCCTTTCCCAGATGGCTTCCGAGATGGGTCACAAGATACGGGATCTGCAGCGCGCTGCACCGTGCAATCTCGTTTGTGAGGGTATCGATTGAGCGGCTGTAGACATCCTCCTTCGGCGACGCCAGATTCGGCAGATATGGCATGTGGGCAACCGGTGGGTAGATTCCCGACTTTTCGATCCCCTGTGTGAACTTTTCGATCTGCTCGGTGGAGAGATCCTTAAACCGCCAGCTCCGTGGGTTTCTCGTGAATATCTGGAATGTGTCGCAACCTATCTTCTGCGCTCTCCCTACCGCCCGGTCTATCGAGCCTGCAATCGATACATGTACGCCAACCTTAACCATCGCAGGTTCTTGATGACTCGATTACTATTTTATCTTGTTGGTCACGGCAAAGGTAATGCCGATGCGGCGAAAGATAGCCCACCATGATCTACGAACGATTGCGCACCGTACCGACCGCTGACGAGCTACTTGATCAGGCGTTCAGGCGTGCTCTTCGCCCTGCCAAGGCAGGGAAAGGGCGGGGAATCGTCAGCATCCAGCGGTCGATGGTTCAGACTGTAGCGGACGTTCTGTCGGTTCGTCTCCTGAAAACCGTGCACGACTTTCCCAATTTCGATGAACTGTCCCCGTTTTACTACGAATTGACAGAGACAATCGTCGGAATCGAAAGGCTCAAAATGTCGCTTGCATCTGTTCAGTGGGCAGGAAACAAGGTTCGCTCGATCGCACGTGACTATCAGAGGAAGATTGCGCATGGCGACCCGGTTCACGTTCGGAAGCAGGCTTATGCCAGGATCGCCTCAATCGTGCACGAAGTGGACGAAAACCTGCGTTTTCTGAATGATGCGCGAGGTAAACTAAGGAAACTTCCGGAAATATCCGGGGTTCCGACAATCATCGTGGCAGGCTACCCGAACGTGGGCAAATCGAGTTTTGTGAGGCGCGTGACCGATGCAAAACCCGAGATTGCCGCATATCCATTTACAACAAAAGGCATTTACATAGGGCATTTCTCTCGTGACAACCTGCGGTATCAGGTGGTGGACACGCCCGGTCTCCTTGATCGCCCGCTTGATTCCCGCAATTCGATTGAGTTGCAGGCGATATCAGCGCTGAAACACGTAGGAGACCTCGTACTGCTTCTGATCGACCCTGCCGAGCACTGCGGGTATCCGCTAACAGCTCAACTCAGCCTACTTCATGAAATCGAGCAAACGCTTGCAATCCCGGTTCTTGCTGTTGCAAACAAGTGCGATCTCGCCGACTTTCATGGCGAGTGGGAGTACAAGATCTCAACAGAGACCGGATACGGCGTGGACGATGTTGTGCAGCGGGCAATCGAGATCATGGGGGTCGCCGGACGCGAGCGTGAAGAAGATCTCGCGGGCGCTCGCAACACGGATATGGCGGTCTTGGCATGAAATGAACTTTGGCGGGCAGCATAGCCAATCAATTGTGCGGCGGTGCCGGAATCTTGGGGTGTATGCCGAACTCATCCCGTACACCACATACCGCGAGACGATCGAAGAGATGAATCCGCGGACAATCATCCTCTCGAGTGGACCATCAAGATATATATATAACGCCCTTCGCGCCTTTCTCGTTGAATTTGAGACTAAAAACGAGAAATACACGATGACGCAAGGGTACAAAGATTGGAAACCACTGAACACATCAGGATCGGGCATTTTATATCCGGCCTCCGCATACGTTCTCGTGGAAATCTGTACAGTCTTGCGGTTAGCTAAACACGTACATCTAAAGAACGTGCCCCGATAAATAAAACCGCAGAGTATTTTGAAGTCCCTTTAGCCATCCCAAAAATCAGTCACATCGAAGAAAACCGGCGATCCCGCTCCTTGTACTCCTGCTTTGCACCGGCATGCACAGCGATCCCCTGCTCCGCACAGAACCGGTTCAGCATCCCGTAGAACACCTCGTGCTCCTTTCTCGCGATAACCGCATTCCTGTGCGCTATCATCAGAATATCAGGGTAACTCCCGCGAATGATTGTCTCCGCACGGACGATGTCTGCGATGCGATCGATCTCGCCCGCGCCCTCGCCCGCGCACCAGACCGGAAACTCAATTCGACTCGGAAGATCGCCCATCCGCATGTAGAAGAACGCGATGCCCTCGCGATACCCCATGTATGCGTCGAGAACCGAGGGGTTGTCTGTTCCGCGGCGGTCGTCCCGGTTGCAGATGAATGCCTTGGTCCGGTCGCCCCAGTTCAGTTCATCCGCAAACATGACCGGATCAAAGAGTCTCTTCGTCTCCTTCAGTGCATAGATGTGGCGCATCAGCGTTATCACGTCTCTTTGCACGCTCACATCCACATATCCGATTATCGGATTTTTGGTCTCGTTCGACGCGTCGAGCAGCCGCATCATCGCATCGAGATACATCTCTTTTATATTTTTGCTCAGCACATTGATGTGCGAGAGAATCAGTGACCCATCGAGGAGTAGATACACGGAATCATGCGTGCGCATCAGGTCGATTAAGGCATCGCATTCCATTACAAAACGTCTGGCGTCCACAAATTCCTTGCCGAACGCGTACACACCTGCGTCTGCGAACTCATCAGGCGTAATCAGGGTTGCGCTCACGCGCTCCGCATACTCACGGCTGATCGTGTGTCTGTTGTAGACGCTCCCAATCTGCACGACCGCAATCGGAATTCCGCGGTTCTTGTCGGGATAGATCTGGCTGCCGTCCACCGACCCGACAGGAACGCCGCTAAGGACCGAGTCCACCCACTCCATCGCATCGTCTCGGTCTCCCCATGATTGAGCCGGCTGGAATTGTCTGATGGTCACTCCCGGCTCAAAGATCATTGCACCGCTGTACCGCGGCAGAAAATTGTTGAGGGATATGTCTGCATCGTTTAGATTGGGTATTGCGCCTCTGTACAGAACGAGTTCATCCGAGGTCTCACGCTCGTAGTTCACGATTGCATCCTTTCTCGCTTCGAACGACGATGATATGTCGTGGATGTTTAGCATGGGCTGGCAACCCGCCCGCTAATTCCGCACAGGCTCAATCACCAGCAGGTCCTTCTGATCCGCAATCTCCTTCAGGATCGTAATCGCTGCCGCGAGTTCCGACTTGCCCACAGCCTCAATCAGCATGTGTGCCGAGGATTCGCCCTCGATTGCGGGCATCGCAATGGAGATGTCGGTAACCTCAGCAAATCCGGTGCAGTCGATGCGGTTGATCGTGTCCTTGATGTCGGTGTGTATGATGTGTCCGATCAGGATCACCGACTCACGTTCGATCAGATTAGTTTCATCGATACTGGCAACGGTGATTCCGCTTTTTTCGAGTTCTCCGATCAGCAACTGCCGCTTGTTCTCATCAATCTCAAATACGATCTGCACCGGGATATTGCCTCTCGACGTCCTCTGATCGCGATGGTGCACGATGCTGATGATATTTCCGCCGAGAGCTGATAGCGGGGCAAGTGCCGCCAGCAGGTTCCCGGGCTTGTCCAGCAGTTCAAGGGTTGATGCGATTCGCATTGGTGATTGATGCGCACTTGTAGTATATAGAATTATGCCAGTAACCTTTCAGGTTGTGTACAATCCGAATGGTGCGGGTTCGGTTATGAAAATGCAGCAATCGTGCCCAATACACAGAACAGATCATCAAAATGGTGTTCAGTCTCCGGTAGACGATACCATTCACCCGTTCTGACACTGCCAAACGCTCTCTTGTTCGCAGTTATCGCATTCACGGGGTATACGGGTAAGCATGGACCGTAACCGCGGTCATTTCGCACATGCTCGATAACTTGTGGATAAAATCAGTGGAATCAGCGTTAATCTGTGGCTAAAAACCCTTATCAGCCACTGATGTACATAGATTACACAGATCAGGAGTTACCTGTTTGCCACACGTCATCGAACATATTCGCAATTTCGTTCCTATGCCGCCTTTTCCGCGTGCAATGGATATGATCACCCTACCGAATCCATAAGTTCCCGGATGATATGGCAGACCTCTGTTTCGTACGTAACGATGCACACTGACGCCTGTTCTGCAAGTTTCAATCGTGTTTCAGAAGAAACGCCCCCACTGCTGCCGATCTCCTTGATTACTGCGCCGTACTGCCCGGGGTCTGTTACGGCAGCGACGCTTTTCCAGTTCTTTATTGCCGATTTCAGGAGGGCAACGCCGCCAATGTCCATACTCTCAACCACTGTTGTCAGCGGGATCAAATTCACAACGACGATTGTAATCTCGCCGGTTGCAATTGCGGCGTGAACCATCGGATGTAGCGTCTTGATTCCACCACCCAGCATCTCAGAGAATCCGGTCATCTCGGATACATGGGTCACAGGTATTCCATTTTTGGATATCTCTCTTGCGGTTCCTTCAGTTGCAATTATCTCCACTCCAAGATCGGATAGCTGCTCTGCAAACCTTTCCATACCTCCTTTGTTAGATACGCTTATCAGTGCTTTTGTCATGCCTTTTGACCCCAAAATCCCCAATCCTGCTCAGACTGATCGGAGTTCATCGATCATGAGCCCGACCTCCTTCATAAAACGGTTGATCGTGCCAGTATTTTGGATATCGTGATCGGCTGACGCGATCGCATCCCCGATGCCCCATCTTAGTTCACGCTCATCCCGCGCTCTCAGTGATTCGATGCTGGTGATGGCGTCGGACCGCCTTCTGCCACTGATTCGTGCAAGACGTGTCTCAATCGGCGCAGTGATTGCGATCAACACGAAATCATCGCCGAACTCGTGTCTGAACCGATCCACCTCTGCGAGCCCTCTGACACCATCGATCAGCATAAGCCCGGAAGTCCCATCCAGCTCGCGAATCTTCGGAACACAGCGTTTTGCGATTGCGTCCATACCCTCTCTTGCCCTCAACTGATCAGCCAGCCCGCCGATCCCCGCATCACTCGTGTCGAGTCCGCGTCGCTTAACCTCCTCACGAACGGAATCTCCCATCACGATTACTGGGATGCCGCGCTTGCGTGCCACTTTTGCCGCCTTTGACTTTCCTGATGCCGGCATGCCAACGAATGCAATGATTCTCATAGGTACTGTGACCTCGCCCTGTCGCAACTCTTAAATGTTGTGATCGCAATCATGTTATGTTATGACAGCGTGCCGCTGTGGCTTAGCTCGGTAAAGCGGCTGATTCGTAATCAGCAGATCGTGGGTTC
>DAWR01000007.1 GCA_002506015.1 Candidatus Methanogasteraceae archaeon UBA261 | reverse complement strand
CCTTATCCCGTCCATCGCACGATCAAACGCTCCCTTAACTCCCCGGAATGTATCATGCCTCCCCGCGGTCGCCGCATCCACGCTCACTCCGACATACCTGATCTCAGCCTCTGCGAGGAGTGCTGCCACCTCGGGCGTGATCAGTGTTCCGTTGGTGGATACCACCATGCGAACCCCCTTTTCTTTCGCATGGAACGCAAAAGGGAAGAAATTTTTGCTCATGAGCGGCTCTCCACCGGTAACAATCAGCATCGGCATGTCGAGTGACGCCATCTCGTCGATGAACCGGATCCCTTCCTCGAGCGTCCATTCGTCGGGGTGTTTCGTCCTCGCATCCATGTAACAGTGCTGACATGCGAGATTGCACTCGCGTGTGATGTTCCACATGATGACCGGCTTGATCTCTGAAGAGAATCGGATGAGGTCGTCGGGTACCTCTGCGCACGAGATCTCCTTTGCACGGATCGCCTCCCAGACCGTGGCACGGTCTGCCAGTACCTTTGAAAAGATTATCATATCAGTTCTGTTCTGGTACTGACACAATAAAGATTGTGCTGCCGGGCTGTGAACTTTCGTATAGTGCAGGGTTTTTTGGTCTAAGTGGAGATCGTCAGGAGCAGGGGCAATCAATCCTCATCAAAGATAAACAACTCCTCAATCGTCGTCTCCAGAACCTTTGCGACATCATGCGCCAGCTTGAGCGACGGATTGTACTTTCCCTTCTCGAGAAACACAATCGTCTCCCTTCTCACCCCGACCTTCTTTGCAAGCTCCTCCTGTGTCAGGTTATACCGTGCCCGCAGTTCCTTGATTCGGGTATTCACAGGGCGTCGCCCCGCAGGTTGTAATACCACTTGAGTATAATCCACGACAAGATCCCGACAATGAAGAGATTGGGCGAAACACTCCTATAATCAAGATTTAGTCTTCCGAACATGGATATTAGTTGAACAAGAGACATGGTCACAAGCAGAATCAAGAACGCATGATAACCTGCCTTCTCCTTGATTCTCTCAGATCGTTCATCCCGTATCAGGTCTTCTTTTGGTCTTGCCGCTGTAATGATGGCTATGCTGATTGCAACAAGCCCCATGATGATCATGGCAAAACCAATCCCAAAATAAGTGGAACCGGGAAGAAGACTCGTCATAAAGATGCCAACTATTATTAAAAGTGCAGCAATGCCTGAGAAACGCAGGACATATCTGTCTTTTCTGAATTTCATCCAACAACAACATCCTTTTTGTTGTAATACCACCTGAGTACGCTCCACGAAATTGTCCCGACAACCATCGCCGCATAGTACAGATCCACGAGTTCGACTCCAATCGACCATACCCGATCCGACCAGAACAGGATGGTTATCGATATCAGAACCAGCCAGAACGCAGAGTTGCCTGCCTTTTCATTGACTCTCGTAACCCGCTCGTCCGCCACGAGTTCTGTTTCCGGTTTCGTTGCGGTGTGTAACAATATAGCAAACATGAGCAGCCCGGCAACGATCAAACCCAGACTAAGAAAGACTTGTGCGCTGGAAGTCGTACCGAATGCCAGTATGGCGATAGCCAGCACGATCACACTCAAACTAACCCCCATAACAAACATAATCTTTTTATCGTCTCGTATATTCATTCACACATCCCCCATCCTGCCGTAGTAACAATGCGCAACCAGAAAACTCCCGATCATCGCTCCGGAAACGGCGGCGATAACCAGACGGGCAGTCAACAGTTCCGGTCTGAATATGCATGCGAACGCCATAGTCCCAACAGTCACGAATGTGAGACACCATGAGACGCTCAACGATTGTTTTGTGATCATGTTTGTTCGCTCATCAAATTCTATCTCGTCTACTGTACCTGCACCCCTTCCACAGCCTGCGAACCGTTTCATAAAGCACTACAGTGAAGATAATTATCAACATAAACATTGTATTAAATGCATGATAACCTGCTTTTTCTTTGTTTCTTACCGAACGTTCATCTTCAATAAAATCTTCCTTTGGCTTCGCAGCATTGTATAATGCGCCAAGTGTCAGGATCAACCCTGCAAGAATCCATCCATACCCGATATCAAAACCAAGCATCAGGATTGCTGAACCCACTGCTATTAATCCCATGCTCATCATCAAACGATTTCTCACATCTTCATCTGTTCTTATTTTCATCCAACCTACCCCATCTTGCATAAATAAAAAGTGCAGAGTCACACAAGCGACTCCGCTACCATCACCAGCTCGTCCTGCTCAATCTTACCCGACAGCGAGTAATCTATACCATCTGAGCCCCACCAGAGCATGTTCATGTCAAACATTGACGTAAACTTCCCGTCCGTGCCGTTGATTTCCACAACCTCATGTTCACCCATCGCAGGTTCTAAATGACCTGAACCATCGCTGACGCATTCCTTGAGGCGCAATATCCCGGATCCAGTTGTATAGCTGAGCAATAATATCTCCTGCTCGCTGTCATAGTGATATCCAAGCAACATCGCATGGTCGAATTCGTATCCATCCGGCAGGTACTACGGGGTCTTCGGATCGAACGTGAGATTGGCTCTCGCCGCCTCAAGCGATATCTCCTCAGGAATCATATCCTCAAGCGACGTCTCCACAACCTCGGCGCCTTCCGGAATATCGAATATGAACTCACTATCCGGAATTCCGGTGTTAAACGTTATATTCCTGTATTCCACCTTTATGATAAGAGTATCGTCCTTATCGAACCACGCAATCCCGAGAACCATCCAGTTTTCACGATCGACCCATACGCGCATCCCTGTGAAGATTCCAATCTTGAATCCGTCCTTTGGTGTCGCATTGAGTAGATATGCGCTCCGAGAATCGATATTCTCGATGCCTTCGAGGAATATGTCGGTCTCGTACAGAACGCCTTTGACTATCATGGTATACTCCATCTCAGGTGGTATATCCTCCGGAAGCGCCATCTTCGTCACCCGATTCTTTGCAGGGTCGTATGTCCAGATCGTGCTGCCATTTTTGACTGATACCATGCCCGCAACTTCTGCTGGCTCGATGTATTCTGTGCGACCCTTATCCGGCGCTTTGTTCATCATCAACGCTCGCTCCATAGTCTCCTCTCCGCCATACGACGATGTCTTAATCACCGTGGCTGAGAAGTCCGTAATCTCTGCCTGCTTAGCCTCCATCATGGACGTGATCTCATCTACTGACATCTCAGACGCCTGATCGACGCATCCTGTGAGCAGGACGGCTGCAAGGACAATTGCGGCTACTGCGATCTGTTTCGCCTCTTTCTTCATCCCCCATACCTCGCATAAATAAATAAAAAAAAGTTCAGAGTCACACAAGCGACTCTGCCACCTTCACCAGCTCGTCCTTCTCAAACTCACCCGACGACAGCGAATAATCGATGCCATCTGCGCTCCACTGAAGCGTGTTCATGCCGAACATTGACGTAAACTCTCCGGCAGTCCCGTTGATACTCACAATCTTGGGTTCACCCATCGCAGGTTCTGACTGGTCTGAATCATCGCTGACCCGCTCTGTGAGGTGTAGTACCCCGGATCCATCAGTGTATTGCAGCGACACCATCTCCTGTCCGTTGCCATATAGATCGCCAAAGACCGTTGCACGGTCGAATCCGTATCCATCCGGCAGGTACGACGGCACCCTCAGATCAAACGTTAGATTGGCTTTTGCCTCATCAAGCGTCATCTCCTTGGGCATCATATCCTCAAGCGACGTCTCCACAACCTCAGCTCCAGCAGGCACCTCGAATATAAACTCACGGTCTGGAATTCCTGTGTTGAACGTTATATCCCTGTATTCTACCTTCACCATGGGATTGCCGTCTGCATCGTACATCTCTGTCCCGAGCAGCATCCAGTTTTCACGATCGACCCATACGCGCGTCTTGGAGATGAATTCACGATTAGATTCATTCTTGGGCGTTGCCTCGATCACATAAGTGCTCCGTCCACCAACGTCCTCGATGCCTTCGAGGGATATGTCGTTCTTGTCCAGAAGGTTCTTGACGAGTTCGGTATAATCCATCTCAGATGGCATATCTTCCGGAAGCGCCATCTTCGTCACCTGATTCTTTGCAGGGTCATACGTCCACATCGTGCTGCCATTTGTGACCATCACCGTGCCTGCAAGTTCGGCTGGCTCGATGTATTCGACGCGACTCTTGTCTGGCGGTATCGTCACCATTGTCGCCTGCATAGTCATACCCTCTCCGTCATACGACGAGGTCATGACCATCGTGGCTGAGAAGTCCGTAATCTCTGCCTGCTTAGCCGCCATCATGGACGCGATCTCGTCTGCGGACATCTCAGACACCTGATCGACGCATCCCGTGAGCAGGACGGCTGCAATAGCGATTGCGGCTACTGCTATCTGTTTTGTCTGTCTCTTCATCTGGTTTCATCCTCCGATATTGTTTCTGTTGTTAAAGTTACTTATTTCTAACTCCATGTTAGATATGGATAACATTAAGGTATAAAAGCGTTTCCGCCCCGGGAGCTGTCACATTATGTGGTGTTTGGGTAATATCCTCGTCGGTGGTGCGGTCGGATAAGCCCAAATACCGTATGAAATCTCTTGAATGAATTTAGATCTTGGGAAAATAACATTTAATCTGTGCCTATATGTAAAATCTGTGGCTGATAAAAGCTTTTAGCCACAGATGAACACTTGCTTGGTATGATCTTGGATTATGCCCTGCTGCACGAAGATGGACTCATAACAAAAATGCCCGCATTGAAGGATGACCCGGCATGGAGTGAGGCTATGGATTGGGGTGAAGAGACCGATGCCTCAAAGGTAAATGAATAACTGCATCAATGAGGCGGGGGGATGGCTGTATTTAGTGACACCGGCGCATTCATGGCATATATGAAAAAAAAAAGACACACCCTAATGAGGCGGATGACCTGTTGCGACGCGCCCTGCAAGGGGAGTTTGGCGCCATATTCACTACCGATTCCACCTATGACGAGACCCTGACACTGGCGATGGTGCGCACTGGAAATAAGACTGTGGCAAAGGATATCTCCGATGTTATGCTATCACCGCGCAATTGTAGATGATAATCATTGATATTACCGTTCTCAATAAGGCAAGGGAACTGTTTTTCAGGCTTTTTGATAAGCGGATACGTTTTACTGATGCGACCACCATGGCAGTGATGCAGCAGGAGAATATCGAAAAGATCACCACGTTTGATTCGCGTTTCAAGGGGATGTTCGAAGTGCTGAGCGGGTGAGGTATGCGAGCATCATGGGGGTGGTGTAACCACTCCGGTACATAAGAACAGTATCATGCAACCTCGCTATACCGGCACCGCTTGACCCGCAACACAACATGCACGCTACTCTGGCATCTACCGTCTCAGATCCTCACCGCACCTGTGCCGCGCTTAATCACCGCACATCCGATTTTGACGCCGAGATCGACTGCGATCACAGGACACTTCGCAAGCAGCATGAAGAAGATGTTTCCGGGTTCCTCGCTTATCGACTCGTAGTTTCCCTGACCCTTGCTGATGATCATATCGGACGACCTGAACGTATCAACGAATTCCTGATCGCACCGCTCAAGAATCGTTCCGGGCGTGTCCGCGGTCGTCACAATCTCTGCAAGCGAATCGATTCCGCAGAATATCGCATCTTCCATCGTTGCATCATTTATGATCGGCTCCTTCTTCACCGCGTAAATGATATCTGCGTATTCCTTGATCTCTTCGATGAGCACCCTGTCAAATACCACTTCCCCGGCATTGTCCGCAAGATAAAGTATGCTCTCCGCGTCTTCAAGCGATTTCACAAACGAAGGGTAATCGTTTATTGCAAAATCTCGTGCCAGGGTGTCCTTTATCGTTTTTTTGATGTTGACCTGGATATTCGCTCCAAAGTCGATGATGTTTCCGGCAATCGCAAGTTTTACCGCAGTGAACAGCCGATCCTCCGAATCATCCACGATACCTTTGAGGCAGGGATACATACCCATCGCAATCTCATTGTATTTCACTTTCAGATCCTTATACGGATCGTCACAGTCGGTAACATCATGTACTATGGAATACACGGTATGCGCAATTGTTGGGGGGCTGCGACCGAGCGGGACGTCCAACAACTCCATCATAACCAATTTCAGCACCTTTTCATGCACCACCTGGTCATCCGTTACCATTTCTGCGGCATTGAGCGACTGTTTCAGAAGACACGGGATGCATTCGAGTTTTGACTTCATGATATCTCCTTTATGATTGTATTCAGCTTTGAAATCGCCTCTTTCTCACGAGAACCGCCACACACCTGAACGATTTGTCCATAATGCTTGATCAGATCGAGGTATCTCTCATCCCCATTCAACTGGTACCGCGTGGCATGCACAAGCGATTCTATCACTGCATTGAAGCCGCGGTTTGTGCAGAGCACGGGCGTGTCATGGATCTCCCCGCGCACAGGTGTCAGCTCAAATAAATTCCCTTTCAACTGCCTGCATCTGAAGATCATCCACGCACTTGCGCCTTTCAGCACCGGACACCCCGCACCATCCGGAAGTTCGAACACATCCCCAGTGAGGTCCCCAAATGTTGACTCCACATACACAACCGGGTCATGGATGATGTTTGCGGCGATCTCGCCGGTCTCGATTACGTTCTGCCGCGTGTGCGTCCCCGGAAAGAGCCGCACACAGATCTGATCGCGGTTCTGGTTCCTGATGATCCCAATGGGCGCTGCATTCGGGATACCCGACCTTGATATTGTCGTTGCGATGATTTCAGATATCCCGTCATGGATTCCAAAGTCGTCCGGGTTCGGGCGAGTCGCATTCGGTGGTTTATGTTGCTGTTGGTCTCTGTCTCTGCTGATCATATTGACATGTCCCGGAGTTTCGGTTCTGTTGCTGAAAGCGTTATGTACAATACATCTATATTGGGTTATATATGCCGCCTTTCGTTCTTGTGAATCCGCAGCAATCGAAGATCACCCTCATGCAGGTTAGGGTCGGGAAGAGGACTCCTTTGTTCTGCGGCACGCTCACGCTCACGGAAACCAAAAAAGGGATGCGACCGGAGAAGTTCATGTCGGAAAACCTTTTTAGAACACCTTCTGAGGCAATCGATATGTTGAGAGGTGCCGATCAGATCCTGCTTGCACCTGGAGATCAGAAGATGAGCGAGGATTTTCTGGACATGCTACATGGGTATCAGCTCTCCTGCAAGCGGATACGCGTCTGTCGGTACTGCTTGCTCGAAGATATGTGCAGTCCGCTCGGTAAACAGTCGATTGCGTACAAAGGTGAGATGCTATGTCAGAACTGTGCGCTCGAAGAGCTGCGCAAGCAACTCCGCGCAATGAAACTCGGCGGACCCGGCGCCGAGCGAATCGAGAGGCTGCTTCTCAAGACAAGAGACCTTGACCGCATACTCGGCATGCTCGATTTCGAACGCCTTGATCACGACCTCACGCTGTACCGTACAATCGAGGCGACAGGACCTGCGACCGTAAAAAAAACATTGGTACGCGATCTCCCACTACCAAAACGTTTTAAGAACAATCTTTCCGAAAGAATCGATGAACTGCTTCCGGTCCAGTCGCTCTCAATCGAGAACGGCTTGCTCAAAGGTGTAAGCCAGCTCGTCGTATCAGAGACCGCAACCGGAAAGACGCTGATCGGCGAGCTTGCAGGGATAAAGAACATCCTGGAGGGGCGGGGAAATGTTCTATTTATCGTTCCTCTGGTTGCGCTTGCGAATCAGAAGGAAACAGATTTTTCGAAGCGTTATTTTGCAATGGGGATCACGACTGTGCCACAGGTCGGCGTGAGCCGGATAAGTGCGGGGCGGCAGAAGCAGAGGAAGTCGCCGACAAAATCGACCACGATCTGGGTCGGCACTTATGAGGGTGTGGACTACCTGCTCAGGGCAGGGAAAGCTGATCGGCTCGGGAAAATCGGAACAATCGTGATTGACGAGGTGCACACCCTTGCTGACGAGGAGCGCGGGCACCGGCTGGACGGTCTCATCGCACGGTTGAAGTATATCGCTCCGGATGCGCAGTTCATATACCTCTCGGCAACCGTTGGCGATCCTGCCGCGCTCGCAGAGAGGCTCGGCGCAAAGCTGGTCAGGTACGAGGAGCGACCGGTTCCGATCGAGCTGCATCTGCTATTTGCAACCGAACGTGACAAGATACGGATAATCGACAGGCTGGCGCGGCAGGAATGGAACACAACATCATCGAAAGGCTATCGCGGGCAGACGATCGTCTTCACGAACTCACGCCAGAGATGCCACAAAATCGCAGAATCGCTCCGGATCCGTGCCGCCGCATACCATGCGGGCTTGTCGCGGGAGGAGCGCAGGCGCATATCGCAGGCATTCGCAGACGGTAAGCTCGAGGTGGTCGTGACGACAGCGGCGCTTGCTGCTGGTGTCGATTTCCCTGCGTCGCAGGTCATCTTTGAATCGCTTGCGATGGGTATCGACTGGTTATCCGTGCACGAGTTCCACCAGATGCTAGGACGTGCCGGGAGACCGGATTACCACGATCTCGGAAGAGTCGCGCTGCTCGCAGAACCTGACCGGAAATACCACAGCGGAACCGAGACTGAGGACAAGATCGCATTCAAACTGTTGAAAGAGGAGATTGAGCCGGTTGATATCACGTACGAGGATCCTGAACAGATCGAGGAGCTGCTTGCGTCATCTGCACTATCAACAAGCAAATCCGAACTCCGCAGTCTAAACGATCTCCTGATCGGAGGCGGAGACTTCGAGTATCTCTTCAAGAAGCTGGTTGCGTACGGGTTTCTCACAGCCTCTGCCAGACAGACCGGCTTTGGCAGAATCGTTGCGACACACTTCCTGAGCGCGGACCAGGCATTCCTGATCCGGGATGCGATCAAAGAAGGCAAGTCTCCGATTGATATTGCTGTCGCTCTCGAAACGCTCGATTCGGTCTATTTCAAGAACGCTCCGAGGATCTCTGCTGCGCTGAAGATGCATGTGCCGACAAGAGTCTTCCAGGGCGCAGCGTATGACCTTGTCTTCACAGGAGAATCGGTTGCGGCTCTCGATTCGGACATCCGTGACCAGATTATCGCATTCGTAACCGATTTCATGACGTGTTCGTGCAAGGATTCTCCGTACTGCGGATGCCCTGAACGCGCCTTTTCAGAGAGATTGATCGAACTGCGTCGTGATGGGCTTGATCCGAAGGAAATCGTGCACAGGATCGGATATTACGGAGTTTACGCTTACACCGGTGATGTTCTGGAGTATCTGGACAACGTCGCACGGAATCTTGAGGCTATCGAGCTGGTTGCAAAGGTATTCGGTAAAGGGGATGTTGAGCGCAGGGCGAGAGAAGTCAGAGAGGAGGTGGAGGAAAAAGGAGGCAAGGGCGGCAAGGGGGGGCGGAAGGGATGAATGATGCCATGATCGACCCATCCAAACTTCCTGACGAACCGGGCTGCTATCTCTTCAAAGACGACTCAGGACGAGTGATCTACGTCGGAAAGGCGAAGAATCTCAAGAAGAGGGTCAAAAGCTACCTTCAGAAGAGTGATTTCGATCCGAAGACCGAGGCACTGATCCGAAACATCGATTCTGTCGATTTCATAGTGACCGACAATGAGGTCGAGGCGCTGGTCCTCGAGAACAACCTGATCAAGAAGAACCGCCCGAAGTACAACATCGACCTCAGGGACTCAAAGCGGTATGCGTACATCGAGTTAACCGCGGAGGAGTTCCCGCGTCTCCTCGTTTCCAGGAGACGAGATGAGATTGGGGGTGGGAAGTTCTTCGGACCGTTCGTCTCGGCAACCGCCCGTGATCGCATCCTCTCGACGCTCAAGAAGACGTTTCAGATCAGGACCTGCAAGAGGATGCCAAAGAAGCCGTGTCTGAGGCATCACATCGATCTGTGCCAGGCGCCATGCATCGGAGGGATCAAAAGCGATGAGTATTCAGAGAGGATACGTGCGGTCGAATCGATCCTGAAAGGAAAGACCGACGATCTAATCAAATCCAAAAAACGTGAGATTGCAGAGGCATCGGACAAACTGGACTTTGAACACGCTCTGAAACTGCGTAACCAGATTGAAGCGATCGAATGGCTCAAGGAAAGGCAGAACATGGAGCTCTCAAGGAAATACGACGAAGACATAATCAACTACGTTGTTTCAGATGGTAAAGTCCATCTTATTCTCTTTAATATCTACAGAGGAACCCTTGAGAATAAGCAGGAGTTTGAGTTCGAGTATGTGGACGAATTCCTCGAAGAGTTCCTGGTTCAGTATTATTCGGAAAACGCAGTCCCTGCTGAGCTGATACTCCCGCAAGAGATCGATTCTTCGATGTTATCGTTTCTAACAGAGAAGAGGGGGCGTAAAGTAGCCATCAGGGTGCCAAAGATCGGGGAGAAGAAGCAGTTGCTGGATCTCGTCATGAAGAACATAGAAGCGTCGTTCTTTGGCGAGATTGCGAAGCTGGACGATCTCAAATGCGCGCTGGGTATTGCGGATGCGCCACTCGTAATCGAGTGCTTCGACATATCGCACCTCTCAGGAACCTCCACGGTCGGCTCGATGGTGCAGTTCAGGAATGCGAAGCCAGACAAGAGCAATTACCGGCGGTTCAAGATCAAGACGGTCGATGGGATCGATGACACGAGAGCGATCGCTGAGGTCGTGCAGAGGCGGTACAGACGGCTCATCAAGGAGCATTCGGAGCTCCCAGACCTGATCGTAATCGATGGCGGAATCGGGCAGCTGAATTCGGCGAGAAAAGAGATTGAAAAACTCGGTCTCAAAATTCTGGTAATATCCATTGCAAAGAAGCTTGACGAGGTCTATATGCCAGGAATTGCGTTTCCGCTGGCGCTCAACAGAAGGGGCAACGCATTGAAACTGATTCAGAGGATCCGGGATGAAGCGCACAGGTTTGCGATCAGTTACAACCGATTACTTCGCAGCAAGGAGTTGTTGAAATGAAATTTAAGCTGGTATCAGAGTTCAAGCCAAAAGGCTCGCAGCCAGAAGCGATAGATAAGCTGACATCAGGCGTGCAGAAGGGTCACAATTACCAGACGCTTCTCGGCGTTACAGGCTCGGGAAAGACGTTCACAATCGCAAATGTCATCGGATCGGTTCAGAAGCCAACGCTGGTTCTCGTTCACAACAAGACGCTCGCAGCGCAGCTCTATAACGAGTTTAAGGAGTTCTTTCCCGAGAATCGTGTCGAGTACTTCGTCTCCTACTACGACTTCTACCAGCCAGAGTCATACGTTCCCGCAAAGGACCAGTACATCGAGAAGGACGCTCAGATAAATCCCAAAATCGAGCAGATGAGACTTGCCGCAACCGCATCGCTCTCGTCGAGGGCGGATGTGATCATCGTTGCGTCGGTCTCGTGCATCTACGGGATCGGGGCTCCTGAAAACTTCAGGGAACTGGGATTTGAGATAGCGGTCGGAAGAGAGATTCCAAGAAAGGAATTCTTAAGAAGGCTTGTTGCGATCCAGTTCGAAAGAAACGATATCGAGCTTGCGCCGGGGCGATTCAGGGTGAAGGGCGACACGATTGATTTCATGCCCGGCTACTTCAACAACGTGATACGTGTGGAGATGTTCGGCGACGAGATCGAGACGATCGCCGAGATTGACAAAATAACAGGTAATGTGATCGAGCGGATGAAGTACTTCTTTGTGTATCCGGCAAGGCATTTTGTGATCCCAGAGGATCAGATCAAGGGTGCAATAGACTCGATAAAGGAAGAACTCGCTTACAACCTGCCAAACCTCGGGATGATCGAGGCTCACAGGCTGAAGCAGAGAACACTCTACGACATCGAGATGATCGAGGAGACCGGCTACTGCAAGGGGATTGAGAACTATTCACTCCACTTTGACTGGAGGAAAAAGGGAGATAAACCGTATTCACTTCTCGATTACTTCGGAAACGATTTTCTGATCGTAATCGATGAAAGCCACCAGACGATCCCACAACTGCACGGAATGTACAACGGAGACTACGCAAGAAAGAAGAATCTGGTTGATTATGGCTTCAGGCTTGAGACCGCGCTCGATAACCGCCCCCTCAAATTCGAGGAGTTTGAGAAGTACATGCGGCGGAATACGGTGGTCTTCATGTCGGCAACGCCGGGCAAGTACGAAAGACGCGAGTCGGAGCAGGTGGTTGAGCAGATAATCAGACCAACCGGTCTCGTTGACCCGGAGGTCTTTGTGCGACCCGTTGCCGGACAGATCGATGATCTGATGCGAGAGATCAGCGCTACAATAGAACGCGGCGACCGGGTGCTCGTCACAACGATCACGAAGAGACTCGCCGAGGAGTTGACAGAATATCTGGCAGAACACGGGATAAAGACGAGATACCTCCATTCCGACATCAAAACGCTTGAGAGAACCGAGATCATCAGGGAATTGCGGTTGGGGAAGTTTAATGTACTCGTCGGGATAAATCTTCTTCGGGAAGGACTCGACATACCCGAGGTCGGCTTCATTGGAATCCTTGATGCTGACAAGGAGGGATTCTTGCGTGACACTAAAAGTCTTGTGCAGACGATAGGGCGGGCTGCAAGGAATGTGAACTCGTTTGTGGTTCTCTACGCTGATAAAGAGACCGATTCGATAAAGGCGGCAGTCGCCGAGACCGAGCGACGGAGGCGGCTTCAGATTGCGTACAATAAAGAGCACGGAATCGTTCCTGAGACGATTGTGAAGGCGATAAAGGAGAAACAGGTCGAGATAAAGGACGCAAAGCACATCCCGAAGAAGGATATTCCGAATCTGTTAATCGAGGTCGAAGCAGAGATGAGGGAAGCTGCGGACAGGCTCGATTTCGAGAGGGCTATCTGGCTTCGTGACCGGATGAACGAGCTCAGGGCGAGGGTTGGTGTTGGTTAGGGGGCTCACAGGTGGTGACGTGCGGGGGCATTGCATCATTATCGGTGAGTGGTCTTGTGTGGCATAGCAAGATCACTTAACGAACAGAATGGGAACTTGTCGTTAGGTTTAAGTATCATGACGACCAAATTGCTAATGGTACAAAACCCATGCGATCAATATGGCAGTCTTACATTAGCATTGTTGGCGTGGTAACTGATGAATTCAACCTTGAGCGTGGCGGTAAGGGGGATGGCATGAAAATCGCTATGTGCGGGGTTTGGTGACTTAGGTGATTGAATTGAGAGAAAATAAAAGACTTGTATTAACAATACCCTCGCCATCAACCAGTATTAATACCGCCGATTTTCGTTATCCGGCAACCCATTTCTTGAATTAAAATTGGGACTGGTTTTTGCGGTAGCAATTTTAATGTTTCGCGAACAGGCACTGTTCAAAAATCCAGTGATAGCCGAACATGTACCTCATTCTCACATCATTTTCACCATGTTGCAGGTGGTAAAACTATTTCATGACGGATTTCACATCGACTTTCCATCTAATCTGTGCATCGCTCACACAAAATTACACAAAAGTCATAAAAATAGTTCATTTTGAAGAAAGGAGCAGATAGCCACAGCTAATAAGGAATTGCGGCATGCCCGCAACTTTTGAGTCGTCGAACGGTGTTCACCCCGGACTTAAGAACGGTATGAATCTTGAAAACGCACTCAAA
>DAWR01000174.1:565-16448 GCA_002506015.1 Candidatus Methanogasteraceae archaeon UBA261 | reverse complement strand
CTGTACATTTACTGAAAAATGAGAATAGGGACGTTCAAACAGTTCGAGACTGTCTCAACCGGTGCGAACTCGTCGAATTTGCGAAATCTGAGCCGGATGAGGTGGAATTTCGGAATATGGCGGAGATTGCGGATGAATTAATTGAATGACTGTAATGTACGTGTTTAGTATACTTCACACCGCCACAAAATGAGCTTTTTGCAAATGTGTCAGTGGGATGCGTTGACATACGCGAAAGACGTGACAATAAAGACAACTCCCCTTTGTGACTTTGTGACTTTCTCGTTGAATTGGTGAATAAAAACGCAAAAACACAAAGATTGAATAGACCTCTTGATCGACTATCATGTTGTATGTGCCTTGGTCTTGTGTATTCATGGTCAAATCGAGCGTCTTTTCAATTTCTTCCGGTCGGTTGAAAAACATGATGTCAATCCTGCAAACACTGGTATGATTGCATTAGTGAAATTAGTGGTAATCTGTGGTTAAAAGTTTTATTTGCCACTGATTAACACTGATTACGCAGATTAACGGTGTAAATTACTTTTCAGATCGATAGTACCCCTTCCGGAGGTTGTGCTTACATAAGGCAATCCAATGTATCCCAAAGGAATTGAAAAGCCACCAAATCACAGAACGAGCCACAACTTTCATATCGACCGCCTCAGCTAAGCCGGACAGATTCACACCCAAAACCACAAAAAGAAAAAAAGGGGGGGAGCGCAATCTCTGCGCTCAGTACATTCCTTCCATTCCGCCCATGCCGCCCATGCCGCCCATGTCCGGAGGCATGCCGCCACCACCCGGAGGCATTGGCTCGCCTCTGGATGCAATCACGTCATCGATTCTCAGAACCATGACCGCGGCTTCTGCTGCGGAACTGATCGCCTGCGTCTTGACACGCAGCGGCTCCACGATTCCGGCTTCCCACATATCAACGACATCGCCTGTGAATACGTCGAGTCCCATGTGGACGCCACCTTCCTTGTGCTGGCTCGTCATCTCGACAAGTTTGTCGATTGGATCGAGTCCTGCGTTCTCTGCAAGCGTCCTCGGGATGATCTCGAGCGAGTTTGCAAATGCGCTCACAGCCAGTTGCTCTCTGCCGCTCAGTGTATCCGCATATTCACGCAGTTTGAGTGAGAGCTCGATCTCTGGTGATCCGCCGCCAGCCACAAGCTTTCCGTCCTCGATTGTTACGCCAACAACACGTAGAGCATCTTCCAGTGCGCGCTCCAGCCCGTCGACCACATGCTCGGTTCCGCCACGAAGTATCAGCGAGACTGCCATTGGGTTCTTGCAACCCGTTACAAAGACCATGTTCCCGCCGCCGATCTTCTTCTCCTCGACGAGGTCTGCAGAACCAATATCGGCAGCCTCGATCTCGTCAAGGTTCGCGATGTTCTTTGCGCCGGTTGCCTTGGATAGTTTTCCTATGTCGCTCTTCTTGACCCTGCGAATTGCCATGACTCCGGCTTTTGCAAGGAAATGCTGTGCCATGTCGTCAATACCTTTCTGGCAGAAGATGACATTTGCGCCGCTGTCCACGATCTTGTCGACCATTCCCCGCAGCATCTTCTCTTCCTGGTCCAGGAATGACTGGAGCTGGTCAGGCGATGTGATCTGAATCTCAGCATCGACTTCAGTGCTCTTCAGTTCGACCGCTGTGCTGAGCAGTGCAATCTTTGCATTTCCAACCTTCTTTGGCATATTCGGGTGCACTCGCTCCTTATCAATGATCATGCCACTGACCAGTTCGGAATCCTCGACGCCGCCGCCGACCTTCTTCTCGACCTTGATGTTCTCGATATCGACAACTCTCTTGCCGTCTGTCTCCTCTGCAACCGACCTAACAGCATCGACACAGAGCTTGGCAAGCTTTTCTTTTGAGCCTTCGATCCCTTTTCCGGTCATTGCTGTGTTTGCGATGTCGATTAACATCTTTTCATCATCGGGTGCGACATCGGTCGCTATCGATTGTAGCAGCTCATCGGCTTTTAGTGCCGCAAGCCTGTACCCTGATGCGATGATTGTCGGGTGCACGTCTTTATCCAGCAGTTCTTCTGACATCTTCAACAGTTCACCAGTCAGAACCGCTGCTGTTGTTGTGCCGTCTCCGACCTCATCGTCC
This sequence comes from Candidatus Methanogasteraceae archaeon UBA261, assembly GCA_002506015.1. GTDB lineage: Archaea > Halobacteriota > Methanosarcinia > Methanosarcinales > Methanogasteraceae > Methanogaster_C. The sequence continues at coordinate 14,317 of DAWR01000174.1, read as the reverse complement.
TGGGTCTTTGAGACCTCTACCACCATCTTTGCTGCCGGATGCTCGATATCCATCTCTTTTAAGATGGTGACGCCGTCGTTTGTGATGACGATGTCGCCGAGTCCGTCCACAAGCATCTTGTCCATTCCTTTTGGTCCAAGCGTGGTGCGCACCGCAGCAGCAACTGCTTTTGCTGCCATAATGTTCGAGTTCTGTGCATCTCTTCCGCGTGTTCGCTCGCTTCCTTCACGCAAAATGAATATCGGCTGTCCTCCAAGTTGTCCTGCCATATTTTAGCATACCTCACTTATATTGTTATGACCTTCATACTGTGGTCAACAGAATCAGTGATAGTACTTCTATAAAAGGTTTGTGGATGACATCGGATAAGCCCACGAGATCACAAAATATATCAACCATGGCGACCCCACTTCCCAGAAGGAGGACCATGTCGGAAACACTGAGCGAAATAATGTCTGCGCTGGGCGATCTGATCGATGAGATCAAGAATTGGGAACTTGAGCATGACGACTACTTCTACCCGGATTCGGACGAGAAACTGGTGGCGAGACGTGAGGACCTCCGAGAACGTTTGGTGGCGTGTGGCGATGCGGCAATTGAACCTTTAGAGGAGTGTCTATATAATACGGAGACCCATGCACACATAATCGCGGTCGATGTGCTCGGGGAGATCGGCAGTCCCGCCGCAATTCAGCGATTGGTCGATGCGGTCGAGCTCGGACACAATCGATTACCCCTTTATGCAGCGCGTACGCTGGCGGAAATCGGCGCAGGTTCGGTTCAGCCGCTGATCGAGAGGATCACTGACCAGCTGGACAATCCGGTACTTGATGAAGAAGGGGGTGAGGCTGACATAACCAATATGGTTGACGCGCTCTCACGGATTGTGGACCCGCGCTCGTTCGATTTCATGGTCAAACTCCTCGACCGCTTCGAGAATGCGGGGCGCTTCGAGGATCTGGCACACCTGTGTAGTCGTTTCCATGATCAGCACAATCCCGAGATCATACCCCGGCTGAGGGCTCTTGTAGATGAATACGACGATTGTGATGGCTCGTCCAACCAGGTGGCAGTCGACGCCAGGGACACGATCCGGTGTCTTGAGGTTGACCAGGCGATCGCTTCCGATGACTGGATAATCTATGGGTGCTGCAATATCTGCAGGGATTATGATCATGCTAAGGGGTGGTGTCAGGCATTTGAGGAGTATACACCCTTTGATCACTTCTGCCCCGAATGTGAACCCATTGAGGAGTTTTGCTGTGACGTATGCCATCTGCAGCGTGTTTTGTCGGCTCCGGGCGGCGGCGATTCTGGTGACATCACCATGAATGGTTGTAATATCGACAGCATGCCGCCGGTGTACGCGAATCTCAAATGTCATCTGGCGCAGGAAGAGTTCTCTGACAGGTTCAAAATCACAGCCAATTATGACCACGTTGGTGGGTTAATAGTTATTACAAATGATCATGGCATAAAATTTTGTTTTTGGTACGATACACTCGACGATCTGGACATGTTGCGAGATTTCTTCAGAGGAAAACGCAGTCATTTCCCCGGTGAAATGCGGTTTTTTATAAATTGCGGTAAGTTATTCGGAAAACCAGACCTCGATATCGACGGTAAATCCGGAAAAGCTGTCCGAAACGATCGTGGCGTCGTCACTGCCGTTTGTGAGTGTGATCAGTTTGGAGTGGAACTGGCTTTTGATCAGGAGGCAATCGATGTATTGGTGGCGATCATCGATACCCAGCGGTTTCTGCTGCTCTGTGATTCGTATACGCGCATGGACGAATTCTACGAGGATAAGGACAACATAATCTCGGCTATCAGATCGTTGAAGGAATCAGGTGAACTGGGAGAACCGGGCGGATCAGCAGAAAAGTCAGAGATTGAGGAGTCGCAGCCATGCGACCATGAGTTTAAACTCCTGAAGACGCACAAGAAGTACACAGTGTACCGATGCACAATATGCGGGGAAACAAAGAAAGAATTTAATTAGATTCGATCGGAATCATAGTTTATGTACTTTCATCTAATCGGGAACTTCAACACCAGTGCGCCCGTAGATCAAGCAGACGAAGACGTAACAGACTTCATGAATGCTGCAAATGAGACACTGCTGGCAAAGGGGGCGCCTCTGGGAAAAGGCGCGAGAATACTGGACTGGCGTATAGAGGGGAACAAGATACACATCGAGATCGACTCCGATCGATATGTGCGCGCCCACGATGCAATTCTTCGATTAAAAAAGCCTCTTGCAGCGCTTCTCGGAAAAAAACACCGTATAGGAATCAGAGGAATTGAAATAGAGTCGTTTGTTGCGAGAATACCATCAGATAATCCGGTAAGGGCGACGAATATCCCCTACGTCTCAAAGATCGAGTTCGATTGCGGGGAGATTAGCATAACAATGGAGATCGACGAATCGCAGATTCAGAATAAGATACCGGATCGGATAATCACTTTAATCGAGGATAAAATCGCAGCACAGGAGTATGGCGGGAAGGAGGAACACTGGAACCTGCTCTGGGAGAGCGCGGAGAAGCCCATCTTGAATAACGACGACCCGACAACAGAACTCCTCGACCGCAACTGGATCAGACACGGGGCGGCACGCGGACAGTGGATACACGGTCCCGAGATCACCAGAATCTTCCGCGCATTCGAAAGCATCGTCAAGAAGGAGGTTCTCGATTTTCTCGGGTATCAGGAGATGATCTTTCCAAAACTCGTGTCGTGGGATGTCTGGAAGAAGTCGGGGCATGCGAAGGGTGTGTATCCTGAAATTTATTACGTCTGCCCGCCAAAAACAAGGGATCCGGAATACTGGGAGGAGGTTTCTGACTACTACAAGGTCACGCACGAGGTTCCGATCAAGCTGATCCGGGAGAAGATCGGCGACCCGATCGGAGGGCTATGCTATGCCCAGTGCCCGCCGTTCTGGCCATTCATGCAGGGAAGGACGATTGCAGACGAGACGTTCCCGGTTCGGGTCTTTGACCGGTCAGGGACATCGCACCGCTATGAGAGCGGAGGCATCCACGGAATCGAGCGGGTGGATGAGTTTCACAGAGTCGAGATCGTCTGGATGGGGACACCGGAAGATGTCGTTCAAGAGTCGGAGCGCATTCAGGAGCGTTACAAGTACATCTTTGAGGATATTCTCGAACTGAAATGGCGAAAGGCATGGGTTACGCCGTGGTTCATGGCGCAGGAAGGCTTAACAGGAACCGCAGGAAGTGAGAAGGTTGGTACGATTGATTACGAGTCGCTCATGCCGTACCGGGACGGATGGCTCGAGTTCCAGAATGTGAGCGTGAACGGCGACAAATATCCGCTTGGATTCAACGTGAAATCCCAGAGCGGCTCTGAACTGTGGAGCGGATGCTCTGGTGTCGGGCTTGAGCGATGGGCGAGCGCGTTTTTCGCTCAGAAAGGACTCGATTACGAGAACTGGCCGTCGGAATTCAGAGAGATCGTTGGCGAGCTGCCGAAGGGTTTTGTGTTCATGTAGTCAAAGTAGAGCACGGATAACAGTCGTCTGCGGCTGGTGTTGTCATCAACATACATGCTCCATAACTTGTGGTAGGAACCACGAGATTACACAGATTTTCACAAGATTTCGGTGTTAATCTTGTGGTTTTACATGCGGATATCCACCCAATGGTGAGCAAGTACTTCTTGTGTCAATCTCGTGGTTTTTTTCGCCTCAGCTAAACACATACAAAAATCACACGATTGGAGCGAGCTTTATCGGTCAATTTTGGAGAAAAACGTCTGGCCGATGTGGAATGGGTTCAAGCGTGCGCTGCAGATTGCAGGGGCTGTGGGGAGTTGACCCCACGTGAAGGACCAGGACCGAAAAACCGGAAGAAGCGGGGATTTGAATGGTAGAAAACCTTTAGATGGTTTGCGCATATAGTATTACTACGTGGAACACTATGTGGAACCGATGGGGGCGAGTGGGTACATTGACAATAAGGCATATCTGCCAGTCTCTTCTCTGCCCGCACTCATCTCTGCTTGAAGATCGCAGGAGCCGGGGGAGTTGACGCATGAACGAAACAACGGAGAAGTGGCGTACACTGATTGAAGAGATGCCGATCGGAATTATGATTGTTGACCGAGAGCGGAGGATCAGAGACATCAACAGATCCGCTACGGATATGATCGGTAGAGCGCAGAAGGAGATTCTTGGCAGGGTGTGTCATGGGTTCGTCTGCCCGATGCGAGAGCATGACTGCCCGGTCTATGACTACAAACAGACTCTTGACCGTGCAGAGGCGGTGCTTATCTCAAAGGACCGCGGGGATGTTGCAATCGAGAAGACTGTGACACAGATTGTGGTAGATGGCGAAGAGATGCTTGTCGAGATGTTCTCTGACATCGGCGATCGGAAAGCCGCTGAAGATGCGCTTCGGGAGAGCGAAGAGCGGTTTCGGGCAATCTTTGAGACGGCTCAGGACTCAATCTTCATCAAGGATCGCTCTCTCAGATATATCCAGGCAAATCCGGCGATGGAGAAACTTTTAGGAGCCCCGGCATCAGAACTGCTCGGGCGAACGGATGATGAGCTTTTCGGAGGGGCTGCGGGAGCACACATCAGGGATGTGGACTTGCGGGTTCTTGGTGGGGAGATAATCGAGGATACGGACGCCAAACCGGTGGGCGGGGTTTCAAGAACGTTTCACACAATCAAGGTGCCGATACGGGACCGCTCCGGTGAGATTGCGGGGTTGTGTGGCATTGCCCGCGACATAACCCGGCAGAAGAACCTTGAGCGGAAGTTGCACAATGCGTTCGACAAACTGATGAACTCTTATGGGGCGCTTGCAATCCCTGTGATTCAGGTTCATGACGGCGTGCTCGCAATTCCGATCGTGGGCATTCTCGATGACATGCGCATCAACCGGTTGACCGAGGCTATGCTTGCGAAAATCGCTGACATGAAAGCATCGGTTGTGATCCTCGATCTCACAGCCGTCCGGTCAATCGATAGTGATGTTGCAAACCGCCTGCTCGAGACGGTTGCCGCGGCACGGCTTCTTGGTGCAAAGTGCATTCTCACAGGAATTAGTCCCGGGGTTGCAGCAGCAATGGTGCAGCTGGGTCTGGATGGGGGTGATTTCGTGACACGCGTGAGTCTGCAGGAGGGACTCGCGTATGCGATGCGGAGAGGTGGTTGTGGCAGCAGAGGGACCGGAGGTTTGCGCAGATGAAGATTCGGACCAGGGTTCTTGTCATACTGGTTATAACCATCCTGATCACAGGCGCGGTGGGCATCATAGCCAGCAACATCGTCTCAAGGGAGATTGTGAAGGATCAGATAGGTAATCAGCTGGTTCTGACTGTGCAATCACGGGCAAATCATATCGAGACGTTTCTGGACATGAACAGACTGAAGGTCGAAAGGACGGCAAGCAGTTTCGTAATCAAAGATTTCCTGACAACGGATGTGGACGATGACTGTTATGCTGCGCAATGCGAACAGGTGAATGCGAGACTGCATACTCTGGCAGCAACCGACGATTTGATCTGTGCAATCTTTATTCTTGACAGGAACGGGACTGTTGTCGCCTCAACTGGCGAAGTGGTTGTCGGGAGCAACAGAAGTTCGGAGGACATGTTCCTGAAAGGGAGAACACGGACTTATATGGGCGATATTCGTGCGTGCAAAAATACCGGAAGATCGGTTATACCGCTTTCCACCCCGGTAATCGAGAATGGAGAGATGGTGGGCGTCACAGTCCAGAGCATACGAATGAACGACCTGTACACAATCACAACAGACACGACCGGTCTTGGTGAGACCGGGGAGGTCTACCTCGTAAACATGGGTGGGTACATGGTAACACCCTCACGGTTTAGGGATGACACGTTTATGAAACAGAAGGTCGCAACAGGGTATCATGGGGATGAGCCCGAAGACCTCAAAGATATATGGAAAGGCGAATACGGGCATGAACTCATCACATGCAAGAGTTATCTGGGAACAGATGTTATCAGGACGCATACACACGTAAATGAGATGGGCTGGACACTGATCGCTGAGATGGGTGAAGAGGAGGCGTTCGCTCCGGTTACCGGGCTCACGCGCACAATGCTCTCAATTCTCGCAGTTCTCGCTCTCGGGGGAATATCCTGTTCCATCATAATCTCCGGAACACTGACGGAACCGCTTCTTACGCTCTCCAGTGGTGCTGAGAAGATCGAGAAGGGAGATCTCGATTACAAAGTCGGAACGGACGCTGATGACGAGATCGGGGATCTTTCAAGATCCATCGACCGGATGACTGGTGAACTCAAGAGATCGAGGGTGGAACTGGAGGAGTACAACGTACGTCTTGAGGGGCAGATCGAGGAGCGGACCAGAAAACTCACCGAATCGGAGGAATACTTAAAAGAACTCGTCGATAAAATGCGAGTCTCGCAAGAGGACCTGTCTGCACCGGTTGTTCAGGTCGGGGACGGAATCCTTGCGCTGCCACTGATCGGGATGATCGATGAGCACAGGATCGCAACGATCATGGAGACGCTTCTTTCACAGATCACAGGGACACAGTCCGATGTCGTGATACTTGACGTGACAGGTGTTCACGAGATCGATACGTATGTGACCGGTCAACTGATCAGGATTGTTAGAGCCGTGCGACTGCTCGGTGCAACGTGTATCATAACCGGAGTGCGCCCTGAGTCTGCACATACGCTCGTTGAGCTTGGCGTGGACACGTCAGAACTCGTGACACGGCGGACGTTGCAGGACGGTATCGGGTACGCGCTGAAGATTGCGGGTGAACATGGGAGCTATGCGTGAACGAAACAGGAGATAAATGGCGAGCGGCGATCGAAGAGATGCCGGTTGGAATCACGATCGTTGACAAAGAGCGGAAGATCAGGGATGTGAACAGTGCTGCCGCAGTCATGATCGGGCAAGATAAGGGGGAGATTCTTGGCAGGGTCTGCTATGAGTTCGTCTGCCCGGGGCGGGAGCACGACTGCCCGATCTACGATCATGAAAAGACTTTTGACCGGGCAGAGGTGGAACTTCTCTCAAAATACCGCGGGGAGGTTGCAATCGAGAAGACGGTGACAAAGATCACTGTGGACGACGAAGAGATGTTTCTCGAGATGTTTTCAGACATCGCGAGTCGAAAACAGGATGAGAACTCGAATTGCATCCAGCGTAACCTTGCTCTTGCGCTAAACTCTGTAACCCGGCTCAATGATGCGCTCCGTCTCTGCACTGATGCCGCGATCGATATCTCAGAGATGGACGGTGGCGAGGTTTATTTGATATATGGGGATTCCGGGTCTATGGATCTTGCATTTCACAGAGGACTGCCTTCCGATTTTGTAAAGAGCGCGTCACATTATGGGTCTGATTCGGATAACACGCGTCTGGTCATGGCAGAAAAGCCGGTCTACAGCCGGCATCAGGGAAGGGACACGCGGATAAATACCGTTCGTCGCGGTGAGAATCTGCGTGCCGTTACCACACATAACCGGAGGGCTGTGCGTACGGGCAGGTTCCGGGTCAGGGAGCAGTTCTGGCTCGCAATCACCAGAATGTCCCGGGGCACACGAAAAGTCCATCTCCTGACCGCGGCAAATTTAATACCTATCACCACACAGTTATACATGTGGTACATCAGAGATGGGGCAACGATCAGGCTTGCGATGAAGTCGTGATCATGGTTGCCAGTTTATAGGTGGGAAACCAACAATAAGAGGTGGGGAAAGTGGATAACTCGAAAGAATATACTAAAACCGGATTTGAGGATGCAAACGCGCGATTTATGCGCATGTTTGGCAAAGAAGGGCAGCAGGTTCAGCCAGTAGGGGTAAAACTGGTTCCGAAGGGGCAGGCAGTCCCGAATGGCACGAGACCCTCTGAAGAGTATCAGGGAGTTCCGTGGTGTGAAGCGGTGAGACTCGCAGCGATGGAGGGCGAGGTGGTTGTGATCAACCAGGATAATGTGGGATGTCCGGCAGCCGCTATTGCCCTTGGTCTTGTCGACGAGCGGGAGGGTAAGCCGCTTGCTGGCACGCGCAAATACACTGACATGATGGAGACCGCGGCGTCTCCGGCAGACTTCACTGACGGACTGGTCTATGCGTGCAGAGCAAGCGACAACATGCAATTTGCACTCTTTGGCGAGGATGATGCCGGACGATATGAGACCCATGGTGCGGCGCTCAATGCCATTTCAGGGATGTCAGCAATCCAGCCCGCAGTAATGGACGCGGCTGTGGCATACCCGGCAGAAAAACTCCCACTCGTGCCTGATCTCGTGATTCTCGGACTCCTGCCAAAGCAGGTGCTGCTTGCGATTCAGGGCTACAACTTCCAGACTGGCAATCGCTTTCAGATGGACACCATTGGGATTCGGGGTGTGTGCGCAGACCTGACAGCGCAGCCATATCTGGAGCAGAGACTGAGCGGCTCTTTCTTCTGTCTCGGAGCAAGAGCAGTCGGCGGATGGGGTGGCAACATGATGGGTCTTGGCATGCCGTTTTCGGTATTCCAGGCGATGGTTGCGGGGATGGAGAGATCAGCAGGTGGTTTTCCATATCCGGCATATCCTGACTGACCGGGATAATAATTAAGGGAGGCAGGGGGATTGTGGGAGGGGCAAATAGGTGAATAAAAAGAAAAATCCACCGTTGAATGAGCTCGTAGACCTCGATGAACTGCAAACAATTCAAGATAGTTTTGCAGAGACGGTTGGCACATCTTCGATCATCTTTTCGCCTGAAGGCGAGCCGTTGACAGAATTCAGCAACCCAACCGGTTTCTGTTCCATGATCCAGTCAACTGATGCCGGAAAACGGTGTTGTTTTCAATCGTTCCAGAAGATGGTTGAAGGTGTGCTCGAGTCAAAAGAGCCCCGGATTATGTATTGCTTTGCGCATGGCGGTCACTTCGTTGCGCCGATTGTAATTGGTGGCGAGCACAGGGGGACGATGTTCGCGGGACAATTCATACCATCTGAGTTCTCAGAGGCGCAACTGGATGACATCAGGCAGATAGCTATGGAAATCGACATGGATCTGGAACTGCTCCTCGCTGAAGCGAAGCAGATGCGTGTTGTCAGAGAAGATGTGGTCCGGAATTATTCGAGTCTCCTGTTTCAGATAGTCCGGGTTATTGCGAAGCTGGGCTCGCAGGCGGGGGAACTACGTCAGACAAAAGACACGCTACAGAAGGCGTACGGTAAGCTGGAAGATCGTGTGCGGGAACGCACATCGGAACTTGCGAAAGCAAACGCCGGACTGCAGCAGGAAATTGCTGAGCGTAAGAGCGCGGAGGATGCGCTTAGGGTGGGCACAGAACGATTCAGGATAATGTTTGAGAATATGAGTAACGCCGTAGCCGTCTATGAGTCAGTCGATGAAGGGGGTGATTTCATCTGTAAGGATCTCAACTGCGCCGGAGAGAAGATCGATGATGTCAAGAGAGATGACCTGATCGGTAAAAGTGTGCTCGACGTATTCTCGGGAGTTGTGGAGTTCGGACTCTTTGATGTTTTCCAGAGGGTATGGCGGACCGGAAAACCAGAGCACCACCCCATCTCTTTTTACAGGGGTAAGAAAACTGCTGGCTGGAGAGAGAACTATGTCTACAAGCTGCCATCCGGCGAAATCGTTGCGATTTATGACGATGTGACCGAGCGCAAGAACCTTGAGCGAGAGTTGCAGCAGGCATTTGATAAACTGAAAGCATCCTACGAGGAGTTGTCCATCCCTGTGATTCAGGTGTGGGACGGTGTGCTCGTGCTCCCGATCATAGGCGTCCTTGACAACGAGCGGATCAACCGGTTGATGGAGACTATGCTTGCGAAGATCGTTGAGACACACTCGAGAGTTGGGATAATCGACGTAACAGGCGTACGTTCCGTTGATGCGAATGTTGCAAACGACCTGATCAACGTGACGAAGGCGGCAAAGCTGCTCGGCACAAAGTGCGTCCTCACGGGAATAACGCCGGGGACTGCGCATACGCTTGTCGGGCTTGGCGTGGACATATCAGAGATTGTAACGAAACGGTCGATGCAGGAAGGGCTCAAGCATGCGCTGCAGATCGCAGGGGTGCAGGGGAGTTGATACATGAACAAGACTGTCAGCGAACCAAAATCTCAAAATAACATGAGAAAAGAATTTAATAGACATTGCTACGAATGATAAATTGGGTCTACTTAAAATAGGGTAATTGGCATGGGAACAACATTAGCAACCGGGTTGGGTAAAGGCACCGATGGTGCCGTAGCGGCTGCAAAAGCCGCCCGGCAGGCGAAAGATAAGTTTGGCGGTGGTCGTGTTGACCTATCGCTCGTGTATTCATCCAGTGAATACGACTATCAAGCGGTGGTTGATACGGTAAGAGCAGCCACGGGCAATGCACCTCTAATCGGCTGCTCGTCATCAGGTGAGTTTACCGAGGAGAACGTGGAACAAGGAAGTGTGGCTGTTGGCTTGATCGCTTCGGATGATATCAAGTTCGCAACAGCGATCGCGGATGGTGTGAAAGAAGATCCGGAGCGTGCGGTGAGAACGGTCGCAAACAAATTTCCGCTGAAAAGGAGGGATTATCCCCACCTATCTGCGATTTTCCTCATTGATGGGCTGGCTGGGGTCGGCGAGGAGATAACGTTGCTGGCATCCGCAGTCTTCAACCAAACATTCGGTACGAACGTGAAACTTGCAGGTGGTGCTGCGGGTGATGACCTGAAATTCAAAGAGACGTTCGTCTTCTCTGATGACAGCATAGCAACCGATGCGGTCAGTGTATGTCTCCTATCTTCAAAAAAGCCGCTTTACACCGGTGTGCAGCACGGTCACACGCCTGTAAGCGAGCTATTACGGGCAACCAGAGCCGAGGGATGTGTGTTACATGAAATTGATGGACGACCTGCATGGGACGTCTGGAAAGAGAGGACTGCAAAAGCAGCTAGTAAGATCGGCGTTGATGTCGAAGCGATCGATGGGGTGGATATAGGCGCGCACCTGATCAGGTTTGAACTTGGTTTACCAGATGTGGGTGGGAAGTACAAGATACGAGTACCGCTTGGCAAGAATGAAGATGGTTCCTTAAATTTCGGCTGCGCTATTCCAAAAGACGTCACTTTTCGTATAATGGAGGGCAAGAAGGAGAATCAGATCACATCCGCGAGAGTTGCAGCAGAAATGGCGAAGGAGAATTCCGGTGATGGTGAAATTGCAGGTGCGCTTGTCTTTGACTGCGTATGCAGGGGCTTGATTCTGGGCGATGAGTTCTACATAGGTGTAGACCAGTTCAAGGACGTACTTGGAGATGTTCCTATACTTGGCTGGGAGACGTATGGCGAGATCTGTATGGAACCCGGGCAGTTCAGCGGTTTTCATAACACCACGTCGGTAGTCTTGATCATACCGAAGTAATATGAGACTTTTTATTATCTCCTGGAACGGGTTCGGAAAACCACAGAAGCGACAGAGGACACGGAGAAAAAAGCAACGCTCTGTGCCCTCCGCGTCCTCTGTGGTTAATCTTCTTTGCCATAACCAGAGTCAACCCAGAAGAAATTAAAAAGCCACGTAATAATTGGGAATATCATCGTGATACAAACTTTGCAGTCTGCGCAAAACAGATGTGGTCGTAAAAATCCGGGGATGACTGTAAACATGAACCAGGAAGGTGGCACAAAATGTTTGAAATAAAGATAAGTGAGTTGATAGGAGCTTATGCGTCGAGTATGGGTGCAACATCTGCTGAGGAGTTAATCAGGGGAAAGATAAGAGAAGCACACCTCGAAGAGAAAGAAACGTACACGAGAGAGGAGATTGTACGGTTGTGCGGTGAATTAATGCTGGACGGGGGCTTAATCAGAATACTTGCTCAAAACTTTCTCGTTCAACTGGAGTATATGGCACGAGAAGAACTGGAAGAACTGGTGCGGGAGAGGACCAGGGAACTCACCGAGACAAATGAAGATCTGAATAAAGCCAAACAGCATTTTCAAGCACTCTTTTCTGCAATGGTGGATCCAGTGGTCATAATAGATAGCGAAGGTGTATTCTTGGAGGCTACTGATACTGTGGAAGAGGTCACAGGATTTGCAAAGGCGGAATTACTGGGCAGAAGTTTCTTAGAAACCGGAATCGTGACCGAAGAAAGTAAAGCCATGATATCAGAAAATCTGGCGAAACAGAGGTCGGGAGTGAATGTTACTCCGTGTGGGGTCGAGGTGCTCACGAAGGACGGGAGAAAACTACCTTTTGAAGTGAATGCGGCACATATCACCCATATAGAACAACCTGCAGAAATGTTGATATTCAGGGACATTACCGCGCGTAAAAGACTTGAGCAAGAGTTGCAGCAGGCGTTCGATAAACTGAAAGCGTCATACGAGGAGTTATCCATCCCTGTGATTCAGGTGTGGGATGGTGTGCTCGTTCTTCCGATCATAGGCGTTCTTGATAACGAGCGGATCAACCGGTTGATGGAGACGATGCTTGCAAAGATCGTTGAGACACAATCGAGAGTTGTGATAATCGACGTGACCGGCGTGCATTCCGTTGATACGAACGTGGCAAGCCATCTGATCAACGTCACAAAGGCGGCAAAGCTGCTAGGCACAAAGTGCGTCGTCACAGGGATAAAGCCGGGGACTGCGCATACGCTTGTTAAGCTTGGCGTGGATATGTCAGAGATCACAACGAAACGGTCGATGCAGGAGGGGCTCAAGCATGCGCTGCAGATCGCCGGGGCTGGGTGGGGTGGATCTCGTGACACGCGTGAGCCTGCAGGAGGGACTCACGTATGCGATGCAGAGTCAGTGGGGCGGCAGAAGGGGTATGTGAAAGCTGACTCACCCTCGCGTAATCCGCGCGATTGCATATAGAACGATTAACAGGTACACAAAAGTGAAACGGTATCCCGCAACAGCTTCGCGCCCGGTTTCAGTATCAGAACCCGTTGGCTGGTACGAAGTTGCTGCCGTCTGCGTGGCGGTAGCAGTGGCAACAGCATGCAAACCGGATGAATCGGACGAACTTTGCGAATTCGCCGGATTCACTGCAATCGTTACGTTCTCTGATGTGACAGTCCCCTCATACTCGTGATTATCCACAAACTGCAGAAAAGCAGCCGGTAGTTCGATTGATCCCACCGCATCCATCCTCATTCTGTATCTGAACGTGTGGCTCTCGCCCGCTTCCAGAACCGCCTTCGCATTAGTCACACCATAGGTCAAAACAGCATCCGGCGGGAGGCTGTCTGCCACATCGATACTCGCTATCATATTCCCGGTGTTTTTCGCCTCGAGTGTGACCGTCACAATCCCCCCCTCGTCGATTGTCGCAGGGGTCGCACTCTTCGACAACTCAATCAACGGACCGTACACAACGATGTAGGGGGAATCTGAGTGCACAGAGTATTTCATGCCATCACAACTCCATTCTGCGAGCGCAGCCGGCATGCGATATCCCTCTTCATTCGGCTGAAGCGGCTTCAACTGGTACGTGAAACTCTTGCACTCGCCGCATCCCAGACTGTCCAGTTCCCACTCAAGCGTTGAGTTCCTGTGCAGTTCAAATTCAGGCAGCAGTGTGTCGCTCACAACAATCGAGTTGATCTGGCGTGTACCCTCGTTTCGCAGCGATACCGTGACTGTGGCGATCTCATCCATGTATATATTGTCATTTATCGATTTGGAGAATTTGAACATGCCGCAGACCGTAACAGGATACGATACCGAATAAGAATACCTC
>DAWR01000174.1:0-525 GCA_002506015.1 Candidatus Methanogasteraceae archaeon UBA261 | reverse complement strand
TCCCCTCCCAATTGTGGAAGAATGGTGGCGTAGCTTCCCATGAACTACATCAAGAGCCTCTGCGTCAACGTAAACGGTAACATCATCCGCTTCCGCATCCCCGATGTTCTGGATCGTGATATCCGCATCTACCGTCGAGTACGGTTCATATTCGTCATTGTCCAGCTCGAACTCCACATCGAAGCCGGGCAAGCCCCTCGGTTCTATCATGATCTCCGCCCACGGCTCCTCCGGAAGATCGGTCCAGTTCTGCTCAGCCATATTGAGTTCAAGAGCCGTTATCCGGACCTCATACTCATAGATATAGTCCTCACCACTCCTGAGCATCTGCTCAGAAACAACGACGCCATTGTCATACAGCTTTACCCCGACGAATGATTTCTGGTCGGATCTGGGGAAATTGTAAGCCACAACCGTGTAGTTGCCGCACGAGATCCCCTCGCCAAGATGGAGTTCCTTTGTCTTGCTGCACCCCCATTCCAGATCATCCTCATCATAAGCGCATGCGACCGGGCACAACAGGAG
>DAWR01000071.1:7521-10311 GCA_002506015.1 Candidatus Methanogasteraceae archaeon UBA261 | reverse complement strand
TGTTTTTATTGTAAAACAGAAAGGGGTTTGACTTGTATCCCCTCCAAATCAGAGGGTAAATGGGGTATTATCTAAAAATCGACGACTTGTTGTTACAAATTTATACAAACAGTATTTTAGAACATGTAGTATATGTTAATTTGTACTTTAAAAGTATGAGAAAGTGATACCAAATTGATACCAGATAATCTGTCGGAATCAAAGCGGATCATGGCACCGGAGTTAGGTAAATTGAAGCCCGCATACGCCTTACCCTCCTTTTTGGAGTGGATACCTGGATTGCAATGGCGACAAGATGAGGTGGATTTTTTTCGCATCAGCAGACCGCCTCCACCAGGCGGCATAACTTGACCTCCGCGTTCACCATGTCAGTCTCCTACAAGTCACGAACCCCGCAATGAATTGCGAGGCATCCGCGGACGGGAGGTCGGATGGTGAGGGCATCAGCTCGAAGCCACGTAATCACCGTTATATGAAGTTATACCGCCATTTAATCAAAAACTAAACACGTCTGACTATTAGCTGTGTTTTTTGACTGTTCTAAGCAATTAACATCTTTTTTTTCGATGCCAAGCTCTGTAGCCAATTTTCTCAAGTCGATTCTTTTGAGAACATCTATTGTAACAGGGCGTTTAGCATCGAAAAAAACTAAAGAATGGATAAAGTCGGTTGATATCGGCGAGTTCAGTAATTGACCAATAAATACTGCTTCTTTTTCATTTTTACATGAAATGAAATAACAAGTATCATCTAACATAATGGGTTTACCTTCATACGGCCGTATTGCATTAAAATGAATATTTTTGTAAAGACCGGAGATAGCTACTTTCCAGTGTGAAAATGCGTAATCGCCTATGCCGAAAACGCAAAATCGCGGTCTATTTTTATATATAGAACTTTTTCTATTTAAAAGAATATCAGAATATCTATTTAAATAATCCCAAGTTTTGGGAGCTTTTTTAGTAATTATATTGGTATGATTTTTTATATTTTTTTGGGTGACGATAACGTGTTTTCTTGGTTCAAGTCTGTCATTACCTAGATCAGACGATTTTAACAAGGGATAAATATAGGTATCTTCCAAATCAAATATTTCACCAAAACCATTTTTGTATTTATCACCAACCTTTTCCAATTCCATAACCTTTGCAGCATCATGTTTAATTCCTGAACGCCATGTATAATATTGGAGTCCGTCTATAGCCGATGCTCTCTTGTAGGAATCTATATCCGCAACCAATTCGTTGTTTATAATGCCCATGGTTGCAATCCTATTTCGAAGATTTAAATCATTATAAATATCTGCCTTTTTTTCGAAATGGTCAGGTTTAAAGGAGATATAGAGTAAACAAGCTCCCGCAGAAATGTTAAAATATTTCTTACTATCAAAAAGAAATAATTTGGAATCATTAATTTCAATATTATTGCGCCAATTATGCAATAATACTTTTCTTGCCGTCGACGTTTTGCATAACATAGCTATGTACGAATCTGATTTATCTAATACTTTAGATAGTTTAGTTAACATCCACTCAGAAATATCAAAATTAGATTTTCCTGTTTTTGCAGAAAATCCACTCAGTCCTTGGAAATTGGATTTTTCAGGGAGATTTTTACTACCCATCGTACCAAGAACCGCATTTGTAACCCACGGTGGATTACCAATGCATAAAATAGGTTTTTTTAAATTTTGCACGAATTCATTCCAGTTAAAAGAAAAAAAATCCTGTTCCACAATCTCAATGTTCTTACGATCTTTAAATTTCGAGGATAAATCTCGAATATATTCTTTATTTATATCAAAACCATAAAAATATTTCGCATCGTTGAATGATTCCATACCACTTATTAAAAAACTTCCTGAGCCGCAGGTCGGCTCAATTATTATATATGGATTGATGGATAATTCTGTTAACAGCGATGTTACTAAATTACTTAATTTTATTGGCGTTTGGAAATCACCAAATTCAATCCTTCTTCTACTCATTTTATTCTATGGGCTCCTTCAACATAACCTGCTTTTTCGATGACCCTGCTGTATTGAAGCCTCCATTGGAGGGCATTAGAGATGGTAAGGTAACCAATTTTGGGAGTGCTTCTGAATATTTCTTCTGCTAACTTTTGTGCTTGTATTTCATCTACTGGTAACATTCTTTCTTCGAAGAAAGCCATCAAATCATCTGTATTTCCGTTGTTTTCTAATATTTTTATTATTCCTGTAGTGGTCTGAAAATCGGCTGTATGATCTGCATCTACAAAAACCGTATGTATAATATTCAAGTTACTTGTCTTATTTTTAATATAATCAGCTTTATTATATACAAATATCAATAGTGAATACCCTAACCCGTAAATCTTTTGTTTAGCTGATTTGTAGGGGCATGATGATTGCGGTTGCTTTATGCTAGTTACTTTTATATCGATACCCAAATCCGGAAAATCTATTCCTTTAGCAGATGATCCGATTTCTACGTTGTATTTTAATAGAAGACCACTTTGGAATTTGTGCTCGAGATAGGTACCGACAGCCTTCCCGTCAGTGACTCCAAATAGGGAGGGTTCATCGTGTTCACTTTCCATTTCTGAAAAACGTTTTGCCTCGATTTTCAGCTTTTCGACATCAAGATCGGGTTTCATTGATCACATACCTATCTTCATATTCTTCTCCTGTATTGTGTCATCCACCCCGCCCCACAAAAACATTCCGATTCGCGCGACCGACCCGACCTCCGCGTACCTCATGATAGCCTCCCGAAGCCCCATCCACGCCACCCCGCAATGAACATTACA
>DAWR01000071.1:7153-7474 GCA_002506015.1 Candidatus Methanogasteraceae archaeon UBA261 | reverse complement strand
ACCCCGGACTTAAGTACGGAGCCTGTACATAGCGTTTTCGCATTTGGCTTCTCCTGATTCTGTATGTATCTTTCCACAGCCTCCCGTCCATGACCTACCGAGCCATGGAAACAGGATGGTGCCCAGAGACTTTTACTGCACCATTCCTTGAGGTGTGGAAATGCCTTGCGCAGTTCTCTACTACTCTGCCCTTTTATCCTCTTGGCTATATAGCTCACAGAATACTTCGGAGGATATTTTATGAACAAATGAACATGATCCACGTTCACTGCCATATCAATGATCTCGATTCCAAGATCCTTGCAGGTCTTACGGATAATC
>DAWR01000071.1:0-7135 GCA_002506015.1 Candidatus Methanogasteraceae archaeon UBA261 | reverse complement strand
ATCTTCCCGCGATATTTTGGCGAAAAGACCGTATGATCAGTTGAAAGTGTTACCGTGTGCCGATCATGGCGGAGTTCTCTACACTCCATACGCACTAACCGGAGTACATCCTATATAAGCCTTACGAGAATATCTTGGTAGATATTTTATAAAAATACTCACAGCCCCCACCACAAAGCACCGCCAGGATGAGCAAACCCCCAAACAGTGCCTGTACTCGACTACGCGTCCGCATGATCCGGAATCGCGTTCGTAATTCAATCGACAAGATTGATCCCGTCGCCATACTCGATGATCGCTCTTCGCTGGTAGCCAACCCGATCCTACACTGGGAACCCGATCCTCGCGAAAGCGAGCCCCCTATCATCAGTGAGGTACTTCCCGTGTGAGTTTCCCATCAGCAGATCGACGCCAACCGCCTTCACAGCCTCATGCAGGTCGTAGAGGTCGTATCCCGAGATGATCTCGATCTCATGCTCTGTCTGGCTTGCGAGTGCCTGCACATCCGCAACAAACTCCTTGCTCTCGGTTCCGGTCGCAATGATCGCCGGCTCAATCCCGAGTTCATGCACAAACCGTGCCATTCCGGATGCAGCATCGGGTCTCTCGTGGATTGCGACCTTCTTCTGTGCGATCTTGAACCGCACATCAATCATTGCATCGATGAGCAGTCCCCTCTCTGTTCGCAGTTCATCCGGAATCTGCCTTCCTGTCAGGTGGCGCACGTTCTCACGAAACACATCGGTGTTGGCGACACTGATCGGGCGTGCGCCCAAAGGCATCGGAACCCTGCGCTTTCCTGCAATGATACTCTACAGCACCACAGCCGGCATGTTTGCATAGTGCGATTGACCCAATCGAGTTTGCAGTGCCAGCGATCTCAGGTGGGTGTCCCATAAGACCAACAAATAACCCCCCATGACCCGCCCGAATGGACAAACCTTTTTACACCCACGTAGCCCAAAACCACGTTAAGTGAGAACCATGCCAAAGAGAGAAGACCTACACAAGATCCTGATCATCGGATCGGGACCGATCGTAATCGGGCAGGCGTGCGAGTTCGATTATTCCGGCACGCAGGCGTGCAAGGCTCTGCGGGAGGAGGGCTATGAGATTGTTCTCGTGAACTCAAACCCTGCAACCATCATGACAGACCCGGAGATGGCGGACATCACCTACATCGAGCCCTTGACGTCTGCAAATCTTGAGAGAATCATCGGAAAGGAGAAGCCTGATGGGCTTTTGCCGAACCTCGGCGGGCAGACCGGGCTGAACCTATCAGCAGCCCTCTACAAAGCAGGCGTTCTTGAAAAACATGGCGTTGCGGTGATCGGGGTTCAGCCGGATGCAATTGAGCGGGGTGAGGACCGTATCGCGTTTAAGGAGACGATGGATAGGCTGAATATCGAGATGCCGGAGAGTGAGCCTGCGTACACGGTCGAAGAATCCGAAAGAATCGCAGAGAATCTCGGATACCCGGTGGTTGTGAGACCTGCGTACACGATGGGCGGAACAGGCGGCGGGCTTGTGTATAATTTAGAGGAGCTCAGAACGATTGCGGCACGGGGGATTGCCGCCTCTCTCGTAGGGCAGGTCTTGATTGAGGAGTCGGTTCTCGGATGGGAGGAACTCGAACTTGAGGTTGTGCGGGATGCGAAGAACCAGATGATAACGGTCTGTTTCATCGAGAACTGCGACCCTATGGGCGTACACACCGGCGACAGCTTCTGCGTTGCGCCGATGTTAACGGTCCCTCCAGAACTCCAAAAAAGGATGCAGGACTACTCATACCGAATCGTTGAGGGCATCGGCGTGATCGGCGGAACGAACATCCAGTTTGCCCACGATCTTGAGACGGATCGGCTCGTGGTGATCGAGATCAATCCGAGAACGTCCAGATCATCCGCGCTTGCCTCAAAGGCGACAGGTTTTCCGATCGCACGGGTATCGACAAAGCTTGCGGCAGGGATCACCATGGATGAGATCGAATACTGGAGAGATGGCACACTCGAGAAATACGCGCCGGGCGGGGATTATGTTGTTGCAAAGTTCCCGAGATGGGCGTTTGAGAAGTTCAAGGGCGTGGATGACATTCTCGGGACGCAGATGCGGGCTGTTGGCGAGGTGATGTCGATTGGGAAGAATTTCAAGGAAGCATTCCAGAAGGCGATCCGGTCGCTTGAGACGAAACGATACGGACCTGGCAGGGTCCGGGAGTTTGAGAAGATGTCTCTTGAAGAGCTAAATGGCGCGATCGGAACGCCGAGCAGCGAACGTATCTTCCAGCTCTATGAGGCGCTTAAGAAAGGACTCTCTGTTGATGAGGGATACGAGCGAACAAAGATTGGCAAATGGTTTATTCAGCAGATGAAAGAACTTACCGACTTTGAAAGAGAGATGGAAGGATCAAAGGAGTTATCTGATGAAATGCTTATNNGCTTATTTCGGCAAAGAAGAACGGCTTCTCTGACCGCTACGTAAGCGAGATATTCGGAGCGTCCGAGACCAATGTCCGGGAGAGGCGGCTCGCGCTTGGTATGGTGCAGAGTCACCAGCCGGTCCCGGTGAGCGGTGCGGACGGGGCGTACTACTACTCCACGTACAACGGAGACGACCAGAACGAACCGGTTGAGGGGAAGAAGATACTGATCCTTGGTGGCGGACCGAACAGGATCGGTCAGGGGATCGAGTTTGATTATACGTGCGTTCACACGACCTTTGCACTCCGCGACGCGGGGATAAAGACGGTAATGGTCAATTGCAATCCGGAAACTGTGTCAACTGACTATGACACCTCTGACAAGCTCTACTTTGAGCCGCTCACAGTTGAGGATGTGCTGAGCATCTACGAAAAGGAACAGCCGGATGGTGCGATCGTCCAGTTCGGTGGACAGACACCGCTGAACATCGCAAAGGAGTTGCAGGACGCTGGAGTTACGATTCTTGGCACGTCTCCTGAGAGTATCGATGTTGCAGAGGATCGGGAGCGGTTCAAGAACCTGATGATCGAACTCGATATACCTCAGCCAGAGAACGATATCGCACGGTCGGTTGAGGAGGCAATTGAGAAAGGTGAGGAGATAGGCTACCCGCTGATGGTGCGACCATCGTACGTTCTTGGCGGGCGGGGCATGGAGGTCGTCTATGACAAGGATATGCTCATTAACTATGCGAGAATGGCTGTCGAGGTGACGCCCGAGCACCCGATCTTAATCGACAAGTTCCTGGAGGATGCAACCGAAGTTGAGGTCGACGCAATCTCAGACGGCAAGGACACGTTCACCGCCGCAGTAATGGAGCACATCGAACTTGCCGGAGTTCACTCGGGGGACAGCGCATGTGTGATACCCTCACGAACGATAACGGATGCGAACACCAGGACAATTAAGGAATACACCGCAAAGATGGGGCGAGCGCTTGGTGTGGTTGGTCTCATGAACATTCAGTACGCAATAGCTGATGATGTGGTCTACATCCTCGAGGCAAACCCGCGTGCATCACGCACAGTTCCGCTCGTGAGCAAAGTCACCGGAATCCCACTTGCAAACATCGCAACACAGATAATAGCGCTTGGAAAGACAATACCTGACTTCCCGGAACTCAAAGAATATGATCTCCCGCACGTAGCAGTAAAAGAAGCAGTATTCCCATTCAACATGTTCCCAGAGGTCGATCCCGTGCTCGGACCAGAGATGAGGGCGACAGGCGAGGTGATGGGAATCGCGGACAACTTTGGGATGGCGTTCTTCAAGGCGCAGGATGCAACAGGAACACCGCTTCCGACAGATCCAGGCGAGGGGGGCGTTCTTGTGACAGTTCCTGAATGGGCGAGAGATAAAATGATGGATGCTGTGCGAAAACTCTCTGATCTTGGATTTACGATACACGCCACCCGCGGGACAAAAGAGTTTCTTGACCGGCAAGGCGTTTCGTCCGAACTCGTGCTGAAGCTTCAGGAAGGACGACCGAATATTGTGGACGCGATCGAGAACGGGAAGATCCAGCTCGTGTTCAATGTGCCGGTCGGGCGGAAAGGAAAAGCTGATGACAGCTACATCCGGAAAGCTGCGATAAAACACAGGATACCATATATCACGTCAGCAGAAGCAATTGTGGCAACGGTCGAGGGGATAGAGGCAGCTATGGGGCACAGGATAACGGTTGCGTCACTGCAGGCGTACCGCCGGGATCTGGAGTGAGTGAGACGGCAGGGAGTGGGGTGTTGGCTGGCGCCAGAACGCATATCAGGGCGTAGGATGGCAAGGAAATTCGCGGGGGATGGCTGGAACAGTACCGAATAGAGAAGGCGATCGAACTCTATGTGAATGAAAAGGCAAGTTTGAAGGAGATATCGGAGATAACCGGTGTAACGGTACGCAGGATAATGGGGACTCTCCGAAAGAAGAATATACCGCTTGGGATAGGGGGTGGTGTTTAATAGAGGGATGGGATTCGGCAGAGGGGTGTGTCCCGGTTTTTAGGTCGGTGTGCGGTTGGCGGTGCTCGCGGAGAAGCATATTGTGCCAAGTGAGTGGAACGTAGTGCTATTAATCTGGTTGGATCGCTCTACGCTTGCGCAAACACGAGCTTGAGTTTGATTGTCCGCTTGTCCGTCTTTTCAATCTTCTTGATGATGTCCAACACATCCTTTTCAGAGCATAACCCTGTTTTCAAGAGCATTTTTAGAACCGTGTGCAGATGCAGAACATGTATGCTGCGAGTTTTGGCAAATCGCATGGCTTTTTCGTCGAGCGTTGCAAAAATAGCCGAACGGTTCATACAAACAGCGATGGACTCCAGTTCACCCTTGCCCAGAGCCTGGTTGCTACCAAGCATATCTATGTACAGTTCCTGCTCCACGGATTCCGTTGTCAAGACATCTATATTATTGAATATCTCATCAGGATATGTATACCCGTACTCTTTTGGTACTTCCAATTCTTCATAGACTTTCGGAGTGATTATCAGATCGTGTTTTCCTGAAAATAGCTGTTTAACCAACTCTATTATCTCCGCTTTAGCTATCACACTTGCAAAATCCGCATCTATAACGATCATTCACAACATCCCGAGGTATTCGATTTCTTCCTCCAACGCATCTTCCGTGGGGGTTGCCGTCCTGATACTGATACCACGATCTGTTAACACTTCCTTGAAGCTTTCAAAGTCCATGCCGGCAATCTCTGAGGCTCTCATGAGGGAAACTTGCCCCTGCCGGTACAGTTCCGTGCCAATGAGTGTCTTCTTTTCGGGCTTGTTTTCCAAAAACACGCGAAAGGCATCTGTCAATACGTCGCTTCCTGTTGAATATTCTCCAGATTCCACCAGAACCTCGATCCCCCGGCTCATCGCTGGTGGCATGTTCAAAGATGCTATCTGTTCTTCCATACGATCACCATATCGATACTGATTATTGCTGTTATATAATCTTTCCTGAACGGAAAACTGCTGACCATCGCTCCATTTTCTGATTTTTGACAAAGGGGGGACTTTGTGATTAGGTTTCGGGTATGCAGAACTGCTGAGAGCATTGATCAGTGAACCGAGCCCTCGTCCTGCTGATGGATAATTTGGATGTATTTGGGTTTATGGGGCAGAAAGATCTATGCATACTTGACAACAGTGAACATCGCAATAACACTCTTTGCACCCCGGGCATCTGGCACATCCCAAATCAAAAGCACGTTTGCACGATCTGTACGGTGTGTTGAAGAAGGGTGTAGTTGATAGCGCAATACAGACACTTGAAAGGATATTGGAGGAGAGAAAATGAGCGATACGACCGCAATAACCATTCGATTGGGCGCAGGTGTCGATATGGCTATTAGTAGACTTGCAAAGGCAGAACACATACCAAAGAGTACGCTGGCAAGGAAATTCATAGAGGAACGGCTGGAACAGTACCGAATAGAGAAGGCGATCGAACTCTATGTGAATGAAAGGGGGAGTTTGAAGGAGATATCAGANNCAGAGATAACCGGTGTAACGGTACACAGGATAATGGGAACTCTCAGAAAGAAGAATATACCGCTCAGGATGGGCAAAGAGGTGTTTGATACGGGGATGGAACACGCGAGGCGGCACAACTTGACCTCCGTGTAACTTGTATGACGGTCTTCCAAGTCCCGACCACGCCACGCTCGGAATAAATTCCGGAGTATTCACGCGCTTGAGGTCGCGTGTTGGTGCAAGCGCGGACAGAGGTGGGGTGGACGAGCGTGTGTTCGATGGGTGNNCGCGTGAGCTATACCAACGTTTTGAAGCATATTTGAAGTTCTCCGAAGGGGGATTGGGCGAAGTGTCGAAGACCTGTAGCCAATACGCTCTGTTATGGGAAGTTGCGCCTGCATTCTAATTGTACAAAAGGCAATCGTATATCGCTTTGTAAAACGAGGTCACCGTTTCAAATATACTGTCTGGTTTTGCATCTTTCAGAGATCCTCTGTCAAGTGAGCCCCAGAGCGCAGCAACCGCATACATACCTGCAGCCCTCGCTGCAATAATATCTTCTGGAGTATCACCTATTGCCCAGCAATCCCCCGCAGCAATTTTCAAACGGTTTACAGCTTCGATAAACGGTGCCGGGTGTGGTTTATGCTGGTTTGTGTCGTGGTAGCAGACCGTACAATCAAATAACCATCCAAAATGCCGCACTACTCGTCGCACATAGCTTGAAGGACTCGATGACACGATTGCAAGTTTGATACCATTATCTCTTGTGACCGATAAAATCTCGTTGATACCATCATACGCCAGAATGGTGGGAATTTTCTGATATGCAATAGACCACTGACGTGATCTTCTAAGGTGCTCAATGTGTTGCGAGTCGACGAGTGTCTGGTCCAAGTCAAAAATGATAGCTCTCATCGTTCCAGTTAACCCAAGGTCATCTGAATTGAGTTTGTACGGTTATTTTTCTTTTTGTCTTGATGCGGTAATAACTCCTCCTTGACACGACTCATTTCAATCATTATTAAATCCATATTATCATCATTCTCAAAGACTATATCAGCTTCTGAAATCAATTGAGCATTACCGCATGTTTTTGGATGTCCAATTAGATATGGTGGGTGTTTCAAAACAATAAGTGAACGTTTTTGCTCCTTGCAATATTTTACGGTATGCATGGTACCGC
>DAWR01000008.1 GCA_002506015.1 Candidatus Methanogasteraceae archaeon UBA261 | reverse complement strand
TGAGGTAAGTTGGCAATACGGCACCAGATTCACGGACAGGTTCCTGCAAAGTCTTGTCGATTTACCAAACATTTGGACGGAAGAGATGGTAATATAGAAGTAGTGAAAAGCCGCTATAACTGAAGCAGTCCCCATTTATTTTATTTACCCGCGAGATATTCAAAAAGCCCTTAATTGTTGTTGCGTTCTGCCGCAATCACACCCCCACCATTGCTCAACTGCACGAATCAGCGTCTCCGGAATATCCCGCAGTCCCTGACGATTGATTCCTGCTGTTGAGCTGAGTGCCAGAAGTGATTTTTAGACAGTACCATGTGCGAAAAGTTTATGTGCACATCTACGAACATTCAAAATATATTCTTTTTTGGTAGTAAAAACCTTGGAAAAGAATGCCCCGATCATCACAAAACGGCAATCGCGCCGGTATGGACAAATGACATGACCTACAAAAAACGCGATATCCCATGGGATAAAATAGTAGAATTGCATAAAGAAATAACTCGCAGGGGTGCGGATGATTTCTTTTCCCTCCCGTTGAGAGAGACTGATTCAGAGCGCTGGTCCCCTCTGAAGGACTTTCATCCCGATTCATTTTCCGGACCATGGTCAATCCCACAAGAATCCGTTGTAAGTCAGTCGTTAGCGCGGTTAATACGTAGTGGGGGTTGTGATGTGTTGTATATTGGAGTTCCTTGCTGGTCCACGAGACGGCGTATGGATGGGGAAAAGTGGGCCCCATATCAACAACTCGTAATTTGTCGCGAGGTTCGCGTCGAAATGGATCCGGAAAATGGAATTCGGATCGTTCCGGAGGAAGGTTATTGGTACTCAGCGCCCCCTGTACAGGAGTTCATGGATCAAAAGGAAATTCGGTTAGAAAAACCCCTGGATGAGCTTTTACCGGATATCCTCGAGATGGCGCGTCTGAAAAGCGAAGTAGAGGACAAGGATCTGACCGAATGTTTGATTGAAGGGTTGGGGAGAGTCATTCCCGAACTCGGTTACGAGCTAAACAGGTTTAAATCACCACCATCATCCCACTGGGTTATCTTCAACTCTCCAACCACAAATTCGCCTTACACAAAGCAACTCATGCGTGACTATAACGAACTTACGAAACAATTGGAAAGAAATCCTGATAGAATCGGTGGTCTGAGACTGTTAGAAGATATTCCTGCCGAGGACGTAGTTGAAAAGATCGATATACTTCCAATCATCCCATTGAATAGTAAGCAGCATGACGCGGTGGCTGATGCCCTGAGTTCAAAGCCTGTGACTGTGATTAGCGGTCCGCCGGGGTGCGGTAAGAGCCAGGTGGTAATCTCCCTCCTGTTGAACGCATGGGCAAAAGGAACAAGCGTTCTTTTTGCAAGCAACAACAATAAGGCAGTTGATGTGGTGCGTGAACGCTTCGAACACTTTGAACGTGACTTTCCGATTGCGGTACGCGCTGGATCCTACAAGGAGAGTAACATCAATGATGCGCTTCGCAGAATCCTGAACGCTATGGTCGGCGCAAGGTTGAAATGCAAGGATGCGCATGGCACAACCGCTGAAAAATACGAAGAACTTTCATCGGAAAGGGAATCTCGTCAAGATTTTCTCAAAAGCAAAATTCCGCAACGAGTGGATGAAGCGCTCCGTTCCGCCTTAAATGCTTATGGTCAGTACCAGGAAGAAGTCCACAAACTATCGGATGCTCATGAGTTACATGTCCTGGAGGTTAAAGATCTTGGTTATGATATTGATCCCTACGAATTCGCAACCACGATTTCAGAACCTCTGCGAGATTGGCTTGGACAGATCAAGGAATGCCACAAAAGAATTGAGCAAGATTCGCAGGATAGGTCAAACCTCCTGAATCGTGCAGACACTTCTGCAAACTTAAGAAACCGCGTGATTCAGCGAGCTGGTCTCGATCCAAATGCTGTAACTAACTGGAATTGGCTTGTATCAGGTCCGGGACCCGAACTCATTGAATCGTGGTTGGAAAGCTACAAGCTCTTCTTGTCACAGCCCATAGAACAACGGCTTGCACCAATCGACTGGCAGGAGGTGTTTGGAAACTGGAAAGGGACTGTGGACGCATATAATTGGAGTCAGAGCGGGAAGCAACTTGCTGAAGACATCAGACACATATATGACGAGATATCCCCCAAAGTTGGTGAGATCGAAGACCTAAAAAAGCGGTTTGACGAACAATATCATGCTATACGGGACGCGGGCATTCCGGAGGACATCCATGTCGATTTCGATATTCTTTCTGAATGGGTGGCTGTGTATGCCACCCTATATTCACTCCCCGATGGGAAATTCGATTGGTATCCATGGTCACAGCGCAGGAAGCTGGCTCGTAAACTCCAATCCATCGAATTCCGGATTCGACCGACGTACCCACTCTCAGTCTGGCGTGAGATTGGCGAGATAAACGAAACATCCCGCGAAACACTGGGTGAAATCATCGAACTGACCAAAAAATGGATTGCTATCCGAATTCAGTGGGACGAACAGAAAACACTGCGACAAGAGATTGATGGCTACCTCGAAGCTTTGCGGGAAAGGGCTACCGGATTACACATCGATGACATTCCGGGGGACATCAATTCATCCGCCTGGCTCAAATTGGCAGAAACTACCGAAGAAGGGGCGAATGTTGCTGATGATGCCGCGGATGCGTGGAATAAGAAGGCTGTTGCAGAAGAGACCCGGGAGCGTCTTCGAGAACTGGCGATGGAGTTCCAGTCGGCAGCTTCCGGAGTACCAATTAAAGAAGCGTGGATCAGCGGTCCCGGGCACGATTTCGCAAAATCGGTATCTCTGCTTGGCGCCGACCCCACACAAGATAACATCGTATCTGCCAGAACATCGCTATATAATGAGTTGATCACCACACTACCGGAAGCGTGGCGCGAATCACGGGATTCTGAGCAGGAGTTTCGGGAATACACTGTTGCTGCTACGGAAATCCCTTCGGAACTTTCCCATATCACCGACTGGTGGAATGAGAAACCTGCGCCAATTCCGCTCCACCGGGTGGACTGTGGCACACTTCCCGATGATGACGATGAATTCCGGAAACACCTGAAAGCCTGTGAAGAGCGGGATACAAAGTGGAAATTGCATATCGAAAAGATTGTGCCCGGTATGGAAAAACAACGTGATGAAGAATTGGATTGGGCAATTGGTCGCCTCGGAGTGGCTTTCGATGTGGTTCCTGACGGACCTGATAAGATACGGATCGGTCGGACTGTAAAGCCACTGCTTGACGGACATGTGAATGATTGGCAGACTGATGAATTAGTAGACCTGTTCAAATCATACAACCCGGATGTGATAAAAGGAGAGATCAGCCGGATAAATAACCAGTTGGAGGAAGTCTCTTTTGGTGTGGCACAAGAATCGTGGCTCCGCCGTGTGGCTGGCGACGCCGGAGCACAGGACGCAATAGAGGTGCTACCATATTACGGAAGAAATGACGGAGATTCCATGCACGAGGTCTTTAGCAGAGCGATGCGCGCTGTGCCTATATGGATCACAACAGCACTATCAACAAAGTCGATTCCCATGCAACCGGACGTATTTGATCTACTGGTGATCGATGAAGCAACCCAGTGCACTTTAACCAACCTCCTTCCAATGATTTACCGTGCCAAGCGGATAGTTGTCATTGGGGACCCGGAGCAACTCCCATCCATCGGGGCTATCAGTCAGGAGGCTGAAAGATCTCTTGCCACAAAATTCGGCGTCACCGAGTGGCTGGAACTGCTCGGTCACGCAGGAAACGATGTTTACAATACCGCAGTCCATTGCTTGCCGGGACGACGTTCGGACGTTGTTCCGCTCGTCGAACACTATCGCAGCCACCCCCTGATCATTGGGTTTGCCAATCAGCACATCTATCACAAGAGACTTCGTCTGAAAAAGGATCCCGATCAGGTCAAGAATGTGCCCTACGGTGCGGGTGTACATGGTCGGCAGGTGAACGGATATTGTGAAAATGGACCGCGAGATCGTAGCTGGATCAACCCTCCGGAAGTTGATGCGGTCTGTGAACTGGTGAAGCAACTGAGAGAGTGCGAGGGTTTTGATGCGTTAACTATTGGTGTTGTTACACCCTTCAGAGCTCATGCCACAGCTATTTCGAAAAAACTTGATAAAGAATCCATAATAGATGGTGTGACCGTCGGGACTGCCCATAGATATCAGGGTGACGAGAGGGATATTATGATATTCAGTCCGGTTGTGGCGAAAGGTATTACATACGGTGCTGCCCGATGGGTTGAAGAACCGCATAACCTTGTCAATGTAGCATTGACAAGAGCCAGAGAAGCATTATTTGTGGTAGGAGATCTCAAGTACTGCAGGCAGCAACCCGGCATCCTTGGTAAGCTGGTACGATATGTCAAAACTATTTCTGACCTCCGAGAGACAAGCCCGTACGAACTGGAACTGTTCAGCTTGATGGTTGTCGCGGGGTTAGACCCGCAAGTCCACGTTACGATCGGAGACATCGAGGTTGATTTCGTTCTCACCAATCCGGGCCGCGGGATTCGTCTGGTTGTAGAAGTAGATGGAGAAACGGTCATAAAACCGGACGGAGAAATAATAGAAACTCATATTGAAGGATCGTACAGGGACAAATCCCGTGATGCGTTCCTTATGGGTCGGGGTTATAAAGTGCTACATGCTAAGACCCGTTCCATTCGTGAAACGCCTCAAGAGATTCTTCATGGTATAATAGAAACACTGGAGCTTGACTGGGATGATGATATACTCGATTAGGTTGGGTTGTCAACTACCCACCCACCATCTCCTCAACCGCACGAATCAGTGTCTCCGGAAGCTCCCGTGTCCCCTGCCGATCGATTCCTGCTGTTGAGTCAAGTGAGAGCGGTGTTACCGATATGTGCCCGCGCACGAACGCGTGCAGATCAGTGCCCACCTCGTCGTCCTGCACGAGATCGCCATTGATCCAGTAGTACGGGCGACCCCGCGGGTCATGCCTCTTCTCGACTCCTGTTTTGAAGATCTTCCTTGCAAGCCTCGTAATCTCAATTTCAGTGTCAATTGTGGCGTTTCGTGGGATGTTGACGTTTAGAATGTCCACGCCATCCGGAAAACCGCGCTTGAGCGCGCGTTCTGCAATTTTTCTTACCAGATCGACTCCGGAATCGAAATCATACTCGTAATGCCTGTGATCATCAAACTTGTCGCCCTGATCCGTGACCTGAATCGATGCCGTTATAGCGGGCATGCCGTAACTGGCAGCCTCGAGTGCGGCACCGATCGTTCCGGATGTCGTCACCGTGTCTGTGCTGATGTTCTCGCCGATGTTGAACCCGCTGACGCAGAGATCAGGCAGCCGGTCCATGATTGCGAATATTGCAAGGATCACAGAGTCAGCAGGCGTTCCGGCGATTGCGTAAGCCTCAAACGTGTCCAGTTCTATCTCGTAGATCCGTAGAGGCTCAAAAATTGATACAGAACGCCCGACTCCTGATTTCTGCACGGATGGCGCCGCCACAGTGACATTTCCAAGGTCGCAGACGCTTCTGTATGCTGCCTTTATTCCTGACGAGTAGACACCATCATCGTTTGTCACGAGTATCTCCGGCGTCTCTGGTATGTCGGACATGTTAGCGGTATCCTATGTACGAACTCGACTCCTTCTTTGCAGGCGATCCGCCCTTGAACTTCTCCTGCACACGCTGGTAATGGTCCGTCAGATCCGGGCTCACAGTCGGTCGTATCTTCTGGATCGCCTCCTCAAAGTGCCGCAGCTCCACATACTCAATACCCTCACGCATCGCAAGCATGGCAGACTCCCTGCAGAGCGCCTCAAGGTCGGATCCGACATAGCCCTCGGTCATCTCCGCGAGTTCGCTCAGGTTCACGCCTGAGAGCGGCATATTTCTGGTATGGATCCGCAAGATCTCCTCCCGCCCTGATTTGGTCGTTACCCCTGCGTAGACGAGCCGGTCAAACCTTCCAGACCGGATCAGCGCGGGATCCACAATATCCGGGCGGTTCGTTGCCGCGACCACGATCACATCAGTAAGTGTCTGGAGCCCGTCCATCTCGGTTAAGAGCTGGTTGAGCACACGGTCTGTGACTCTTGATGAGTCGGTCCCGCGATACGGCGCAATCGCATCCAGTTCATCAAAGAAAATGATTGCGGGCGCAACCTGCTTCGCCTTCTTGAACGTCTCCCGAATCGCTTTCTCAGAATCCCCGAGCCATTTTGAGAGTAGCTGGGGACCGCTCACGCTGATGAAGTTGGCGTTTGACTCGTTTGCGGCAGCCTTCGCAAGAAGCGTCTTTCCGGTCCCCGGAGGACCGTATAGAAGAATTCCCCTTGGCGGAGTTATGCCCATCCGCTCGAACTTCTGCGGATTTTTGAGCGGCCATTCGATCACTTCCTTAAGTTCCTGCCGCACAGCATCCAGCCCTCCGACATCATCCCATGTGATGTGCGGAATCTCAACGATGACCTCGCGCATCGCAGATGGCTCGATCTCACGCATCGCCTCCTCGAAGTCAGCCTTCAGGACAGTCATTTCGTCCAGTAGCTCCGCAGGAATCTCCTCGTTGAGGTTGATCTTCGGCAGATACCTGCGAAGCGCCTTCATGGCAGCCTCTCTTGTGAGTGCCGAGAGATCAGCGCCAACGAAGCCGTAAGTACCCTCCGCAATCGCACGCAACAGCATGTCCGTGTCGTAGAGGTTCAGATCGTCGCCCTCTTCTTTGACCTTCAGATCGCGGGTTCTGTCGTCGCTCATCCTGAGGGTTGCTTTCTCTTCACCCTCCTCGATTGTAAGCTCCAGGGAGTTCTCACCCTTGAAGACGTGAATTGTTCTTCCGTCATCGGATTTCCGGATCTCCGCGCTCTCCACCCACCCAATGTCATGGTTAACTCTGAGGTAGTGCAAGAGCCGCTCGCTATCGCTTCCCGGAACCAGGTCCCATGTAAAGACGCGTTCCACATCGTCAATAGGCATCCCGCGCACATGAATCTGCAGAATCTCGATTCGATCATCCAGATCAGGGACCCCGATCTCAACCTCTCGATCGAACCTGCCAGGGCGGCGGAGTGCGGGGTCGATCGCATTCACGCGGTTCGTTGCCGCAATCACCACGACCTGCCCCCGCTCCTCGAGACCGTCCATCAACGACAAAAGCTGGGCAACCACCCTCCGTTCCACCTCTCCGTACACATCCTCCCTCTTCGGAGCAATGGAATCAATCTCATCAATGAAAATGATTGAAGGCGACTTTTCTTCCGCCTCCTCAAAAATATCTCGTAATCTCTGCTCGCTTTCCCCGTAATACTTGCCCATGATCTCGGGTCCTGCGATGTACAGGAAGTGCGCGCCGGATTCATTTGCCACAGCCTTCGCAATCAATGTTTTTCCGGTTCCAGGTGGACCATGCATCAGTATCCCCTTCGGAGGCTCAACACCCAGCGTATGAAAGACCTCGGGGTGTTTCATGGGCAGTTCGATCATCTCGCGTACCCGTTCAACCTCGCCATGCAGCCCACCGATGTCCTCATAAGTGATACCGGTTCCTTTCGCAGAATCGAAGCCAATAACCGGTTTTTCGAGGAGTATGACCTCGGTTCTCTTGTCAACAAGCACCATTCCCTCAGGCACGGTCTCGGTCACGATCAATGGTATCGTCTGCCCGCCAAAAGGAGAGGGTGTCGTCAGTATCGGCATGGTGTCACCAAGCAGGACTGGGCGCTTGAATAGCTGGTGCTTCACGATGGCATCGGCATCCGGACCAAACTGGATTTCTGATCCCTGTGGCGGGGCAAAAACAACTCTTTCGGCTTCTTTCACATGTGCAGGCTTGATCTTTACTGGTTCCCCGATTCCCGCGCCTGCGTTCTGACGCACATAGCTGTCGATCCGTACCGTCTCCTGCCCCCAGTCCTGCCGATCGGCGCGCCAGACCTTTGCGCCGGTCGATTTTCTGCCTGTAATCTCGATTATGTCGCCGGGAGACAATTGAAGCGCCTGAAGGATGTATGGGTCAAGGCGCGCCATCCCCCTACCGGCATCCTTCGGATACGCCTTCGCAACCGTTAATTGAAGTTCGTTCATGAGTATCGCCTGGTATGTTCGCTTTTAGTTCCCATGCTCTAAGTCATATCTGTCTGGATCATCTATAAAGGTTGCAGAAACTACGGCGTGTTTGCCGCTTGAGCCAGCAGACCGGCAGATGGTTGCAGGAGGTTAAAATAAACATTCGATTATGTAGGATACCGGGCATGTCTGGCTTAACAATTCTATGATTTTAACAGAAAGCAGAAGAAGACACTAGACCGCCATATATGTGTGGATAAAGGAGTTCCTCGAACGATCTGAAAGGTTATTTACACGTACATGCTCAATAACTTGTAGTGGGAACCAAAGATTACACAGTCTGCGAAACAG
>DAWR01000064.1 GCA_002506015.1 Candidatus Methanogasteraceae archaeon UBA261 | reverse complement strand
TAACTGACGTCTCCTTTAAAGACCGCATCAACATAGTAGGAAAACACCGGAATATCTTTCTCAGTTCCAATGTCTGCTGTGTATGTGTAGACACGATCCTGTCTGCTGCCACCGGTATCGATACATGTCGTATCCAATGGATTGCCGTTCTTGGACAACCTAAGTGTCGCCTTATCACCAGTTACATCGTCGATGTCTACGAGTTCGAGCGCAAATCCACCTCCAAGATCCCATTTCTTGCCAATAAATAGTATCTTCTTGTCGTCATCCTCAAACTCAACAAGGAGTTTTGTGAGTTTGTCTGCGTTGCCGTTGACTGCCACGTACTTCTCTGCCATCCAGCCTTCAAGATAGTATCCACTTTCCAAATCGGGTGAGTCACCTTCCACAACCATGCCTTCATTCTCATAAAGCTCGTACGCCTGATACGCCGGATGTGTGGTATAGATCAAGGCGTTCTCATCGATCTCTCGATCCTGAGTACCAATTGTACCATCTAGCGTATTAGCAAGGATCGTGAGGTCTTCGGTCATCAGATTGTCATCTATGTCATACCAGAAGGCAGCGAAAGTGGTGGCATTCCATTCAATGTCAGCGACTTGTAGCATTGACAGACTTACGACATTACCGCGGACTTCATCAGTCCCTGGCTCGGTGTACTCGACGTACGGATAGAACCTGAGCGCACCATCCTCACCAGCACCATCATTGTCTGCGGTCTTGAAGTACATGTCACCCATGATGTGCTCGGTACGGCCCGTATCCAGATCAAGGGTACTCTCATCATTCATTAGAACGATCTGACTCAAACTTGCAGTCATAACTTCCATGATGCCATATGTGTCACTGGTATCGATCTCTATGACCTCGTCATCAGCCAGGAACACGTACATAAGCTGCACGACATTGGTGTCGGTTCCTCTGAACACCGCATCAACCAGGCAGGACATCAGTGGAACATCGTCTTCACCGGCAAGATCTACGGTGTATGTGTACACCGAATCGTTCTTGTCTGGAGTTGCTGCGCCGGTTGAGACGACCTCGTTATCCAGTTCTTTGCCATCCTTTGCCAGTGATAGCCAGACCTTCTCTCCTTCAGGATCGATCTGGTTAGCAGTAAGAGTGAATCCTCCACCCAGATCCCATGACTCGCCTGTTGACAGTGTCTTCTTGTCATCGTCCTCAAACTCGACCAAGAGTTTTGCGAGTTTATCTGCGTTGCCGTTGACCGCCACGTACTTCTCTGCCATCCAGCCTTCAAGATAGTATCCAATTTCCAAATCGGGTGAGTCACCTTCCACAATCAAGCCTTCGTTCTCATAAAGCTCGTACGTCTGAAGCTCTGGGTGTGTGGTATAGATCAAGGCGTTTTCATCGATCTCTCGATCCTGAGCACCAATCGTACCATCTAGCGTATTAGCAAGGATCGTGAGGTCTTCGGTCATCAGATCATCGTCCAGATCATACCAGAATGCACCGAAATTGGTGGCGTCCCATACAAGATCAGATGGCTGTGCACCATAGAGATTCACGACATTGCCGCGCACCTCAAGCGTCTCCGCGCTCGCGGGCACAGTAAACATCGCAACCACGAGCGCAATTAATATAATCCTTCGTTTGTTCATAATCATGCCTCCCTGTGCGAATCCCAGATTCCGCATTCACCTCACGCGTTCACGTCACATAAATTTATCGTCGCACCGGATTCGTATTACCGGTGGGTCCGGGTACTTATAGACGAAGACGACAATCAACCAAATTCAACCCCAGTAACTCGCTGTATCTACAACAGATTTCGCGTACCCCACAGCCACCCCGAATATCGAGTTTGCGACGACGTAATCGTTGCAGCGGTATCGATCTATCGACATCAGCAGTCGGGTCCGCCTTGGCGATACCGGGTTCCTGCACCCGCGTGCGTGTTGGTATGCTACGCCTTCACAGTCCATCTGCTTGAGAATCCAGTCGCATGTTACGTTCACCACGTCTTCAGTGCTCGCGGAGTCTTATACTTAACCTCATCGATGTGCTGATCATCCACCCATCCACTCTGTATATCGGCTCTGTGATCGAACTGGTGTACGAAAGGCTTGATATCCAGAAGCGGCGTCCCATCCAGGATATCAACATCGCAAATTTCCAGTATGTTACCTCTAACGTTCTCTAGTCGGACAATAGAGATTCCAATCGGATTTGGTCGTCTCGGATGCCTTATTGAGAAGATTCCTTTCTCAACACCTCCACCTATAAATGGTTTTGAGATCAACGAATAACCGTCCGCGAGATGAAAATGATAGAGGAGGATCAGATGGGAGAACCCATTGATGTCCTTGAGCCCGTCAACATATTCCGGGAATACCTCCACCTCACCTCTTGTTCCGTCTGCAAAGACTCCTTGAATCGGCGTATCAGCAGGGTCTGTGAATGGTGAATGTATGACCCCAATTGGGGTGTGTGTTATGCTGGTCATTGCTGCGCTCCCTCATATTTTTCATCAGGATATGCTGTGAAACCATGCTTCTCAAAGATCGCTTTTCCTTCAGGAGATGCAACAAAATCCACGAACTTCTTTGCAGTATCCTTCTGCTCGGAAGACGTGAGCGTGCCGATCGGAACGATCTTTATGATGTTCTGTTCGCCCGGGATGTCCACAATCCCCATCTTCTCACTGTTTGCGACCAGATCCTCCCAGATTATCGATGCATCTGCCTGTTTCATGGAGACGTAAACGATCAGTTCGTTCACGGTCGCGCCGCGGGCGATTACGTTCGTCCCCACAGCATCATATATCCCGTTCTTCTCGAGGATCGCATCCCCGAGTTTGCCGATGGCTGCTGCCTTTGGGTCTCCGAGTATGACCGTAACTCCAGGTTCCGCAAGATCCTCAAGAGATGTTATGTCAGCGGGATTTCCGCTCGGTACAACGATTGCAGGCACGTGGTATGCGATCAGTTGCTCGTAATCGGTGAGTCCCTTATCCCTTGCAATATCAAAGTAATATGTTGCTCCGGGCATGTAGACATCCCCTTTCCGCGTGAGTTCCATCTGGCTGAGGAGCGTGTTTGAACCTGCATAGTTGTAGTTTACAGAGACGCCGCATTCTTCCTCGAAGAGTGATCCGATCTCATCCATCGGCTTTCTCATCCCTGCACCGCAGTAAACAAGGAGCGACTCCGGTGTTTGTTTCTGCGCATCGTCGATGCACCCGGGCGTGATCGTGGTGCAAAGCAGAAGTATTAATATCAACATTACCGGTCTCTTCATCACAATGCCATTCGTGAAACCAGCATAAATGTATTTCGATTTGAAACTGAGTAACGTCATGCGGGAAGGACTGACAAAGCCTGCCGGATTGTTGTAAAACTCGTTTGAGATATGCAAATTATAAACGCGGAACAGTTGCTGATCGTTTAGTTATGGCACAGTTGGAGTGAGTTTTCATCAGGATGCTGTCACGGGAGGTGCCAGAGAGCCGACATTGTCACTCAATAACTGAACCATGCAATCAGGCAACCACCAGCCTTATGAGCCCTCAACCGCGTAATTATCCCTATTCATGAACTCCGACATCAGAAAAGCACGGATAATTGCAGACTACCAGTTCGGAAGCGGCGCAGGGCATGCATTATTCCCTGATGACGCAACCATCAGGCGGTCCACAAGCGGCAGAATACGCCAGATCCTACGCAATGGGGTGCGGATCGCAACGCTCCGGGCAGACGATAATCAATTCACACTTGGAAAAATCGGGGCGCTGCGATTGCACGCGTTCCTGCCGCATCCGGAGATGCGGGTTACGGTCAACAGCGATTCAGCGCCATTTGTTCTAAAGGGAAAGACAGCGTTCGCACGGCATGTCGTTAGTTCTGACCCGCGTATTCGGAGCGGCGACGAGGTGCTTGTTGTGGATTGCGAGGACAATCTTCTCGCAACGGGAGAAGCTTGTCTCTCTGCATCCGAATTACTATCGTTTGATCGCGGTATGGGTGTGGATGTACGGATCGGGCTCTACGCCGCATCCTCCAGTTCGAGCCTCGGTGCAACACCGAGCGATTTGATCTCATCGAGTAGCAGCTTGAACGCGTAACTCATATCCACCGGGTAGATCTCTGTTTCGGCACCGCAGTTGGTGCAGAATGCGAGATTCTTTCTCCGGTCAAAGGTTGCGATCATTCCGCAGTGCCCGCAGACTAGTTCGGTCACCTTGTCAGATTCCTCAAGCAGACGCTCCTTCAGGGAGAGCGCCGCACCGTGCCCGATTAAGACATCGCGCTCCATCTCTCCGAATCTGAGACCGCCCTCTCTTGCGCGCCCCTCTGTTGGCTGGCGTGTCAGCACCTGGACCGGTCCTCTTGACCGTGCGTGGATCTTGGATGCGACCATGTGATGCAGCTTTTGATATAAAATGGCTCCAACAAATATGTCAGCCTTGATCTGTGCACCTGTGACGCCGTCGTACATCACCTCCTTTCCTGTGTGCGCAAAACCACATTTCCAGAGCGCATGACGCAAATCAGCCTCGGTTTCGCCTGAAAAGGCAGTGGCATCGATCCTATGTCCCTGAAGCGCTGCGACTTTTCCGCCGATCATCTCGAGCACATGCCCGACAGTCATCCTCGACGGGATTGCGTGTGGATTAAGTATCAAATCAGGAACGAGTCCCTGCTCTGTGAAGGGCATATCCTCATACGGTACGATCAATCCGATGACCCCTTTCTGACCGTGCCTCGATGCAAATTTGTCCCCGATTTCAGGTATCCGCTGGTCCCTGACCTTCACCCTTGCAAGCCGGGTTCCGTACGATTCGGTCACAATTACGGTATCCACGATTCCTTTCTCGTTTGATCGCATCGTAACCGAGTTTTCGCGGCGTTCCTGCGGAGTAAGTCCGAGTTCTGTGGGTTCTTCGATAAATCTCGGAGGGGACGTCTTTCCGATGAGAACATCTCCGGGACTAACAACCGTCTCCGGATTGATCAGACCATCGGCATCCAGATGCGCGTAGGCGTCCTCGCCTCTTGCACCTCTCACCTCGGCATCAGGAATCTCGAACCGATCCTCCTGACCCCCTGGATAACGCTGCTCCTCTCCTTCGAGCGTTCTGAAGAAGTGGCTGCGTCCAAGCCCGCGTTCGATTGCGCCCTTGTTCACAACGAGCGCATCTTCGATGTTGTACCCCTCAAACGAGAGCACAGCCACAATAAAGTTCTGCCCGGCCGGGCGATCATCCGCACCGATTGCATACGCTGTCGATGTACTCACGATAGCGTGCTGTGGGTAGTGGAGAATGTGTCCACGAGTATCGGGTCTCAGCTTGGTGTTCGCTGACGGAACTCCGATACACTGCTTGACCATAGCAGCACCCATCGTGTTTCTAGGGCTCGCATTGTGCTCTGGGAACGGAACCATGCCCGTGCATATTCCAAGAATCAGAGACGGGTCGATCTCGAGATGGGTATGTTCAGGCGTAAGATCTTCTTCGTTTATCGCAATAAGTGCATTTTCTTCCTCTTCGGCATCTATGTACTCAATTACGCCTTCTGCTACGAGACCATCAAAGTCGAGCTCGCCGCTTTCGAATCTTTCGAGCTGCTCCTCTGTGGCAAGCAAACTTCCACCCTCCACCACCAATAGCGGTCGGCGAGCCCTGCCCATGTCGGTGTTGAGGATTATATCACGCCCTTGGAGCGCGACATTGAGCTGTTGGCTGATTATACCTCGCCTCCGTTTTGCTCTGATCTCGCGCACCAGACCCTCTGGATTTTCATGGATGCCAATCAGAGCACCATTCAAGAATATCTTACCTGTCATTGATTGATACCTTCCTTAAGCCCTTGTCCCCTGTCTACCATCCTGCATATCACACCGCAACGACGCCGTACATATACAGCTCGCTCTCGATATCACTGGTGTCCTCAATTCCGGTTGAAAGTTCCACCATCTGGGCAAAGTTCTTTACAAGACCACAGTTCGGACCTTCCGGAGTTTCGGATGGGCAGAGTCTGCCCCACTGAGTCGGATGCAGATCCCTCGCCTCGAAATGTGGCTGCGTCCTCGACAGTGGCGAGATCACCCTCCGCAGGTGTGATAATGTGGATATGTGATCCGTGCGGTCTAGCAACTGCGCAACGCCTGTGCGTCCTCCAACCCAGTTTCCGGTTGCAAGAGGGTATACGATCCGTTGCGTGAGAACGTCCGGACGTATCACAGTCATGATGTTTAATTCCCGCTTTCTCATACTCGCACGCTCTATCTGGTACTTGATGTCCCTGGCGAGTCTATTGAACGAGACCCGGAACAGATCTTCCATCAGATTACCTGCAAGTTTCAATCTCTTATTTGCGTAATGATCCTTGTCATCCGCACTTCTTCGCCCAAGAGCCAGTTCAAAACAGGCTTCAGCCATCCTTGCCAGAAAGTGTGCTTTAACCAGCCGATCGCTCACATCATTGCCGAGATGTGGGAGCAGATATCTGTCAAGCACATAGCCAATTCTCCGTGTCTGGTACTCCTTCGCCTGCCTTGCCGCAACAATCCCCCCGATCTCGTGAAGCGCATCCTCCTGTGTTGCCACTCCGAGATTGTAGCTCGCCTCCAGGTTCTCTGCCATGAACTCCTGAATCGCAGGGTCATCCGAGACCGCTGTCACCAGGTCAGAATCAGTCTCGAGCCCGAGCGCCTTGGCAAGCACGACAAAGTTGATTCGACCTGGGACCGACGGAAACGAGACCTCAAGTATCGATTTCCGCCCGCGCTCAACAATCGTCAATGCCCGGTAACCGTATCGCTCTGAAAATACCTTCGCAATCTCGATCTGATCTCCATACTTGTTCTCGACCTCGGTCATGATCTTGTTCGGCGCAAGATCCTCGAGTGTCATGATCACCCGCTCGGTGCCGTTGGTGATGAAATACCCCCCCGGATCAATCGGGTCTTCGCCATGTGCCCGCAATTCATCATCCGCGAGTCCATGCAGGTTGCATGCATTTGATCTGAGCATGATCGGCATAACCCCGATCTCTACGGCTCGAGCCTCATCATCTGCCTTTCGTGGCTCATTATCCGCACCATCCTGTACAACAGTCATCTCGAGCTTGATTGGTGCCGAGTACGTGAGGTTGCGCAGCCGCGCATCGGACGGAAACAACCGGTCGATCGCGCCATCCGCCTCCTTTACCACAGGATGCCCGACTGTGATTGTGCCGAGGCGGACATACGTCTCGGTCCCATCGTCTATGCCACTGATCTCGGTCTCGATTTTACCCATCTCGCCTATGACCTTTTGCAGACCATGATCTATGAATTCGTTGAATGACTTGACTTGATGTTGCACTATATTGTTCCGGGTAAAATATGCTCTGGATAATTTTTTTCGATCTAACATTGTTCCCTCACTCAATCACAAGGCGATAAAAGATGGATTCGCCAGCAGTTTCGCTCTTTTTGGTGATCTCGATTAGGTCATTTGCATTCGCACCAATCTCCTTTATCACCGGATCGGTTATCCTGATCTTGGATAGTTTCTCTTTTTCGATGTTGTATGTACTCAATAGCTCCTCTGCCTC
The DNA here is from genome assembly GCA_002506015.1 of Candidatus Methanogasteraceae archaeon UBA261. GTDB lineage: Archaea > Halobacteriota > Methanosarcinia > Methanosarcinales > Methanogasteraceae > Methanogaster_C. The sequence continues at coordinate 7,056 of DAWR01000064.1, read as the reverse complement.
ATCATCGTCAAGTATCCGATGCTTTGGAACCATCACATGGTCGAGTATGCTGAATCCTATCTAAATCCCTCCGCGATATTGTAGTATGACGGGCTCGAAGGGATTTGAACCCTCGGCCATCGGGTTTCTACACGCAGCAGCAATGCCGCACACGTTAAAAGCCCGGTGCTCTGCCTAACTGAGCTACGAGCCCATACCCCTAAGTATCTAACCAGGACAAAAATCCAGAAAACTGCGATATTGTTCACTAACAACCCAATTGCATCCATGCATATTAAGATTTTCTTACTATATCAACACCGCGTTGACGAACCCTTCCTGTCCTGGTCGGTTGGTCACACGTGCCGACCCCTGACTTGTCTTGATGATCGCCCCTCTTGTGATGATGTTTCGCCGGGTATAATATTGATTTGCAGGATTTCCCTCAACAGTCTCGATCGCGCATTTCTGAGTTGTACCATCCGTGGGATTGGTCACGTTCGCAACATCGCATCTAAAGAGGCGCATCTTCTGATTACCACCAAAGGTGCGCATCTTCTTGCTGCGCATCGGTGCAAGATGTGTGTCAGTGGCTTCGCGCCCCATCTCAAACTTCCGTTTTCCACGTGATCGTACGAGCCTTCCACCGCTTGGCTTGCGCCTTGAATCTCCTTGCCATAACATGTTTTGTTCTCCTTTATTACGCTAACAAGCGTCCCGACCGGGAATCGAACCCGGGTCTAAGGCTCCGCAAGCCCTAAGGATATCCGCTACCACATCGGGACTCGGATCAACCATTGTGCCTGCAGATTATTAAAGGTTGTCTGAGTTGCGGGAACATGCTCAATACTATACGGTAGAAACGGCACTATCTGATACTCAAGTGATTTGTCACCACGGAGGACACAGAGTTTTGAGACCATTTTCAACCCTCTGCGTTCCTCTGCACACTTTGAGGTATAATCTAAGCAGATCTCACTGGAAAGATCGACAGTGCCGGTAGGAACCACGAGATTACACAGATTTACACAAGATTTCTGTGTTAATCTCGTGGTTTTATATGTGGATACCCGCACAATATTGTGCGAATATGTCCTGGGTCTCTCACCCTGTGCGTGGAGATCAATTCCGGAATAACCCGTGCCAGACCCTGCTCGCCTATCCTTCCACTGCAAGTTGCAGGATCATGCGTGCGTCGAGCACATTCACGCATCCGTCCTCATCCATGTCAGCCGCGTTGTTGTACCCACCGGATACTGTGATCTTGAGCGCGATTAACACATCTGCCGACGTAACACTGCCGTCACGATCGAGATCGCCCTTCTGCGAAACAGCGGAATTGATCAGGGACTGTCCGTTTCGATAATAACTTCCACGTCCGGTGCCCCAGAGAACCCGCGCACCGGCGGTTCCCGGAAGATCGTAAGCCACAACACCGGAATGGGCTGTATTCAAGACCAGTTCGAGGTCGGAATCGCCGTCGATATCCGCAAGCGTGGGGGCAGCGAGCACACCGTTCCAGTCGCCTGACTTTGCAGGGGGCACATCTATCTCGTGGATCACATTTCCCATGTAATCGAGAATATGAAGCTTGCCTGTGCGTTCGGTTCCTTTCTGAACCCATGAGCCAAAGATTACCTCTGCATTCCCGTCGTTGTCAAGGTCAGCCACAACCGGCTCTGTTGCGAAGCGATAAAAGCCCTCTGATGCGCAATAGACCGAATATGGCCAGTTGCCGTGCTCGGTTTTGTCCAGCCAGAATGCATGCATCCGCCCATCGTATGAGGGGTAAAGGATCTCGATTCTGCCATCGCCGTTGAGATCAACGGTCACAGGATTTGGCTGCGCGTTCTCAATTACGCCATAATTTTGGATGATTGGCGCGCCCGTCTCAATCGGGGGCGTGGTCCAGTCGAATCCGTCTGCGTTGAAGCGGCTGCGATCCGAATTGAGGATGTAGGGCGTGTTGTAGAGGTCAGTGTATGGGCTGGTATGGCAGTTGTGGACGTCTCCGGTTACAACGATCTCGTTTACGCCGTCTCCGTTGACATCAACCACATTTGCGGGTCCGTTTGCGAAGTTCGCTCTTGCGGTAAACTCTGTGTAGCACGGACCCCACCCGCGGGTCTCGTATTCGAGATCGATGTATGCGGGAACCTCGCCCCAGTGATCCATGTCATGACCCGACTGGTCATGATATATCTCATTGGTTCCGATGTGGGTTCCGTCTGCCTCATAAGCGCAGATTGTGATCGTATCGGATGGAACGATCAGTTCGGGCAGCCCATCACCGTCGATGTCACCTGCGCCGATGTTATCGTTGTAGAGACCCGCTGCTGAGCCCTCTTCACCGATTAACTGTGGCCACCCGGATCGTATGCTTCCGTCGTGCTCAAAGACCCAGACGTTCTCTTTGGTTAGCTTCGCAAGCCCGCAAGCGATCTCCATATCGCCGTCACCGTCAAGATCAGATACGGCAAGCGAGCGGAACTCGTTTGCGACCGGGTGCTGGGGCCATCCCTGCTCGAAGTAGCCTTCATTGTTGTAGACTGAGACGTAGCCGCCACTGTGTGCGGTCACAATCTCAATTGCGCCGTCATTGTCCACGTCAGCAATTACGATTCCGGGCCATGTCCGCCCGACATTGTCAACGCTGTCCGGATCTTCGCTCCGATCGTGCCCGGACTTCGCGCGCCACAAAAGGTCGCCTGTCGTGCCGTTGAGCGCAACGAGTGAGTAAGCCGAAGCAACAATCTCCATATCGCCGTCAGAATCCAGATCAGCCACCGCTGGCGAAGAGTACCAGCCGGTCTCGCACCACGAACTGTAGCAGCCGCATTGCTGCCACTTGAGAACCGGTGCTGCGATCTCGCTTCCATCCGCAGTACATGCCGCGGATGCCAGTAGAGCTAGAACTAGTATAGTACGGATTGCAATTCTTTTTTGCGTATGTATCACCTCTCGTTGTCTGACTGCCTCAGATGTTCGAGGGGTATATAGTACTTACTGTACATAGCTCCTGAAAGGTCCCTGTAGTCTCCGTCCGGATCTTTGACCATGACCGTGGCACGCACAGTTATTCGGGTTATGACTCCATGGTGTGTCACTCCGCCGTATTCAAACGAGACATTGGAGCCCACTCGCAGATCGTACTTCGCATGGGCGCGCTCTGTCTGTGTCACCAGCTGGTGGGTGACATCGGTGTGTCCGAAGATGTCTCTACTCAGACGCTTGAAACGAGGGCTGGAACAGCTCGTGGAACCAAAGTGCACCTGCTCCAGAAGATGGATGATCTCGTGCTCAAGGATTCGCATGGTAGCTTCGAGCCGGTCACGGCAGACAACACCGTTCACAGTCACCTGCCGCGTGACATCATTGAACGTCTGGAAGATGAGCGTTGTTGATAACACGATCGTATGCGTGCCGATTGCGTCCCGGTGTTCGATCTTTCCGCCTGCCCGGGTCATTCGATCAGATAGGCGAAAAAAGATCTTGCCTCTGTAATTCTTGTTGAAAAATCCGTCGAAGAAATGGGTGTCGCACAGATCAAAGAGACGTGCAAGGTCGTCCGGTCCTATTGCGTTGAAGTTTCCCTGATTAATGTTTTTGGATTCCGCAAGGATTGTGCGGTATATCTTTCGCCGCTTCTTCTTAATCTGCCTGGACGTATATTTCAGATTGGTTAGATTTCTCTTCATTCTATCAATCGGCGGTGGTCGCCCAATCGCTTAATCCCGCAATCACTGAACCACATGCATCCGCCGCTCTGTTTGCCCCTTCCACTCCGTATCAGTCGCAGTCCTGATCATGATCTTGTGCGCAGCAATCTCAGCCTTCCTCTTCGCATCGAACGCATCGGTGCCCATTGCGAGCGCGATTCCCATCCGCTCCTCAACGATCCACCCGGCATGGTATGCGAGCGGTTTTCCGAAGAGATAGATGTTGGTACCGGTAACAGTCATCGCATCGAAGAGACCCCTGTACTCGGGATCAAAACCCTGCGCAGGCGAGATTATCACATGAGATGCTGCAGGCGCGATCGGATCGAATAGCCGGTAGCCATCCTCGATTCGTGCGGGAATAGGGAGCCCTGCTGCCGCACGCACATGCAAGCCGCCTTCATTGAAGCCTTGCGGGTGCGAGATGTATGTTGTCATTCCGGTGTCGTGGGGGCGTGGGGCGCACTCGTTGGCATATACATCGACTCTGCCGTCCGTAACCCTGACGAAGAGTTCGCATCCGAAGACACCGACCCCGCCCAGCTCGTCGGTGATTCTCTTTGCCGCATCGTAGATCTTCTTCTCCGCCTCTTTTGCAAGCTCGGGGTCGCTCTCAACGGACTTTCCGATCGCATCCACGTTGTATGGCAGATACTCCTCGACATTCGGGCTCTGCCACGATGAATGGTAATCGCCATCGATCTGGTAATGCCCAATCGGCTTCGGAAACGTGGTCACAATCCGCTCTCCGTCCTCGTCCAGATGCCTGACCGCAAGCTCGGTCACCTCGGTCTCGAACGGCACATACTCCTCAATTATCGCCATCTCTCCTGACCCGCGGGTCTCGTATCTGGCGGCAGAAATCGCTTTCTCGATGTCTTCTCGTGTCTTTATTAGATACGAGCCCTTGCCGCTGCTTGACATGATCGCCTTGGAAAAGCAGGGATAGCCGATCTTCTCAACTGCGTCTGTAAACTCGGACAGGTCGTCTGTGCGCGTGTATGCGTATGCGCCCGTCTTAACACCCGATTTCACGATCGCTTCCCTGATGCGCTCCCTGTTCATCGCCGCATGCGTTGCGCGTGCATTTGGCGTTACCAGATACCCGTCCTCCTCGAACTCAAATAGGATATCGAGATCGATCGCCTCAATCTCCGGTATAATGATATCGGGGCGCTCCCGATCAACAATCGAGCGCATCGCATTCGCATCCATCATGTTGACCGTGTACGCTCTGTGTGCAACCTGCTGCGCGGGTGCACGCTCGTACCGGTCCACAGCGATCGTCTCCATGCCGAGACGTTGCGCTTCGATTACAATCTCCTTACCAAGTTCTCCCGCGCCGAATAAGAGCAGTTTAAGCGAGTTCTTTTCGAGCGGGGCTGCGATAACGTCGAGTTTTTTCATAATATCCGGCTCCCGAGATCTGGGTTATTATTGGGTGTAAGGTATTTATCTGTTCTGGCGATAGGGTTTGTCACTCTGCGTGGTATCTGCCAAAAAATAAACAAGCTCAGAACGTTTTTCGGATTCTCTTTCCAATACCAACTCAGAGCCTCAACCTGCGAACGATCTCCGGATTCCTCAGCATCTCGCGTGCCCGCCCCAGAACGATCCACGATATCAGGATCATGAACGCACGTTTGATCCCTGATTCATCTGATGCATCATCAAAGACGCTCTTCGAGACTTTCCACAGCCCCGACACGGGGATAATCATAAATTCGCCCATCTTTCTCGTGATCTCGCTGTCAAGCTCCCATAGTTCCGGCTCCACCAGCGATGAATCAGCAAAACCTGTCGGATCGCGGATCAATGCGTCCAGTTTATCCGAATACTCCTCGATTTCACATACGAAACCGGTATCATCGAACGCGCCTATGTTATTTGAGATGCAGACATCAATGAATCTTTCATTTTCAATTAAATTTACAATATAGTTGCATGCAGTCCCGGCTGCATCGATCATCTCATCGATCCCTTCGCTCTCGGCACCGTGTGCGTGCTCGATTGCGTGAGCGATTGTAGTGCAGATGCCTGTGAGATAATATGGCATGCAGAGATCGCAGCCTGCAGGAAGGTCGTTCATCGATCGGTCCACCGACTGCTGCAGTTCGCGGAGACGGTGCTGCTGTGCATCGGTCAATTGCGATTTTGCACCTGCTCCAGTGGTTTCTGCGGCTTTGGATTCAGCCTTCAGTCCAACCGCCTCTTCGACTACTTCCGCCACCTCTTCGGTCGCATCTCCGGACGCCCCTTCTGTCTCCCCCGTGCCCACAGCCACTGCTTCAGCTGCGCCTTCTGCCCCAACCATAGCACCGCCCCCGATCGCCTGATACGCTTCATTGACGGCGTCCCTGACCTTCTCGCTCGGATCATTGAGATGCCGCGTGAGCGGATCTTTCGCAAATTGCACGAGGGAACTGTTCTTCTGCCCGATGCGCCTTATTGACTGCGCGGCATTGGCGCGGACGCGATCATCAACGTCATCAAGAAGCACGATCAGATGTGGAATTGTGGATTCGTTAATCTCCGCTGACGCTCCAGCCATCAGTGCGGACCTGGCGCGCAGATCGGCGTCCGGGCTGTGCAACTGGTCGATAATATTCGTCTTTTTCCCGCCGATCAGTTTGAAATCAGGTTTACTGAGAGATACGGTGGGTATACCGCCCTTCTTTGATCGCACGTACACCAGCGCGGTTGCAACAATCAATAGAATCACAATCAAAACGAGCGCTCCGAAAACCCAGTTTTGAGCATTGTGCCGCCCCTTCCAGTCGCTATGCAGCGATTTTATGGTGCTGTTCGCATCATCTACGATGTTTGAGACCTTTGTCTCATGTTCTGAGAGCCCGGTCAAGAAAAACGTTGTCCCGTTGGATATCTCTGCAATCTTCCCATCAACATCCAAAACCTGCCTGCTGAAAGCAGCAAGCACCTCGTAATTCGTGTCATTCGATCCACCAATATTGCTGCTCAAAACAGCCAGCGAGTCGCATGATGCGAGCATGTCGACGCGATCCGTCTCGATTGCCTGTGGCGCCCCCACAAGGGTTTTGATGGTGCTGATATTCTCAAGCGTCATCTGACTTACAACCTTCCTCCACGCAACCGCTTCAAAGACACTATCGACGGTTGATTCGTTCTGAACCACCGTGCCATCGTCTGTGAAGACTACGATGCCCCTTCCGCAGACGACATTTTTATATCCGACAACATAATAATTTTCCGCGCCCATCGATACCACATCGATGGTACCAATCGAGTAATCGAGAAGTATACGCTCAGAATCTGCCGCATCCACAACCACGTTGTCCATGGTTTCGTTGGAATCCCCTGCGCACGGCATGGCAAGCAG
>DAWR01000044.1:9517-20233 GCA_002506015.1 Candidatus Methanogasteraceae archaeon UBA261 | reverse complement strand
CCTGACAATCTGTGATGCCGTCTTCAGCCCACTGACCCTCCGCTTGCATCTTGCAGGATTGTGAGCGCATCAACTGATGTCACTTTGCCATCCCTGTTCATGTCCGCGCTGTCGCTGTACTCATGTTCTGCTGCCATCCGGAGCGCGATGAGTGCATCGGCTGATGTTATCTGGCAATCGCCGTTGAGGTCTCCGCGCTGTGGCTGTGTCTGGTGCGTCTCGATGTAGAGGGTGTGGAGGACATCGGAGACCGCGTTGATCGCAAGATTGAGAGATTCGCCGCACTCATCTCTGAATTCGGGATCGCTCCAGTTGTAATGCGTATCCATCCAGATGCATCCGTGTCCTTCGCAATCGGTATCGAATGTCGTGTCGTTACCGATCCGGATTGTTGCATCGTACGCACTCACCTCTTCCAGCGACCCGTCAAACTCGATGTATTGATCAAATGCCTCTGAGACGTAGTCGTCAGTTCTGCGCTGGACATAGCTCTCGTAGTCGCTGTGATGCACTTCAGAGCCCCAATCGGTCTTTTTACCCATCACATGCCCGAAGACCGTTACATCGACGATGTAGTGTGTCATGATGCCGGCGTGCTTCGATGCGTTCACAGAATCACCGCTGCTCAGAAACGACAGCGTATCATTGTAAACAGTCCGTGCCCTCACCGCTGACTTATCATCCATGAGACTGCCGTTCTCATAGAAATAAACGTGGTGTCTGGCTGTGTCGCCGATGCCATCATCTGGATTGGGGTTGTCAGGCAGTTCTGTTCCGTACATGTACCAGTTGAGGTTATCAGCTATGTACTGTTTCTCGTTCGCTGGCAGAAAGTCAAGCGCGTGCTCTGCAATCCAGTCGTGTGTGCCATACTTCACATTGTCCGAATTATCGCTGTAGCCGCCATTTGACCATGCGTTCACAGGGGCGCAGCAGCACGAAATCAGTGCAACTGCGAACGTTACGATTATGCATATATGTTGTTTTGTAGTATACATATTAATCCGATAGCAGTGTTCAAAATAGTTATATACTACGGATCAATGACATTTTGTTGTAGACTAACAAAATAACATGGACGGTTGTGCGAAACTGCGTGACGGCACAAACCAATAAATCATCTGCACACGTATCCCAACCACAATGCCGAAACATCTGATGATCCTTGGAACCGCATCCCATGTGGGAAAGAGTGTACTGGTCGCAGCGTTATGCCACATATTCTCAAAATCAGCGTCGGTTGCGCCGTTTAAGGCTCAGAACATGAGCCTGAACTCATGGATCACAGAGGACGGCGGTGAGATCGGGATTGCGCAGGCGATACAGGCGTGGGCGGCTGGAATTGAGCCGACTGTGGATATGAACCCGGTTTTACTGAAGCCAAAAGGCGATCATACATCGCAGGTGATAATACTTGGCAGACCCGCGTATGACCGGGAAGCAGGAGATTATTACGAGTCAATCGACGAGATATCCGGCGTCGTGGACGATGCGATTGCGCGGCTCGAAGAGACGTACGATCTCATCATAATCGAGGGCGCGGGGGGTGCAGCCGAGATCAATCTCTACGACCGGGACATCGTGAATATCGGATGCGCCAGATCGGTCAAACCTGCGATCATACTGGTCGGGGACATCGAACGTGGCGGCGTATTCGCAAGCCTGTACGGAACAATGGCGCTGCTCCCCGACGACGTAAGAGCGCTCGTGAATGGATTCATCATCAACAAGTTTCGCGGCGATTATAGCATTTTAGAGCCGGGGGTCCGCAAGCTCGAGGATCTCACCGGGCTGCCTGTCTTTGGGGTCGTTCCTTATGCTGATATCGCAATTCCATCCGAGGATTCGGTCTCAATCTCGGACAAGAAGACGGCTCAGCATCCAATCGATATTGCGGTCATACGCCTCTCGCGCATCTCGAATTTTACAGACTTTGAGCCGCTCGAAGCATTCGCAAACGTGCGATACGTCCCGCTCGGTTCAGACCTCGGAGACCCTGACGTAATCATCATCCCCGGAACGAAGAATACGACTGCGGACCTTCGGGAGATGAGAGCACACGGAATGGACCGGCGGATAATCGAGATTGCAAGAGAAGGGGCAGTTCCGGTCATAGGGATCTGCGGCGGATACCAGATGCTCGGCAGAACGATTCTGGACTGTGGATTTGAGGATAGCGCAACCGAGGTCTTTGGCATGGGGCTGCTCGATGTTGCGACACGATTCGAGAGCTACGAGAAACAGACGCGTCAGGTGGTGAAGCAGGTGACTGCGGGCGGACCGATCCTCGGAAGCATCATCGGCGAGACCGTGTCCGGTTACGAGATACATACCGGCGAGACCGTGTCATCCAGCCCGGTCTTTGAGGACGATGGCTGTATCAGCGAGTCCGGGCTTGTGTTCGGGACGTATCTGCATGGCGTCTTCGAGAACGAGAATGTGAGAAGGGCGTTGTTCGAGTATATATATGCCAGAAAAGGAATTTCGCTGCAGGATGTCTCATTTGGTGTCATGAGTCGGGAGGATGGGATCAGGGAGTTCGCAGAGGTTGTTGAGGGGTGCGTCGATGTGTCCACGATCCGGAAGCTGATTGAGTAGGGATGTCAGCGCGTTCCGATACCGATCCGACATTTTTCCCCCTCTCATTCTCAGGCGCTCCGATGACTGGGCTTACTCTGGCGATCGGAATTGCCGCGGCAATCTACCGGGGCTACCGCAGGCAGGGCTGAGTTTCCCAATTCTCTCTTATGGCTTGCCAGAAAATAACCTGTTAAAGTTCGTGACATTCACCCATTCATGGAATTCGTGATAAAATCGACAGAAGAGCTCACTAATGACACGTTTGAACGAATCGCACGAATGTCATGGATGTGGAGTACCATCAGATAACTTTGCTATTACGTACTCAATATTGTGTGGATATCTGCATATACAACCACGAGATTCCACGAGATTAACACAGAAATCTTGTGGAACTCTGTGTGATCTTGTGGTTCCTACCACGAGTTATTGAACATGTGCTTTTGCTACTTTGTTGTTTGGTGAGCACTCATTTACGCGGATGTGTCCGGCATCATGGTTCACACATCCGCCGCAGATCGCAGCATTGACGGCACCCGGTCGTCTGAGCCCGGGGTGGCAACCATCTAATAGGATGGATGCCAATCTATAATCCATGCCAAAGTTTCTCCCGCTCGTAATCGACCTTCAGAACCGGACTGTGGTGATCATCGGCGGCGGCTCGGTTGGCGAACGCAAAGCCGAGTTGTTTGGTAAATACGCGAGAACGGTTGTCGTGAGCTTCAGTTTCACAGAGAAACTCCTGAAATCAAACAAAATCGAGCGTATAAAAACAGATACAAAATTAACCGACAACAAGTTCGCAGATCTGATAAAGGATGCGTTTCTTGTGATACCGGCAACGGATGACCTCGCCTACAACGAACACCTCTCTGATATCGCGAGCCGGTGCGGGGTTATGGTCAATCGGGTGGACGATCTTGGCGATGTCATAATCCCCTCGGTAATCACCCGCGGCGATCTCACAATCGGAATCTCCACGCTTGCCCACAGTCCCGCACTCTCCAAATACGCAAGAGAGCAGATCGAGGAGGTGATCACTCCGGAATATGCGGAAATGGCGATATTGCAGGACGAAATACGCGAAGATCTGAAGAATAGAGTCTCCCACCAAAAAACGAGGCAACAGATCTTGCGAGCGATTTTGGATGATGAAACCGTATGGGCGAATCTCAAAACGTCGTACACGAAAGCATATAAGCAGGCAGCAACACATTATTACGAGGTGCTATAATGGATCTTTTCGGAATCGATCTGATAATATGGGCTGGAATTGCGGCGATGTCGATCGTGTCGCTCATGGCTATCTGGAAGATCGCCAGATGGAAGGGCGAACTTGACCTGTGGAAGCGAGAGGTCAATGAATGGCGAAACAGCGTCACAACGGACGGTGTTGGGGGGATGGAGTCAATAGGCATGCAAGACCTGCAGGTTCATTCGGATAATCCGGATCATCTTGCCGGACCGCGCATCTCATTCTTTGAAGAAGAGACCGAACATGCGAAACCGGGAATACAAGAGGATGTGGGAGAAGGGGAGATGCCAGTACCGGAAATACCCGATTCCTCAACCGAGATTGCGCTTCTGTATGCTCTGACCGGGCGAGAGGAAGAAGCATGCAGAGTCGCTGGAATCGAGAACAACAAGGCTGCGATCCATCATGATCTTGGAAATATACTGTATCGCTCAAAACAGTTCGATGAAGCGGAAAGAGAGTACAGAGAAGCGATAAACTATGAACCCGGCTTTGCAAAAGCTCGCGCCAACCTTGGTTTCTTGCTCCGGAAGCTGGAGCGGCACGACGAAGCCACTAATGAATTCAGAGCCGCACTGGAGTCAAAAGAACAGCTTCCGGACGGGGGAGAACGGATCTTGCAGATATTAAATGATCCGGATGCTTCTTAACAAAATCACATATATTCCTGCAGTTTCTGCTCGATATGTGGTTTCGGAAGCGCGCCAATGATCTGCCCTACCATTCCACCGTCTCTAAATACCATCATGGTCGGTATCGCGCTGATCTGATATTGCATAGCGGTATTCATGTTTTCGTCGATGTTCAGTTTGGCAAAGGTTATTCTGCCCGAATATTCCTTTGCAAGCTGCTCGACTATCGGTGCAATCATCTTGCAGGGTCCGCACCATTCAGCCCAGCAGTCTACCACAACAAACGGGTGTGTCGCCACAGTCTCTGCAAGATTCGTATCGTTCAGTACCAGTACTTCACCAGATGTCATAGTTTGTAATCTCTCCATTTTTTTCTGTCGGATCGCTTCAAGTTCATCCATGATTCAGCATTCGAGACTGATTGCATAAAATCCTTTGCATCAGTTTATCAGCGGGCTTCGATCTTCTCCTCGATCTCCGCACGAAGCTTTGCGAGATTTCGCTCATTGAGATCGATCACTCGTTTGATGCTGTTCATCGTGTTCTTTGCAGATTCGTCTCGTTTGAGCCGTTTCTTCGTGTAGATCTGCACCAGCGAGGTGTACATTCGTTTATACCCTTCGGTCTGCTGGTTGACATGTATGTACTTATCGATCAAACCCTGCTCGATGCCGGCATCCGTTGCAGCGGAGACGAAGTCTTCAAGCTGTTTTGAAGCCGACACGATATCCTCTATTACCGAGATCAAACCTTCATTTGTGATTGGTTTGACTAGATACTCGGTTAAATACGGCGCTTTTTTCTGCGCAACCTCTGCCGTCAGTTGTTTTGCCGTAATGATGACCACAGGAATCGATTTCAACTGGGCATTCTGACGTATCCGGCTCAGAACCTCCCAGCCGTCGATATCAGGCATGACAAGGTCCAGCAGAATCAGATCGGGCTTGCCCTCCTGCAGTTTTTCGAGGCATTCGTTACCACTGTACGCGGTTATTACGCCGTAATCATGACTGCCAAGCATCAGTGAAAGCAAGTCCACGATATCCGGCTCGTCATCCACAATCATAACTTTCATGATGAATCATCCACCTTGTACACCCACCGCCGCCGTATGTGACAGTAATATAAAGGTTAGGCATTGCTTGTACTTAACTCTGTTGTCTGCATACGCCTTTATAACCGTCGAAGCCCGATATGGTATCGATGGTACTTGACAGACTCGGAGACTCGCTTCAGGGTGCAATTAAGAAGATCGCAGACGCGGGGCGTATCGATAAACATGCAGTGGATGCGATGGTGAAGGATATTCAGCGTGCGCTTCTGCAATCGGATGTCAATGTGAAGCAGGTGATGGAGCTATCGAATCAGATTCGCAAGAGGGCGCTGGACGAGAAACCACCTGCGGGCACGGGCGCAAGGGAGCATGTGATCAGGATTGTGTATGACGAGCTCGTGCACCTCATCGGCAAGGATATGCCGCAGATGCTCACAAAGCAGACGATTATGATGGTCGGTCTTCAGGGCAGCGGAAAGACCACGACCGCGGCGAAACTGGCACGGTACTTCCAGCGGAAGGGGCTGAAACCCGCTGTGATCTGTGCGGATACGGACCGTCCGGGTGCGTATGATCAGTTGAAGATGTCGTGCGACCGTCTGAACGTTGCATTCTATGGGGAACGCACCGATGATCCTATTGGAATTACGGAGAGGGGACTATACGAACTGAAGTCGTACGATGTGAAGATCATCGACACCGCGGGAAGGCATTCGCTTGAGCGTGATCTGATCGAACAGATGGAGCGGATCAACGCGATCGCAAAGCCGGATCAGAAGTTGCTTGTACTGGATGCAGCGATCGGGCAGCAGGCAAGGGACCAGGCGCGTGCGTTCCATGAATCGATCGGAATAACCGGCGTGATCATAACAAAGCTCGATGGCACAGCAAAAGGGGGCGGTGCGCTCTCTGCAGTCTCTGAGACGCAGGCGCCAATAGCATTCATCGGTGTTGGCGAGGGTCTCGATGACCTGGAGAAGTTCGAGACCGACAGGTTCATCTCGAAGCTTCTTGGCATGGGTGACATCAAGACGCTGGTCGAACGTGCTGAGGAAGCGTTCACCGAGGAGATCGACATCGAGAAGATGATGCAGGGCAAGTTCACGCTCAAGGATATGTATCAGCAACTCGAGGCGATGAACAAGATGGGGCCCCTTAAACAGGTGATGCAGATGCTCCCCTTGGGTAGCATGAAGATACCGGATGAGATGTATAATGAGACCTCCGGCAAGATGGACCGATACAAAGTCATCATGGACTCGATGACCGAAACAGAACTCACCGATCCGAAGATCATTGATTCCTCGCGCACCAGAAGGATCGCACGCGGCTCAGGCTCGCCTGTTGAGGATGTGCGGGAGCTTTTGAAGTACTACCGGATGATGCAGAAGGCGATGAAGGGCTTGCGTGGCGGCAGGTTCAATATGCAGAAGATGATGAAGAAGCTGGGGATGTGAGTTCATATCCCCGAAATCGTAACTATACCCAACAGTATCATGCGACCTCGCTGTACCGGCACTGCTTGACCCTGAACGAAATATGAGCTGAACAGTAATTTAACCGCAGAGTGTGCGGAGGATGTTGCAGCTCTTGCGTTCCTCAGCGCCCATCAGCGGTTATTTTTCTCGCCAGAAAGCATAGACTCGCAATCGGGAGACCAATTAACATACCTGAGTAGTTACCCGGAATCTTCATATACCTCAAGTGATCAAATGTTGATTACTGTTGCGTGATTGATTGCCAGCACAATTTTTTTCTCTGACATATAAAAGTTTATGATCCTGGGGACAATTTTTCCTGACATAAAAAAAAGTTCTTGCGATTAGAAATATATACTGTGGACGTGTAGGGATGTACGGCACCACGCCCCATACATACAAAGGTGATCACATGAAACAGGTTCCAACCGGCATACCCGGACTGGATCAGATTCTGGACTCTGGATTCACGCGTCCGTCCACTGTATTGATCGCTGGCACAGCCGGCACAGGCAAGACAACATTTGCGATCCAGTCGCTCTTTGATGCAGCAAAAAATGGTGAGACATGCCTCTATTTCTCGGCGATATCAGAGCCAATCGCAATGCTCAGCGGATATATGTCAAACTTCAGATTCTATGACCAATCGTTGTACGAGGAAGAGAATCTCATCTACTTCGATCTGAGTCATGAGATTATGAAGAACAAGACGTATGATCTGCTGGACCTAATCGAGGAGAATGTCGAGGCGATCCAGCCGGATCGCATCGCAATTGACCCGATCACAACGATGGACTTGCCGCTTAACGAAAGTGACCGCAGGCAGTTTTATTTTGATCTTTTCGTAGGAATGAAGGGTTGGAATTCCCTTGTGCTGGTCACAGGCGAGTTCACTGACACGAGTCTCCCAACAAGCCCGATCAGCTATGTTGCGGATGCAATTATCTACTTATCAAATGAACCGAGGAGAGGGCGCCGCGTCCGGTATCTCGACGTCTTAAAGATGCGTGGACAGGACTATGCGAGCGGCAAGCACGTGTACCGAATAACAGAGAATGGTATCATCACATATCCAAGCCCTGTGACCGCGGTCGGCGGGAACGGTGTTGCTGCGCGCAGGCGGGTGAGTACAGGTATCACAGGGCTTGACCAGATGTTGCATAACGGGCTCATCCACGGAACAACCACACTCATCACAGGTCCAAGCGGAACCGGCAAAACCACGGCATGCATGCAGTTCATCCTCGATGGTGCGCGCAGCCACGAACCCGGATTGATCGTCTCGTTTGAGGAGAGTGAAGCGGAACTGCGCAGAAACGCGCTCTCGTTCGGATGGGATCTCAAATCTCTCGAGGACGATTCTATGCTCCACATTCTGCATCCGAAAGACGATGAGGTCTACGTCAGCGAGAATCTGCTTCAGATACGCGACCGCGTTGAGGAATTCGATGTGAAGCGAGTCGTGGTCGATTCGATCAACGTTGGATTTGCCGATATCCTGCCTGACGCCAATGATTCCGAGTATGTGTATAAACTATCAAGATATCTCAAATCACAGAATATCACAACAGTTCTCGTCAGCGAAACGAGAGACCTACTTGGTTCAAAGAGAATCGCTGAGAACGATACATCGCATGTCATGGATACTGTTGTCATGCTCAGGTATGTGGAGATTGCATCGGAACTGCGCAGGGCGATCTCGGTTCTAAAGATGCGCGGGAGTGCGCACGATACCGGGATTCACGAGATTGAGATTAATGATGGTGGAATCACTATAAAAACCGATGGAATATCATTCAAGAATTATGAAGGTGTATTCAGTGGAGTGCCGAGATTGACCGGGGAAGAAGCATTTGGTGTAGCGTTCGGTAAGGGGTGAGTGTTGGGATGGTGCATATCGGGAGTGCCATTGAGATGTATTCCTTGATCACAGCGTCCGCCATAACATTGTTTCTATTTGCGATTGGTAGGTTTTACCGGATAAAATTCGAGAGAGAGACCCATTACAGATGGTTTCTGGTGCCTGCGGCGCTGCTTGCAGTGTCTGCGGTGTTACGCGCACTTAATTACGATGGAATCATTCTCGGATGCGCGGGCGCGATACTGCTCCTGGTCCTCACTGTTATGTTGTACGGAACCATGATGGGGGTTGCGAAATGAGTGGAGAGGTCTTATGGGCGGTTGTGGGTATCTCACTGATCTTTGCGCTGTACACGCTTGCACGATTCAGCGAGAAACTCGGATGCGCACTGCACATGAAACCGTACTATATGGTGTACTATGTTGCCTCACTCTTCATCTTCATAGACGTTCAGATCAAGTTGTGGAGTGTGCTGATGCCTGAGGTCACAATCGCAGCTTCGCAATGGTGCAATGCGTTAACCGCGATCGGGATGACGCTTGCTCTGGCGACTACGGTCAAGTACTGGGGGTGGCTTTTGAGGACATCCCGTTGACATGCGGCTCCAATTCAAATTGATTCTCACTCTTGTTGCAATTTCGACCATACCGTTCGGCATCATCGGGTATTACACCTACGATTACTCGACCACATCAATGGAGGGTTATGCTCATGCGCACCTGGACTCGGTTGCGCAGACACGGGCAGACTACATCAATTCGTGGCTTGCGCAGCAAATGGGCGCTGCAAAGGTGATCGCAAGAACAACATCGATTGTCAACGACGTTATGGTGATCACGACCGCTGATCCATCGAGTGAGGAGTACATGGATGCGATAGGCGAGATAGTGAAGTTTGGAAATATTATACGGGATGAATCCGGAACCTTCGATGAGGCATTAATACTAGATTTGAACGGAACCGTGATCGCATCCACTAATGGCGATATTATCGGAGATGATAGATCGTTGCGTGAGTATTATCTGGGGGGGCTGAATCAGACCCACCTGACAAACGTGTACGAATCCCCAACGATCAACAGACCAACGATGCTCGTATCAACACCGCTTATTCAGGATAACAGAACGATCGGCGTTGTCGTTGGTAGGATCAACCTGAGTACGATTCACACGACGGTACGCGATCGCAAGCACCTTGGAGAGACTGGTAAGACCTCCCTGGTTGATTGTGATGGCAGGATCATCAGCAGTTCAACGAGTGAGAATGTGATGGTACGCAATTCTGGCAGGGATTACTGCGAAATCTACAATCGCAACGGAAGGGAGGTCATCGGCGCTCAGGTCCGGATACCTGATCCCGGGTGGTATCTGATCGTTGAGCAGGATCGCGATGAAATGTTGTCCACTCTACACACGTTGCTCGAACGGGCGGCTTTGGTTACGCTCAGCGTTCTTCTGCTGATCAGTATCTCCTCTGTTCTTATCACCAGACAGATCACACAACCGATCAGACGGCTGTATGGGGGCGCAGAGGAGGTTGCGAGGGGTAACTATCTGGTGCAGGTTCCAGTGGTAACAAATGACGAGATCGGTACGCTCACGATGCGGTTCAACAGGATGGTATCCGAACTGGATGAGACGCACAGGAGACTGAAGAATCGAATTAGCATTGTCAATCGTGACCTCGAGAACCAGCGAATAAAACTCGTGAGCGTTCTCCAGAGTATGCCGGACTGCGTCTTCGCAACCGACAACGATTTCGAGATAACCATGTTCAACAGAGCCTGCGAGGAATTCACAGGCATCGCAGCAGAAGACGCCGTCGGGAAGCTCTGCTACGAAGTCTTCCTGACCGAC
>DAWR01000044.1:0-9444 GCA_002506015.1 Candidatus Methanogasteraceae archaeon UBA261 | reverse complement strand
TGACGCAGACGATGTGGTAATCGGCTATGTGGAGGTTTTGAGGGATGTAACCGATCTCAAGAGTGTGACCGACGAACTACGACGAGCGAATGCTGAGTTGAAAAAGCTCGATCAGCTCAAGACAGACTTCATGAACATCGCATCCCATGAACTGCGAACCCCGCTCACGTCGATTCGGGGGTTCACCGAGTTTGTAGCTGATGGGATGCTCGGAGACCTGAATGGGGGGCAAAAAGAGGCTCTTTCAAGAGTTATATCAAACAGTGACCGGTTGCTGCGGTTGATTGCCAACATGCTCGACATATCAAAGATACGTTCAGGGAAACTGGAACTGAAGATCACTGAACTGGACCTATCCCACCTGATCAAAGAGACTGTGACAGAGATGGAACTGCTTGCACAGGCGAAGAACATTTCATGCATAGTGGACATTCCCGATGGCATCGTGGTTGCAGGAGACTATGACCGAATCGAGCAGGTCTTTGCGAATCTGCTCAGCAATGCAATCAAGTTTACATTGGAAGGCGGCAGTGTATCGGTCACTGCAACTGAGCAGGTGGATCGCGATTACGTCATGATACTTGTCAGCGACACGGGACTCGGAATTGCGCCAGATGACCTGGAACACATCTTTGAGGAGTTCTGGCAGGTTGAGAAGGGTAAAGGCACCGGACTTGGTCTCATGATCACGGCAGACATCGTCCGCGAGCACGGCGGCGCGATATGGGCAACGAGCGAGGTTGGCTCTGGCAGCACGTTTTGGGTCAAGCTACCGAGGGGTGGTGCAGGGGTGATGGAGTAGACATACCACCGAAAGTTTAATAATAGTCTGAAATAAAATGTGAAGGTCGGTGAACCACCGAGGGGATTTGTTGCATGACCATAATGACCGCACTCAATAAGGCGTTGTCAGATCTACATCTGATGGCTGCAATCGAGGCAAGTGCGATAGCAAGCCGAAATGGCGTATTGATTGCGCAGAACGCGCCAAAGGATGCGAGCACATTTGCTGCCATGGCGGCAACGATGCTCGGAGCCGCAGAGATCACGGCTGTTGGGCTGGACAAGCAGGTACCTGACCGCATGATCGTGGAATCCAGGCATGGGCGACTGATCGTCATGGGTGCTGGCAGACAGATGCTTCTGGCGACACTGGTTGAACCGGACACGAATCTTGGTATGGTGCTTGTGGAACTCGAGAAAACGATTGAAAGGATCTGTGGTATTGTTTCGTAGGTCGATTGCGCCGAAGGTGGAGATGTTGCGGAAAAATGGTCTCCCAACCATTTCTGAGATGAAAAGAAGATATTAGAGGGATTTTGGAGCTGCTTATTCGTATAGATATGTTGAGCAGGTCTTACACAATATTGTGTGGATATGCGCGTATAAAACCACGAGATTACGCAAGATTGACACAGAAATCTTGTGGAGATGGCTGCGCCGCTGCTTCGCANNAGACTGTGTAATCTTATGGTTCCTACCACAAGTTACCCGGACATATTCGAGAACAGCCTTTTTGATGCTCAACCCCACGGCTCGAGCAGGCATGCCGGACACTGGTCTCTGAGCTCGCAGTCTCCGCACGATCGTGGATATCGGTTGCAGCCAGCACGCCTGAGATATTGCGCAGCGACTTCTGCCTCGCTTCCGCTCGGAATCTCGGTTGGATAATATCCAGACCATGCAACGTCGGTCAGTCCCGCCTCCCTGCATTGCTCGGTCAGATCGTTCATCAGATCCTTGCCGGGTCCGGGATGGTAGTACAATATGAAGTTCGGTCTGAATCCGATCAATCGGTACGGTATCGATGGATCGATCTCTGCGATGAATGCTGCGATCCTTGCGATCTGATGCTCGGTGATGCCCGGTATCACCACCGTTCTGAATACGCGGATACTCCCCCTGGCATCCGTTGCAAGTACGCTCGCATTCCTGAGTACCGGTGTGGATGGTGCGCCTGTAAGCATCCGGTGCACATCATTGTCGTACGCCTTGATCTCATAAGAGATCGATGTCGCGATGTCGATCACCCGTTTCAAGGTCTTTTGCGTGCAGAAACCATTGGTTGCAATCCCTACACCAATATCCGGATATTTTTCTTGGATTATCCGCACCACCTCCTCGATATAGGGTAGATGGATCGTTGGCTCGCCCCCTGTGAAACTGATCTTATCGGTGTCGGGCATCATTCGGGATATCGCTTCTGCTGCCAGTCTGTCCGGCTCTACATAATCCCGGTAAAACCATTGCGCATCAGGGTACTGCGATACCCGGTAAGCATTACAGTAGATGCATCGAAAAGAGCATCCGAGCATGGTAACCGAGTAACTGGCAAGTCTTCTTGAGAGCATTGTATATGCGATCTGCGGTAACTCTGCCCGGCATACGCCACGCTCACCATCGAGTCGATTGACTCCGCACTTCCATTCGCAGAGATTACATCGCGCAAACTCGGATAGATACTGCACGATCCACGATATGGTACCGGGCACTGAAATAGATTGTGGTTATGTGGGTGAATTGTGATTCTTTAATGTTTTTCGAAAACTCGTACTATTCGTCCAAAAATTTTCATTCGTGGGTGTATCGAAATCGGTGGAGCCATTTCGGAAGCGAACGCCAGAGCAATATAACAGCATCCTGTGTGACGAAACATTTATGTATCATGATGCTTACGTGCTTTTAAACATGTTTATAATACTACGTATCGGTGGATGATATCATGAAACATATACTAATAGTAATACTTATACTCTCCCTCGTACCCCTCATAGCGGTAGCGGCAGAGGATGCCTCCGGCGGGCACGAACAGAACGACCATGCCGGCGAGAGCTACGCCGGCGACAATCCGCTCCTCACATACCGACACGGAACCCTCAGAGGGGACCTTATCTACACAATCGGGAACAGCAAATACTCTGGAAGGTTACACCCGAACGCAACATACACTGTTAATCTTCCGATCGAACTCCCGGAAGGGGCGACAGTCGAGTTCGCACGGCTGTATACGTACTGGACATGGAGTTATATCGAGAGCGATGGCACATACCCGGATATGCAGGTCACATTCGGCGGGACTGAGATAACTCCCGATCAAACATTTACAGACCGCAAGGGAGAATCACCCTACGATTATCCGGCTGGAACATACTGCTACGACGTAACTGAGCAGGTTGAATCCGGCGGCGCGTACACGGCAGTCGTTGAAAACGCAGCCGCCGAGTTTAAAAAGTTCTGTACGAACGGAATCGGGATTCTGGTTCTTTATAACGATCCAAACGGAGATGAGATCGAGTACTGGGTCAAAGAAGGGTGCGATACCATCTACGCCAACGAGGAGATCGGCATAACAGCGGAAGAGGCAACTACGGAATTTGTCTTCGAAGGGGACGTCCATCAGGGCGATGTGGCGGATGTGACGCGAGCGATCCTCACAACCGTCGTTGCTTCCGGAGACAAAGGTGAAAACACCCTGACATTCAATGAGGAGACGTATCGCGGTGTGTACGCAGGCGATCCGTATCCGGATCTCACAATCGATGAGCGCGATGTGAGCGCGCATCTGGTAGCCCGCGATAACACAGTACAGATTGGGGATGATGGAGACTTCATGGCTCCGAGCAACGCGTTTCTCGTGGTCTCTTATGGATCGCATCAACCGACATCAGAATCACCATCAGAATCAGAATCACCATCAGAATCGACACCAGGATTCGGGTCACTCCTTACGATTCTCACAATCACCGTATCGATCATTGCACTAAGAAGACTATCATGAACTGGAATATCGTTCGAGAGAATGCATACCATCCTGTCAACGAGATCAGGTACGTACTGGCAGCAATGCTAATACTATCCTCCCTGCCCGTTGCATCCGCACAATACGCATCTGACGGATTCAACCTCGATGCGATCAGGCACGATACTGTCGTAGGAGGCGTTTATGTCGATGGAGGGCACGGGGTGGGCACCTCGCCATACACGGAGGTCTTTAGCGACGTTCCTTCCGATCTTCTCTTCGCATATCTATATGTGGGTGTGAAAGGCGGCACAAAGGAAGCGACCGGCTGGGTTTCGGTGGTATTCAATGAGCACGATCTCGGAACGATATCTCTTGCGGGGGCAAACGACACCAATCCGGAGGTCTACTGCTCCGGAAACGGTGAATACTGGATACATTACGATGTGGCTGAATATGCCACCGGCGACAATGACAACACTGTAACGATCACAACAGGCGGTGAGATCGATGGTAGGGTCAAAGGAACCACGATAGTTGCGGTCTACAGCGATCCTGTTGAGACCGGTAAGGAATACTGGATCTGCGAGGGGAACATAAACCTGAATTACCGGACAGAGCACGACAGTGAGACCGTCTCTTTTGAGAGGATGCTCGGGAGTTCCGATGATCTCAAGTCTGCCACACTCTGGACGGTGTACCTCTCCGGAAACGAGGGTGTGAACGACACGCTCTCATTCAACAGTCATCTAATCGCGGAGGATGCTGCGGATGGCGGGTGCATTGAGGATGGGGTGTACGCGTGGCGGGATCTCTGCTTTGATCTTGACTCATGGGATGTTACCGAGTATATCCGGCAACAGAACAACATGACATACAATCGGAAGATAGACGGATACCTGCAGCCTGTTTCTGCAGTGCTGATCGTGGAATATAAGGAGAATATCCCGGTACCATCTTCCGGGTCAACGGAATCACCACCAGAACCAATACCGGAATCGGCACCAGGGTTTGGATCACTCCTTGCGAGTCTCACGATTCTCGCATCGATCATTGTAGCGAGGAGACTGCCATGAACCGGGATGCAAGATACCTGATACATAGTGGGAGGGTATAATTATGCATGGGTGGAGCGGAAAACGGATAACAGTATATAAGAAATTATTTTGATTGGTGTGGATCATGAAGAAATTTAGATATATGCTATTGTTCATATTGCTGCTGACCCTTGCCCAGCAGGCGGTAGCGGATTACAAATTTGATGGCACGCCGATCGTTTCTGTTAAGCACGACACCGTTGCCGGTGGGGTGTATGTGGCTGGCGGGCATGGTAATGAGGACGCCAAGAGCGCGCCATACACTGAGAGCTTCGATCTGCCGGGGGACGTTGTCTATGCCCGGCTGTACGTAGGAGTATGGGGCGGAACTCCAGATTATACGGGGACGGTCGAGACCACGATCAATGGAGGGACGCTCGGAACGCTGAACCTTGCAGGTAAAGCGGACAGCAACCCAAATGTAGTATGCACCGGATACGGGGTGTACCTTGTGACCTACGAGGTCACCTCCCATCTCACAAAGGGATCCAACACCGCATCGGTCGTGACTGCCGGCGACATCGATGGTAGGGTTTACGGTATCACGCTTGCCGCGGTCTACGAGAGTGAGGATGATGATGCACCGGAGGTTGAGTACTGGCTAAACGACGGGCACGAGAATCTGAACCTCAAGACGCCGCACGACGAATGCACCACCTCCTTCGCTGCTGCGACATCCGCAAATTCAGATGCCAGCCTTACGGTCGCGTATCTGTGCGGAAATCCCGGCGAGAAGGATTATCTCTACATAAATGAAGGTCAGATCGGTGGTGATGATGTTGCTGACAGTATGGGGGATTCCGCTTACGGTTTCGATATCAAGACTTTTGATGTCTCGGATCACTTTGATTTAGCAGGAAATACCCTGTTATTCAAAAGAGGCGATGAAACTGCGGTTCACCCGTTCGTTTCGGTGCTCACGCTTGCGAACGGCGGCGCACCAACGCCAACACCAACGCCAACGCCGTCGGAAACGAAACCGGATCTGGTAATCACCGAGATCAAAGTGCCCGACCGGGTCTTTGCAGAGGATGACAACATAATCGAGGTCGTTGTGCGAAATCCAACCGATTATGATGTTAAGGATGCGTTCAATATCGAGTTGTCTGTAGGAAGCATCCTCCTCGGATCAGTCCGTATTCCGGATCTCGGCGCGGGCGAGAGCGAGACTGCACAATTCACCTGGAATCCGGACGAGACAATCGAGTACACGTTGCGTGCGATGGTGGATGTCAACGACGCGATCGACGAGGCAGACGAGACAAACAACGAGAAGGTCTCCGTTGTTACGGTGGGCGAGTCGATGGGGTACTATGGCGATGACTCGATTGAGACATTTGAGCATGACACAATCAACGGCAGTGTCGTGTATACTCTCGGAAACGGCAGCTACGCTGACCCGGACAAGTTAAAGAAATTGAGCAGCGATGATGAGTCTGGGTACGTGGTCGGATACAATCTGACGCTATCCTCCAATGCGACCGTCAGAAATGCGCGGCTGTATGTGTACTGGACATGGGGAACAGACGGGTCTGAGGGCAATGATGCCGAGATGAATGTCACCTTCGGCAAGAATGTGGATATCTCGGCAGACAAAAAGTACACCGATAGAAAGGGCTACGATCCGTACAACTATCCAAGCGGCACGTACTGTTACAACGTGACAGATTATATTGAAGACGGAAACGGCAGCATGATCAATTACACAACCATTGTGCGGAACACTGGCGAGGGTTATGCAAAGTTTGCGATCTATGGGGCAAACCTTCTGGTGGTCTACGAGGATCTGAAGGAACCCGAGATTGAGTACTGGATAAACGAGGGCTGCGACATCATCTATTCGTTCGACGACGATGATATAACTCCTGAGGATGCGACAACGAAGATATCATTCCCGGGCATAATCGATCTTGCAGAGGTCAGGCAGGCTGCGCTCATAACGTTTGTAACAGACGGGACTGTGGGCGGCGATGAACTCAGATTCAACACCGAGACATGGGATGATGTCTACGAAGACACCTCTCAGAGTATCACAATCGACGAACGTTATGTGACCGACTATCTGAATATCAGTGGTAATTATGCGCAGATCAGGGAGATCAATGAGCAGGGCATGGTTCCGAGCACCGCAATCCTCATCCTCGAACGCGCACAGAAGGTCCCGAAGCTCGATTCTGTCCCGATCGCAGTGGGCGAGATCACTGACATGGGCATCCACTACATCCCCGATGATACGTACGGTGCAGTCTTCGGGACGATCCGGTTCGCAATCAACGATCGGTTTGACCGGGTCGCTGGATACAGGGAAGCAGAGGGTATTACGGTCTATGCAGTGCCGACAAGTTGCGACCCCGATTATGATCTGTGGATGAATGTCACAGCGACCACTGAGACAAAAAGAACGCTCACACTCTTTGATGATCCGTACACCAACGAGACGCAGAATTACGAGACCGAGATCTGCTACTTCGACGAGAATGATGATGGCGACTTCGACGACGACAACGAGACCGAGGTGTACAGGACACTGACCAGCTACGACGGCACGTTCGCGCTCCGGCTGGATGAGGGGATGTATGACATCTATGCCAGATACTGAACGGAAAGCGCGGAAACTGCAAAAAACACAAAAATCGGATCGGTGGAAGACTATATCGACCGCCCTGATCCTGATCGCAGTGATATCGATCATGTTGAATGTATATCTTTGTCTCTCAGACGGATCAGGGATGGCATCCGACGCTGGTGACGGTAACGAGACCGATCGTTTCGTTGCATTGAACACATCAGGTGAGAACGAGACCGGGATGCACAAAATCGCTGTTGTCGCGATCACACCGGGCAGTACCACGCTTGTCGATTGAGCGCGGTCCCTGTGGAACGGTTGGGGCAAGACTTATATAATGTTATGCTATCTGCATACGTGCAGTAATATCAATGCTGCGGATATCTCGAAACATTTCGAGATTAATAACATATAAGCAAATATAGGAGGTATAAAATGAAAAGAACGATATCTTTGATATGCATCGTTGTTCTCATGACGGTTGCGCCTGCGCTGGCGTCTCCGGATCTGAGCGTAGAGAGCGTTAATCCTAACTGTGACTATCTCTTCGGAAATGAGAGCAACGAGATATCTGCAACGATCCAGAACAATGGCACTGATTGCGAAGGACCGTTCAATGTCAGTTTTGTTACCAGCGACGGATTCAGCGCAACAGAATCGGTCGATGCGGTAGCTTCAGGGAACAACACCACAGTGACAATCACCGACCCCACAATCAGGAATGCCGGCGATTCGGTGACAATAACAGTGACCGCCGATTGTGATTCTGCGATCGTTGAGTCAGACGAAGCAAACAACGTACTGACGTCTGATGAAACTGTTGCAAACAACGGCTACAAAGGCAAGACCTATACCGGCGGCGAGAATATGACTACATGGAAGACGTTTGATCTCAACGGCGATCTGGTCTATTCAGCAGGCGACAGTTACTATCTGAGCATGAGCGACGATCGGCACTGGGCAACATACGACGTTTGCTGGGCTGCGGATGATCTCTCTGTTCCGGCCACCGCAACCGTCGTAGAGGCACGCTTGTATGCACCCTACACATGGGATAAGGCGGGCGTGATGCCTGATGAAATTAGCATGAGCTTCAACGGAGCCGTTCAAATCCGGGATGCGCATTACTGTGATGAGAAGATGCACGGCAGCAGTTACCCATACGGAATGCTCATATACGATGTGACTGATGGCTTCAACGCAGGTGGTAACACCGCAAATCTCACCAACTCGCATTCTGGCGGCGGCAATATATCCATGCGTGGCATGATGCTGGTTGTGGTGTATGAAGATGCAAGTGAACCACGGCGTCAGATATCCTTAAACGAGGAGTTTGACCTGCTCTGCGGCAAATCATCCAAATGCACAACACCAGAGGAAGCGACCGCGTGGGCGCCGATTACAGGACTTACGATCGATCCGTCAACTGTGGCAAGTGCCAGACTGATAACGTATGCACCCGGCGCCAGTCCGGATGAAGGAGAACTGATCTTCAACGGACAGGTCTGGACTGATGAGTGGAACGACAATGGCATCCACCAGATCGGAATCAGCGATCGAGTTGTAACCGCCTATCTGAAATCAACCGGCAATGTTGTGGGATTCCAGAGCAGCGACGACTACATGGAAGCAAGCAATGCGATTCTCATTCTGGAAGAAGGCGATCCCTGGGTGGATTCGGATTCTGACGGCGTACCGGATTGCTGGGATCTTGAAGAGGACACGACTTCGGGTTATCTCACCGATTCGGACGGTGTAGGATATCAGATCGGCGATGTCAACCGGGATGGTGAACTTACGAGCGAAGATGCACTCTTGATCCTGCAGGCGGTAGTCAAAAACATCGGGCTTTGAATGCCCGGTGGCTTTTTTTATTTTTTTTGTTTTTTTGTTTTACAGCTCAACTTTGAGGATTATATTTTAATCCAATAATCGACTGCTTGCGACCCATTTCTGCCCCATCTGCCCGCATTTTCCTGCAATCGTGAAATCCCCTCGCGCCCCAAAAACCACTATCGAGCGACCTCATCATCACCTAACCA
>DAWR01000176.1:6345-9329 GCA_002506015.1 Candidatus Methanogasteraceae archaeon UBA261 | reverse complement strand
TGGGTTTCCAAAGTTGAGTTGTAATACACCGTATCTGTTTTTGTTGCTTTCCGCAACAGAGCGTACAGCGTGACTCAGAGACGCCTTTTCCGCACCTCTAACCTATCTCGGTGTTCTCTGTGACCTCTGTGGCAGTCATACAAAGTTCCAAATTACACCTGCGGAGCGGTATAAATAGCCTCGATAACCTGCACGACCTCATTGGGTGTGAGGTTATGCGGCACGATATAGAAGACCCACACTCCATCTGCCCAGAAATATTGGGGCTTGTCATCCGGCGCGATCCGGTACACGACCTTCTCATCGATTGCAATCTCTTCTAATGTTGATTCCCAGTCACCACCGAATCTGCGGATGCCGATTACCATCTTCTCGGTTTCACTCTCTGCAAGCGACTCGTTTTCGTAAAGCGTCGTCCATAGCGTCAGAAGTCGGTCATCGTCCATATAATGGATGATTGCGAGGTCATTGACGTTCTCGATTCCGCCTATGTGTGACCCTCTCACCCGCTGCAACGCATCCGCGCCGGTCGAAACAGCCATTCGCTTCATGCCGAGTAACTCCGCAGGCGCAATCTCTGTTGCATTCGGATGCGGCGATGAGGCTGGTTGTGCTGGTGGAGTGCTGATGCATCCGGAAGCTACGAGTATCAAAATCATTGTCAGGACGATCATTGCAAATCGGAGTCTGGTTGGGTTCATGATCTCTTGCCTTTGTTCAAACTCCAATAACAACTTTTCGGAGTGTTTTTCGTGGCTTTTAATTTCTTCCGGGTGGACTTGGGTTGTGGCAAAGAAGATTAGCCGCCGGGGGCGCGGAGGAGCCATAACATGACTTTCGTATAAATTGAATTTTCCACCATCCTAAATGTCACAATCGAATCTACACAGATCCTACATCAGATGTCAGAAGAATCATGATCTTGATGGCCGCTTCGTAACGTTTGATGTGTAACGCGTTTTGTTACATTTAAGTTGGTCATGAAATCCAAATCTCCGAAACTCATGTATAAGCGTTTAACCGTTTATTTCCCCTCCGCGCACTCTGCGGTAAATCCCCTGTTTAGGTACAGTATACCACATGTCCCGGGTAGTCCCGGAACAGTGAAGTCCCCCTATATGGTGGTTTAGATACCTGAGTAGTTACAAAAAACCACGAAATCCCTCAGAATCGGAAACTTTTACAGCAACCACAATCGAAATCTTTAAATAGGATGGTTGGTTCTCACTACACGGAATGATGCAATTCTGTTAGAAGATCTGCGCATATTACCAATGATTCGTTACCTGTACCGGCAAATATGTGCATAAATCGCACAATCTGAATGGATAGATGCCCTATGCCACAGCCTATGTATTCCACACGAACTGATGCATCCGAATCAGGGGATGTGATCTCACCATCGCAGACGCTCCATGTTAATTTATATTTATTTATTTTTGCGTTTGTATTCTCTCTGTACGATGCGATAAGCACTATCTTATGTATGGACGCTCTTGGTTATGACCACGAGGCGAATATATTACTCAGGTGGATCATGCACAACACCGGTATTGTGGGTTTCATCGGTGCGAAACTGGGTGTGACACTGCTTGTTCTGGTTTCTGTTTACTACATCATAGCGAATTCCGTTCACTACGGTGAGGGGGGCACAAAAAAGTTCTATGGTGTATATCTTGGCGTGATATTCAGTAATGTCTATGCTGGCGCCTCAAATACTTCTGTTATCCTCAGAGACAGTTCATTTTACTTATTGGGCTTGAATTCGATGCAGATGGTGCTGTTACTGGTATTTCTACCGCCACTCGTAGTTTTACTCTTTGATGCCCGCTGATATACTCAGCGACCAGCATAAGCTGCGATTTTCATGGCGTACAAATCATACTGCCACAAAGTGCACAGGGCGCACAGAGTGGGTCTCCCATGTGGTATCTGTGGCTATTATTATTATTATTATTATTAAAAATCTCAAGTTGTGGCAGTGTGGAGTATAGTAATGAGATTGCGGGCACACCGGTGGTCGCTACCCGCCCGTTGCACAGTGCTCCGGAAATCCGCCTCATCCCCGCTACCCTACAAGCGACGATCGTCTGCGGTGTAGTCTGCTCCCTTCCGGGTCTGAACCGTTTCCCGCAACAAAGATAGCGAACCTGCCCTCCGGCAGACTCCACTACCAACGCCATCCCCGCAGGACGGGGACTCATTGTTGGACTCTCGATCTTATACAGCGTTTGAAGCATCTTCCATCGGCTTCGCCCCCCGCGTATCGGCGGTTTCGGGTTACAGGTGACGTCGAATTACCCGGGCTAGCCCGCAACTACCATGTACGGGCGCCGCGCAGATAAAGTTACCCATCCATCGGGATATCTGGCGCACCATACGCCTCGTGCCAGTCGAGCAGTTGCCGATAGGTCCGCACCGTAGACTTGCCAGCCTTAAACATCTTCGCAATCTCGGAATCGTTCTTGCCGGCATCGATTGCGTGGAGGAATTCATTGATATCAAAGGGCATCTCAAAGTCTCGCCACCGATACAACCCCATCTTGATCCTCGCCCGCTCCACATTGCGCATCTTCTTCCGGTCGCCAAGTTTTACTGCGATCTCGCCGTCGCTACAGTTCCGGAAGTACGATTTAAAGACGGTTACCAGTTCCTCGGGCGCCAGCGTGGTTTTGATGGATAATTTTCCGATGGTTTTCTTGATCTCCTGCTCGGTCACATCGTTGCCGGATGTTATGGCAACCATCTCCTCAATGGACTCGTCATCAATCTCCAGCATTTCGTATCCCTCTATTCATTTCTGATCAACCAATATTGTGCGGCACACTATTAAACCCCCTGTTTCCGCGGTACTTCCTGCAGTAGCGATTTAGAGATCATGGATCAAACGAATGACGAACGAATGATTAATCTCGTGCCAGAACAAGACCACAATCATGCAACCCGACAAATTCACACTGAAAGCACAGGACGCAATGCAGAAC
>DAWR01000176.1:5649-6309 GCA_002506015.1 Candidatus Methanogasteraceae archaeon UBA261 | reverse complement strand
GGACGGTCTCGCCCCGAGAATCCTTGCGAAGATGGATATCTCGCCAGTGATAGTAGTTGAGCAACTGGAGCGGCACCTATCCGAGCAGCCGCGGGTATCGGGCATAACCGAGATTCATATCGCCCAGCGTTTCAACAGCGCACTCATCGCTGCGGAAAAAGAAGCGAAGCGGCTGAAAGACGATTACATAAGCGTAGAACACCTCCTGCTTGCATTGATCGAATCCGACGGAGCCTGTGGAAGAATCCTTGGAGAGGCAGGTGTAACAAAGGACGAACTGCTCGAGGCTCTCAAGGAGGTTCGGGGAAGTCACCGGGTGACTTCGCCATCTCCGGAATCGACCTACGAGGCGCTTCAGCAGTATGGAATCGACATGACGGCAGCAGCACGGGAGGGAAAGCTCGATCCGGTCATCGGAAGAGACGATGAGATCAGAAGGACGATCGAGATCCTCTCGCGGCGGCGGAAGAACAATCCTGTGCTGATCGGTGAGGCAGGGGTCGGAAAGACTGCGATCGTTGAGGGACTCTCCCAGAGGATCGCAAACCAAGATGTTCCCGAGGGACTGAAGGAGAAGAGCATAATAGCGCTTGATATGGGCGCGCTTGTTGCCGGCGCAAAATTCAGGGGAGAGTTTGAGGAGCGGCTCAAGGCAGTCTT
>DAWR01000176.1:4650-5594 GCA_002506015.1 Candidatus Methanogasteraceae archaeon UBA261 | reverse complement strand
ATGGACGCAAGCAACCTGATGAAGCCGATGCTTGCAAGGGGCGAACTCCACTGCATCGGGGCAACGACGTTAAATGAGTACCGGAAATACATTGAGAAGGATGCTGCGCTCGAGCGGAGGTTCCAGCAGGTCTTAATCGAGGAGCCTGATGTAACGGACACGATCTCGATTCTCCGGGGTTTAAAGGAACGCTACGAAGTCCATCACGGCGTCCGGATCAAGGATGCTGCACTCGTCTCCGCAGCAGTTCTCAGCAACCGCTACATCTCGGATCGTTTCCTCCCTGACAAGGCGATTGATCTTATGGATGAGGCTGCCGCACGGATCAGAACAGAGATTGACAGCATGCCAACCGAATTAGACGAGATCAGACGCAGGATCATGCAGCTCGAGATCGAACGCGAGGCTCTGAAGAAAGAGAGCGACAAAGCCTCAAAAGAGAGGCTCGAGAGTCTGGAACGAGAACTTGCAGACCTGAAGAGTGATTCTGACAGCATGAATGCGCAGTGGCAGACAGAGAAGGATGCGATATCACGAATGCGGGAGGTCAAGCGGGAGATTGAGGATATGAAGGTTCAGATCGAGCTTGCGGAACGGGAGTACGATCTGGGCAGGGCGGCGGAACTAAGGCACGGGAAGCTCCCACTGCTTGAGACGGAACTTGCAGAAGAGGAAGAACGGCTGCAATCGAAGCAGACTGCATCAACGCTCCTGAAAGAAGAAGTGGACGAGGAGGACATCGCAGAGATTGTGAGCAGGTGGACGCACATACCTGTGAGCAAGATGATGCAGGGCGAGCGGGAGAAACTCCTCGACCTTCCGGATGAACTGCACCAGAGGGTTGTTGGGCAGGACGAGGCTGTGCAGGCGGTATCAGATGCGATAATCCGGGCTCGCGCCGGGATTGCTGACCCTGACCGCCCGATAGGAAGCTTCATATTCCT
>DAWR01000176.1:0-4626 GCA_002506015.1 Candidatus Methanogasteraceae archaeon UBA261 | reverse complement strand
GCACCTCCAGGATATGTCGGCTATGAGGAAGGCGGGCAGCTCACAGAGGCGGTTCGGAGAAAACCATACTCTGTGATCCTATTCGATGAGATCGAGAAGGCTCATGGCGATGTATTCAATATCCTGCTTCAAGTCCTCGATGACGGACGATTGACCGATTCTCATGGCAGAACCGTTGATTTCAAGAATACTATACTCATAATGACTTCGAACGCATGCAGTGAGCATATCATTCGCTATCTGGAAAGTAGGGACGAATCCGGATATGCGTATGGGGATTTTGCTGGCGAGACCAAGGCGTATGAGAAAATGAAGGAAACGGTTCTAAATGATCTTTTTCGTTATTTCAGGCCTGAATTTCTGAACCGAGTCGATGAAATCGTTGTATTCAGGGCACTTACAAAGGAGCAGCTCGTGCGAATCGTGGATATCCAGATCGAGTATCTGATGAATCGGCTTAAAGATCAGAGAATTGAGCTTGTGGTCAGTTCTGAAGCTAAGCAGTATCTCGCGGATTCTGGCTACAGCCCGGTCTACGGGGCAAGACCGCTCAAGCGGGTAATTCAGAGCGAGGTTGAGACGGAACTCGGGCGGGTGATTGTGGCAGGTGAGGTTATGGAGGGCGCGAAGGTTGTTGTGGATGTGGCTGGTGATGGGGGGCTTGAGATAAGGGTGGAGGATGTGGCGTGACGGATGAGCGCAAGTGGGTGAAATTGGGGATGGAGGGCGTGCTTCCGAATCTTGGGGGTACTATCAAGTGTGGGAATTCGCTGATCGGACCGGATTTTTATGATGCGGGGCAGACAAGACTTTTTGATGCAATCCAATGAACCTATCTTTGTGTGCGGCTATTTACGTTCCAACCCGCCCCACAAACACCTCCGACCACACAACCACCCCAACCTCCACACATTCCATGCCAGCCCCAACCGTGCCACCCCGCTCTGAAGAGCGGGGCATCCGTAGGGATAGGAGGTCAGGCGGTGGGATGGGACGCGGGAAGATGTGAGATATATAACGAGGATTGTCACCCAAAAACCCAATCTCCTCATTCGTCTGAAGGATCTTTCTCTGCTTCCATGCTCGTTGATTTTTGTTTGGCTTCGATTTGTTCAAGAGCTCGTGGAATATAGACAAGCAGGTCCGCATCCCCAACCTCCAATGCTTTTTTCAGTGCCTCAACTGCTCTCGGATCACCTATACGTCCAAGAGCCAGTGCAGCATTCCTGCGCACATTCGTATTCGGATCTTTCAATGCTTTTTTCAGTGCCTCAACTGCTCCTGGATCACCTATATGTCTAAGAGCCTTTGCAGCATTCCTGCGCAAATCCGCATTTCCCTCTTTCAACGCTTCTACCAGTGCTTCAACCGCTTCTGCATCACCTATCGCTCCAAGAGCTGATGCAGCATTCCTGCGCACAACTTCATCCTTATCCTTCAATGCCACTATGAGCGCATCAACTACTCTTGCATCACCTATCCTTCCGAGAGCCATTGCAGCCCTCCGACGCACATCAACGTTATCGTCTTGGAATTTCAGTATAATTTCGTCCAAATATTTCTGCTTGCTCGAATCTGGCATTTTTTTAATTGCGCTTGCATCTATTTTTAAATAATCACCGCTTAATAACTCATCAAACACCTTTATTTTAAAGGCATATAAACTTGCTACGATCGCAGCATCACCTAGGCTTATATTCGCAGAGACACTAACATTTCTTAAGCTATCTATTTTTTCCTCAATAATTAAAGGTACGACATCCCCTACCGAGTCTATGTGTCTAAATTTTTCAGATTTTGCAATTTCTTTGAGTTCTTCCTTCAGACCTGCTGGTAATATTTCTTCTCCCTTTTTTGTCAAGTAATAACTACCTGTATAATCCGGAGGTAGCCCTCGTAATCGATCTTCAACATACACCGCCCAGAGTGTCTTAGTTTTTGTATTTAGCTCCTTCAACTGTTCAGGTATATCTTTCTCCCATAGTGTGTTGACCTTTGTTATTATACCCCCAATTTTGATGAAATACATCAAGAGAGCCAGAACACCGGTTACAGAACCGATTATCGCTGCGATGGTTGTTGGATCCATATGCATCATCCCATAAAATTTTTACTTTTTATTTCAAGTTATAGCCCACCCCACAAAACCGTTCCGCCCACACGACCTGCCCGACCTTGGACATACCTCATGATATCCTCCCGAAGCCCCAACCGCGCCACCCCCGACTAAAGTCGGGGGCATCCGCTGGCTTGAGGTCGCATGTTGACATGGGTGTGGACGGATGTGGGGTGTTTACTTTTTGACATCTATTTCTTCATAACTCACAGCAGTATAATCAATAATTTGATCAATTTCATGCTTCTGAAAAGGTAATGCACATATCAATATACAAATAACATATAAAAGTAGCATAATTACTATAATAATTGATAAATGTAAGGCGCAATTTATGAAAACATCATTATTGTACAAAAAGTATACTAAACTTAATAAACCAGTTGTAATAAAAAGCATGGAAGTGACCATTAAAGTAGCTATAGACAAAGTTCCACCAAGTCTGGAAATTAGCCTATAAGGATAATAACGCAATAATCTCACCGATTCGTTTTTTCTGAGTAGCGTTAACTCGTATACCATAGGGATAAATGTTGCAGTCCCTAAAAGAACTATAAAGCCTATAGTGGAGAAGTTAACCAATGTAGATGCTACGTTGTCTGGTGAATTCATGGATCAACCGGGATTGCCATACCCCACCACTTATCAAACTTCCGCCTCAAAATTTCTGAAATAACTGGAGGATCTACATTATATACTACTAAATTATCTACCCCAACAACTCCTGTGGGATGCGGTCTTTCAAGTCTGAAATGCTTCCCATCAATTATGAGCCAATGTGGGACTCTGTTACATTGTCTAATTCGTAGTTTTTCCTTAAGTCCCTTTGCTTCCTCGAAAAACCAACCCATTTCGTTTTTCCTCTCTTCTGCGTTTCCTTCAATAAGTATTTTAACCTGTTTCACTCGCCTAAATGCATCACTCATAGCTTCCTTAACATTAGGATCATTGTAAAATTCTGAATTCAATCCAGATGACATCCACACATAGTTCTTTGCCAACTGTAACAAAGCGATTATTTTCTCTTTTGTTGTTTCAGGTGTCCTTGCCTCTTCTGTTTTCATAGTTCCTCCTATTGTTACTTTGGATTGATGATGTAAAACGCGTCCCTACGGTGAATATATCCACGCCTGCAACATGCATCATTCCTGCCCGCATCACAACCTCTCTAATGTTTCTATTTCATTCGTATTATGCATTTCTATATGTTCAGTAGATCGATACTGCACCCAACTATTTAGTGGTAATACCGCATCCAATACCTTATTTTTGGCATAAAACCGCTCTACGTTGGTTTCTATGCAGTGCCGCCGCGTTCACGAATTGCGGTATGGTATACAATAGTATATAAACTTATCTAACGATCACTTGCTATCGGTTTTGAGACCATTCCCCAAAAAACACGCAGTTCGCGATCCAACCCACCCCACAAAACCCTCCGTCCACATGACCCACCCCGACCTCTGCACCTATCACGCCAGTCTCCCGAAGTCACTAAACCCNNTACGGAGCCTGTACATAGCGATTTTGCATTTGGCTTCTCCTGATTCTGTATGTATCTCTCCACAACCTCCCACCCATGACCAACCGAACCATGGAAGCAAGATGGTGCCCAGAGACTTTTACTACACCATTCCTTGAGGTGTGGAAATGCTTTGCGCAGTTCTCTACTCCTCCTCCCTCTTATTCTCTTGGCTATATAGCTCACAGAGTACTTCGGAGGGTATTTCACAAAAAGGTGAACATGATCAACATTCACTGCCATGTCAATAATCTCGATGTTGAGATCCTTGCAGGTCTTCCGGATAATACCATCCAGCGCAAGCGCGACATCTCCGACCAGAATCTTCCCGCGATACTTCGGCGAGAAGACCATATGGTCAGTCAGAAGTGAAACAGTATGTCGATCATGGCGGAGTTCTTTACGCTCCATGCGCCATCCGTTAGAACTTATCCCATATAAAGCTTACGTAATATCTTAGCAGAAATTATATAAAACAATACACCCCCTCATACATGACACCACCAACCCCACACCATCCCGACCATAAATCTTGCACCACGCTTGTTCTGCGCAGGTATCATGTATGCGTACAGACAAGATGTAATAATAGATGACCACAACCCGCCCCACCCGGAAAAACCCACCTCTCACGGTCTACGGCAAGCGAGCGATCGCATCCGCGATCAACCTCCACAGCACCGCGACAGTCACAGAAGCGAACCAGACAGATTAAGTGAAAACCAATGGAAACCGTAACGATGAAAGCAAGATTAATGCTAAAACTCCCCCAAGGAACTGGAGAATCTCATCAAAGAAAGTGGCACGCTGATAATAGCGAGCCAATCACAAGGTAATTCATGGAAACAAAAACATCAGGACGATACATCGTAGCCGACCCCGCCATCTGCCATGGCGAACCGACCTTTCGCGGCACCCGCATTCTGGTCGCGGATGTGCTGGAACAGGTAGCCAGCGGCATGGCTTATGAGGCAATCATCGAAGAGTG
>DAWR01000143.1 GCA_002506015.1 Candidatus Methanogasteraceae archaeon UBA261 | reverse complement strand
TCCTAAAGGTGAGTAGTTACGATACGTCTTTCCTGTAATCTACTTCAGTTGATGTATTGATATTATAATACCCATACAAAACAGCGGAGAGCCCTGCAAATATTGCTTATGAGAAAGAGTACTCGATCCGGGTATCTATGAGTGATTCCCGGGACTGGACTGTCTTTATCCTCTGCCAACGAATCTTTTATGTCATATTTACTGATAACCAATTCACAAGGGTCAGGGAATGCCTGTATAAAGATCGGGTCATTCTTATAGTCATCGTAATCAATCAACGATAGATAATAAGGAGTGATAGAGAGAGGGAATTTTTCAAGAACTTTTTCGTAGACCTGTTTCTCTTCTTCATCGAATTTGATGCAGGTAATATCTTCAAACGTATCAATATCCTTTATGGCGTGGCTTAATTGCCATTTGTAACTCTTCCAGTTAGAACGACTCGCATCATCTGCTATCGTTTCAGAAATTTCCTTCTGTTTTTCAGTATATATTCCCATTTGTTCACCTTTTACCCACTCTAATGCTTGCAACCCTTAAATATATGTGGATAAAGTGATGAAAAAAGGTTGGAGATGTGAACGATTTGTAACTCGTCCACATCAATCTGACTATACTTCAAGCCATCTTCTTGATCTTATCAAAGAGCTGCTGCATCGTGTCCTCGTTACTCTTCGTAAACGAAAACGGCGAGTCAGTGAACCCCTCGAAGTAGACCGGCACATTGTCCAGTCGGTAGAACGTGCCTGAACATTCCATCGCATCGATGACACCGGGCAGCACCACATCAGACGCAATTGTTGTCGGGCACGGCGCAATATCGAGACAGACGAGCGGTATCTCACAGAGATACGTTGCAGGATCCGCAGGGATGTGGCAGACAAGATCAGCGCACATCACGAACGCAGCATCCACATCGCGGTCTCGCAGCACGTCCACCATCGTGTACTCACCCGGATTGAACCTCGGGTAGCCCTTGGCAAAGTCAAGACCGAACGGGTAGCCGTATAGGTAGGATGCGATCTGGT
The DNA here is from genome assembly GCA_002506015.1 of Candidatus Methanogasteraceae archaeon UBA261. Classification (GTDB taxonomy): domain Archaea; phylum Halobacteriota; class Methanosarcinia; order Methanosarcinales; family Methanogasteraceae; genus Methanogaster_C. The sequence continues at coordinate 4,260 of DAWR01000143.1, read as the reverse complement.
TAAAGCCAGCAACGTTGCAGTGACCCCGGAGAGCTCCTATCGAGAACTTTGTGTAGTTGTTAAGCTCCTTTATGAGATTCAAGGCAGCTTCTACGTTCCTGTGCTTGCCGTATGACGAGCCAACGCCGAGTCCCACGTAGACGGTTCCGAAGTTACTCGCCTTCATCATCTCAACCATCTCTTTCATGACCGAGACTGGAACACCTGTGACCCCTGCAACCGAGGGATGCGGTTCTTTTCCGTTTAGTATGGTTGAGAGTGCGTTGAATAGCTCGTAGTCGCTGTTGGGGTTTAGCTGCACATGAAGATCCGCTGCTTCCGCTGTCGGCGTCTTCCTCGGATCAACACAGATCACGGTCCGGTCGAATCTGCCGCGTTTGGTCCAGTATCCTCTCGGGAAGATGCCGTATCTGGACATGTGCCTCGGCATCGACTCAAGAGCGTTGCATCCCCAGTATATGGAGAGGTTCGTCCTGTTCTTGGACTGTCCCGCAGTCGCACCGACGATGCCTGACTCCTGGATTCCCATAACAGTTGGACCGTGGCAGATCGCCCCCGTTCGAGTCCACTGCGGCACCGAGGTATTCTCCGATGTGCCGTCCGATCTCCTGCGCCTCACATGAGGTCTCGCTTCCAAGGAAGAGCAGGGGGCGATCTGCCTCGGTTAGTATCTCGGCGGCTTTTGTGATTGCGTCTTTCCAGTCAGCCTTCTTGAGTTCGCCGTTCTCTTTTATCAGAGGTCATCTGTTACAGACCGAGACAGTGACGAACAACCATTTCAATACTTTTTAATGACTTATCTGAAAGTTTACCTGCCGGTTTTTCTGGAAACCGTTTGGAGTCCAATGAACGAATTTGAAAGCATAAGAACATTGTCTCTACGGGCAGACCACTATCTTCCGGTGATATACGAACGTTTGTTGGGTAATCCCGGGAAACATTTTTGCCTTTTGTTCCAACAACAACTGTAACCACAAGAGGTAGTTTATTGATGGAATCTACAGATAAAACCAATACTGGACGCTGTCCTGCTTGCTCCCGTCCCGTAACAGGACTCAAATCGACGAAATAAATCTCTCCGCGGTGAATGACCATTATCAGTTCTCCAATCCATCTGCTTCCGTTACAGCAAACTCTCGATCAATCTCTCGCAACTCGGCTTGAATCTCAGGATCCTTTACCATCACAGCAAGTTGGCTCTCGAAAGCATCCTGTTCTATTGCATGGCTTTTCGTCGAATCTTCTCGCAAGTGATGAACAAGTCGCTCGATCAACCATAACTGCTCATGAAGAGGTAGACTGATGATTGTCTTCTCGACTTGGCTCAAAACTGTTGAAGACATCATTTTCCTCCTTTAGGTACAAACGTTTTTCCCCCATAGCTAAGGAATCCCAATTAACGTAATATTCCGAATTCATTTCAAACATCCTGCCTATTTAGTGTTGTATTCGAATCTGGTTGTCCCTGTATCCTTCTGTACGGACTTCAATCATCACATACTCCTCTTCGTTCTTCCTCTGCATTAAGTCTTCTGACCCGCCCCAAAAAACGCGCGACCAATCCGACCTCCACGTCCATTATGCCAACCTCTCGAACTGTCACGGGAATACAAATGATGGGGTCGGAATCAGGAAGAGAAATCGAGAACAATGACCCGCCCAATCGGACAAATCGTTCCAGTCCCGGATCATCGATCGGGTCACCCCAAAGTCCGGGTGCGCTTTCGGATGCCTCCGCCGAAATCACTCAGGTCGTCCGGGGACTCCTGCGCAGCGAAGAGAACGGGCTTTCGCGTTCCCGTGTGGGTTTTAGTTCCAGCCTGCCGCCGTCCGAAACTGCCGTCTCGTGGCTGAGTGCGGTCTGGTGCATGAGTTGGGTATTTGCGGTTCCGGTCCGTATGATGTGGCTTCGGTGTTTGCGAAAGTCTGTTGCGGATGCTTGCCATCCAGTGATTGCAATTTCAGTTGTACCCAGATTGGGTACAACTCAAGCTGTTTAGATGCCCGGTCTCTGACGTTGCCCCGGTACGGTCTGGGCGTCGGGCGGTCAGCCATGGCGGAGACTTACGTCACGAAGTTACGAACCTCGGACGCCGCTTCACTCTGTCTGAGGTATCCTATATGCAGTTCGGGAACTCTGTAAAAAAGATTTTTATTTTGCCATCCAATTCACGGAAAAATTAAACACATCATTCTAACAAAATTTTATTGAGATAATTAAATAAATCATTTAAGGATTAATCGGTCCAACTCTTTGATTATTTCAATTGAATTGTCATAATATATTTTAATCTCATTAACCGCAACTCTTCTTTTTAACCCATAAGTCCCCTATTTTGCAATAGAATTGCTGCATGATCAGCTAACAATCAAGCTAAAACTGTCAATTTTGGAACCTTTTCAATTTCAATAGATTCTACCGCGTCTTTTCCACAATTGCTCCGAATTCAATATAGTTAGGGCTATTTCAAGCCGAAAAGTACTTAAGGTTATAACCCATATAACTTAACCCACATGAAAGACGTTCCACCAAAGATTCTAAAGACATTTGAACGCATGAAGAACGAAGAACCGTACCGTATAGAGCTGAAATTCATAAGCAAAAACTACTATGTTTACAGCGCAACGAGTGAATGGGACAAGAGCGAGAAAAAGGTAAGGAAAATAACCGAGTACATCGGATCCATAGATCGCGATGGCATATTCAAGAAGAAGAGGATGAGATCACATATCCAGGAGTCCATGCGAGAGGTCTTTGAGTACGGGAATTGCACGCTTGCATACCATCTGATAAAAGATGTCGGAGATATTCTGGCAGAAACGACGCCTTATTGCAGCGAGATCATTGTCTCTGCCATAATCAAGGCAATCGACCCTAAACCGTTGAGGCTCTTTGCTTCCAGGTGGGAGAAGTTTTATCTCTCCAAACAGATCGATGTTAGCCTTTCCCCGAAGCACCTTTCATCGGTTTTACAGAATATTGGAGAAGACATACATACGTGGTATGACCTTTTTTCAAAACTTGCAACCAAAGACGATCTTCTGCTGTATGACTTAACATCCGTCTTCACATATTCAAAGAACATCAAACTGGCAGAGAAAGGATACAACGCAGATCATGAATACCTTGATCAGATTGGAGTTATCATGGCTTTCTCGTCCATCACAAAGTTACCGGTCGGATTAGACGTCTTTTATGGATCTATGAAGGATATAACTACAATCAGAGACTTCATTGAAAGATTTCCCAAGAAAGACTTCGGGTTCATATTTGATCGGGGATTCTCGTCGTATAAATTGCTGAAAGATCTAATGGGATGGGGGGTACACTATATTGTACCTCTACGTAAGAATTCAGCGCTTATTGACCTCAGATGGATGCGCTGGAAGGGTCCTTTTCTGTACAGGGATAAGCCTGTCAGATGGGGTACGAAAGAGACTGCGTATGGCACGTTATATGCTTTTGAAGAACCTTTGAATAAAGGAGAAGAAGAACAATCTATTCTCAAGAAAGTTGAATCAAATACGATCAGTATGGCTGAATTTGAACAGAAACGTAAACTTGCTGGAGTCTTTTGTTTGATATCAGATATGACTAAAGATGGATTCGATATGTTCGACCTGTACAAGGGTAGAGAAGATGTAGAAATGGCATTCGATGCTATGAAAAATGAATTGGAGTCTGACAAGACTTATTTAAGGTCCGATGAAACAGTAAGAGGTTATTTTCTCGTCACGTTTCTTGCTATGCGAATATACTTCAAGATATTGAAGAGATTGAGAGAAAAGGCGCTTACAAGCAAGATATCCGTGGATGAAGTACTGTTCGAGCTTTCGAAGGTTGCAAAGATTGTGGAGGCGAGTGGGAGAGAGTACTTCGCAAAGATTCCGAAGAGAGCAAGACGGATGAGTTCACTATTCCCAGAGGCTCTACCTATGGGTTAAACTGCGGAGTTACGGCTATTTGTTTCTCGTCGGGATCGAAATCTATCTTCGTAAGTACCCATGGATCGTCTATATTCAATGCTCTTCGGAAAAGATCTTCGTACATCTGATATTCATCTCCTTCTGTGATGATTAGATTGTTGACGTCAGGGTATTAAAGTACCCATACAAAACAGCGGAGAGCCCTCTTTCCGCACGTGTTTTTGTAAGAAGATCTATTTTTGCAAATGGCGAATAGTGGCTACTGATTGTGATTTTCTGTTTTTAAATATAATCTCTTTATTAAAATATATATTTATTAAATAAACATGTAAA
>DAWR01000056.1 GCA_002506015.1 Candidatus Methanogasteraceae archaeon UBA261 | reverse complement strand
AAAAAAAACGTTTGATGAGCAGCAGCGGCAACTTGAAGAGGATAGAAGATTGTTTTACGTTGGTATAACCAGAACAAAGGAAATCTTGATTCTGAGTAGCGTGTTGTATATGAATGCCGGCATGGTAAAACGAATGAAAATAAAGCATAGCGTTAGTGGAAACGTGGCGAAGATACAAAGCAGTAGGTTTTTGGGACAATTGGGACCCTCCTGCCCAACACCAATAAGAGGAGACGAGTTCTTAAATCAAAAGGTCTGACCATGCCAAACAACAACCACACCCGCCGAAAAAAGGACTCTGCACGTCTTGTCTGGGACAGCAAACCAAAGCAAGCACCAAACCCAAAGGACATCGAATTCCAGACCGCAGAGGTCGCGATCCCGAATCCGCACCGTGACCAGACCGCGCTCTCCTACTTCACAGAAGACCTGACCCGCCCAGATATCAACAAGTCCAGAACCAACCGCCTGATCTGGGGCGATAACCTCCTTGCAATGCAGACACTGCTCACGCAGGGCTATGAGGGCAAGATCAACCTGATCTACATCGATCCGCCTTTCTGGACTGGCAAGAACTACTACGCAAAGTTTGTGATCGAGGGCGAGTCTGTCACGAAATCGCCATCTGTGATCGAGCGACTTGCGTACAAGGACATCTGGGCGGGCGGGATCGATTCGTTTCTGGATATGCTCTATCCGAGACTGCAACTGATGAAACGACTTTTGGCTGAAAATGGTTCTATTTACGTGCACACCGATTAGTATATTGGGCACTATGTGAAGATTATCATGGATGAGGTGTTTGGCAAAGGCAGAACGGAAGGAGGAAAACAGCTTCCCGGATTTGGAACTGAACTCATTTGGCATTATGCAACAGGAGGTGTGATGTGACCAAAAGAGTCCCAAAGACTCTTGAACAGAAGCTACTTGATCTTGACGCTCACCTGTTTCTGTTGCGAGAGCATCTACACAAACTGCGGGAGAGTCCTATCCATCTCAAAGTCATCTCCGCCGAGTTACGCACGTTGGTGTGTTTTTCCAGTCGCACCGAAGGGCTGCTCTGGCGACTAACCGAGGAACTTGGGGTGGACGACAGGATATTTCTTCATGTGCCGGGCAAGCTCAAACAAGATCATCCACTTGCAAGAGGACTGCAGTTCTCGATCATTCCGATTCAAAGAGGGGGTAAAGGGGATCCTCACCTCACTCCATATTACCACTCTTTGAAAGAAGTCGTTAAGGATAGTGAAGCGCTAGTCGCTGCCGGCAAACCTTTAACGCATGAGTATCTCATAAAGGCAATTGCTCAGCAGATGGGGACTGCCCACGAGGACGAGGGGTTAGAGCCTGCGATAGTGAATTTAAAGTCTATTTTCGTCGGTGGAGTTGAGCCGTTTGTCCCTGTGTTAGCCACTGATGCAGAACTTACGCTCGAGATTGGGGAACGAGTTCTGGAGTTGGGAGAGAGGCGTACAGTCTTTGAACGTCAGTCTCATGAGCACAATTATGGTGACCTTTCGATAGTGGTGCGTCTCCGCATCAAGCAACATATAGCTGGTCGAATACCCCTTTTGGGTTTTCATTCTTACGTGAGTGACGTTGATATATCGGTCACCACGAGCCCGAGTGGCACTGTTTTCACGCTATCGAAACATGGTTCGGAGGCGAGAGAGCTGCTAGCAAAGTATCCGGACGATTGGGTTCCGGGAAATGACGCTGTTTTCGTACTTTCATATTGCTCTCGGACTCGGCAGGCACGAACAATCACAAACGGAAAAGCTCACGAGGTTGTCGATTCTTGCGACGTCGGCTGGGTTCACGCGGGGGAACTTGTCTTAGAACAGACCGATATTGATCACATCGACTTCGTAGAAAAGCACTTTCTTCTAACATACGAGAGATTGATATCATCACAGAATTCTAAAAGCCTGTACGAGTTGCCGCCAAATGGATATGGTCTTTGGAAGTACAGTGACGAGATTGAGGAGGAGGGGGCATTTCCAGAATGAGTGTTCCTAACATCTGCTTGCAGCCAACTGCAGAGAGTGATCCAGATATTATAGTCGTGATGGACGTCGATGGCTCGCCCATACGCAAAGCATCAGAGATTTCAAGGATTGCAAGACCCGTATTCCTGCCAATGGATATTATTGTGCGAACATCAGATGAAATAAAACAGAGGATCCGGATAGGTGATCCGTTCATCAAAAGGATTATGAACAGGGGCAAGTGTTGTATGGATGGAGAACCGGTCAAAAGTAGAACAACAACCAGAGCACAGATCGACATACCAAAAGAAGAGATCGCCAAGTTCTGCGAAAAGTGGCAGATACGCAATTTCGCCTTCTTCGGCTCTGTCCTGCGTGACGACTTCCGACCCGATAGCGATATAGACGTACTCGTCACCTTTGAGGAGGATGCAAAACACACGCTATTTGATCTTGTCCATATACGGGACGAACTTAAGCAAATGGTCGGACGCGATGTGGACCTGGTCAGTCGGCGGGGTATCGAATCAAGCCGCAACCATATTCGTAGGGCTGCTATCTTAAATTCAGCCGAGGTAATCTATGCAGCGTGATTGCGAGTACTTACCAGACATTCTGGAAGCAGCAAAAATCGCTTCGGATTATGTTGGTGTGATGGACAGAAACGAGTTTTTGGGCGATCTTCAGTGTCAGGACGCCGTGATCCGCAGGCTGGAGATAATTGGGGAGGCTGCCCGCCGGATATCGGTTAAGACCCATGAAGATTATCCTGATTTGCCATGGAGCGATCTGATTGGCATGCGCAATATCAGGATACGTGAATATGATGCTGTTGATCTGTACATCGTCTGGGAAACGGTCCATTGCGATTTATCGCCGCTCATTGATGTCATAGAAAATATTCTTGAAAAGTCGGTGGTAAAATGATACTCGGAAAATACCTTCATCATGCGGAGTGGGTGATAACCACTGCAGCGAAAGTCCAAATACCGTGGAGATAGAGGTGGAACAATGATCGTCTCGCACATCACCCTGAAAAACTGGCGTAATTTCCAATCGGTTGGTGTTGATCTGGGCAACCGTGTTTTTCTGGTAGGTCCCAACGCTTCAGGTAAATCAAACTTCCTTGACGTGTTTCGCTTTCTGCGAGACGTCGCCAAGCCGGGTGGCGGTTTGCAGAAAGCCATCAGTGATCGTGGAGGCATACCCAAGATACGTTGTCTTGCAGCACGTCGCGAGTCTGATGTTGAGATAGAGGTCTCCCTTGCAGAAACCGCTACCAAGGATGTGTTGTGGAGATACGCTATTGGAATCAAGCGGGAGGTTCGTGGTTATCGCAATCCCTATCTTACTTATGAGAAGGTGTGGGCAGGAGACGAACTGATACTCAACCGACCCAATCATGAGGATGACAACGACAGGTTACGCCTTACCCAGACGCATCTCGAGCAGATCAGCCTCAATCAGCCTTTTAGGGATATCTCCAAGTTTTTTGATTCTGTTCAGTACTTACACCTTATTCCGCAACTCATCCGCTACCCCGGCGCATTTCCCGGACCTGGGATTCCTGGAGACCCTTATGGACAAAACTTTCTGGTGCGTGTTGCTAAAACAAGTGCGAGAACTCGTGGGTCGCGCTTGAAAAAGATCGAAGAAGCGTTGCGTGTAGTGGTTCCACAACTGACGCATCTCACCGACATTAAGGATGAGTCAGGCATCCCACATCTGGAAGCAACTTATGAACACTGGAGACCCAAAGGAGCTAAGCAACGCGAAGATCAGTTTTCTGATGGGACTCTGCGTCTGATCGGCTTACTCTGGGCTCTGTTGGAAGGAGATTCCTTATTGCTGCTGGAGGAACCGGAACTATCGTTGAACTCCTGGATCGTCAGTAAGCTACCGGCTCTGATGCATCGATTGCAGCGACAGAAAAGATCTCGACCGAATAGGCAGATGATGCTCAGTACGCATAGTGCAGATCTGTTGTCAGATAAAGGGATCGGTGGCGAGGAGGTCTTAATCCTTTCACCGGGTGCAGAAGGAACAGATGTTAATGTGGCTTCCTCGATCCGGGAAATCCGTGGTTTGCTAGACGGGGGACTCTCCATAGCCGATGCGGTTCTCCCGAGAACGGCGCGTCAGATGCATATAGGGGATTTTTAAATGAGTTTACTCATCCCCATCAATCTTGCCGTTGAAGACGATTTGAGCGAAGCAGTTCTTAGGAGGCTACTTCAAACCAGATATGCTGTGGGTATCTGTTACAAACGAGGTGGATTTGGCTATCTCAAAAAGACGATCCGTGGATTCAACAATGCCTCAAAGGGGATGCCTCACATAGTATTAACCGATCTTGACAGTGGGGAGTGTGCACCGGCACTTATTGAAGACTGGTTGCCGGTCCCCACCCATCACAATCTACTCTTTCGTGTGGCTGTGCGGGAGGTCGAATCGTGGGTTCTTGCGGATTGTGATCATTTCGCTAAGTTCATTGGTATCAGGAAGACTCTGGTTCCCGTGAATGTCGATGCGATTGATGAGCCCAAGGAATGCCTAATAAATCTTACTCGGAAATCACGCAAACGGGATTTACGTGAAGATATCGTTCCAACCGAGGGAAGCACGGCAAAACAAGGTCCGGACTACAACGGGCGTTTGATATCTTTTGTCAAAGAGTTCTGGAATCCTTATGAAGCTATGCACAATTCGCCCAGTTTAGAGCGGACGATCAGGGCAGTGGAAAATTTTCAACCAGGGTGGGATCGCTGATATGATGTTGTATGTGTTTAGCTGAGGCGAAAAAACCACGAGACTACACAAGAGTGACACGGAAATCTTGTGAGAATCTGTACAATCTTGCGGTTCCCACCATACGGTATCGAGTATGTTCAGAATTCCGCAGCACGCCCCTTCCGCGCCCCCGCCGCAAGATTCGCAATCCGCGCCGCAAACATACCCGCAACAAATCCTGCGTCGATATTCACGACCGCAAGAACAGCGCATGACTGGAGCATCGAGAGAAGCGCTGCCTCGCCCCTGCCGCCCGCGCCATACCCCACTGAGACGGGCAGCCCGATCACAGGAACCGCGACGAGTCCGGCAACAACCGTTGGTAGCGTTCCATCCCTGCCTGCTGCAACAACGATTGCGTCAATACCACTCTCAACCATTGTGCCAAGATCCGGAAATAGCCTGTGGATGCCTGCTGCACCGGAATCGATGATCATCGCAACATCGCAACCCATCTCTTCTGCCGCAACCCGCGCCTCTTCTGCAACCGGAATGTCCGCGGTTCCGGCGGTGATGATGCCGATTCTCCCGCCCGTTCGTTCGATTGGGCTGCCACGGCTGGCGCAGACAAGCGTTCTCGCACGTTCGTTCCATTCCATTATCGGGGAGTTGATCTCTGATTTGAGCAGATCCAGCTGAGCGTCCGACGCCCTCGTTACGAGAATGCGCTTTTTGCCCCCATCCCCACTCAGAGATGCCCGCACGATGCGGACAAGATCCTCCGGACTCTTCCCCTCGGCGAGAACCGCTTCTGGAATGCCGGTTCGCTCTGATCGGTTGCAATCGATTTTGGCGATGCCTGCAATCTCTTTGAAACGCAGGAGTCCGATCTGCTGCTCAGCCTCCTCGATTGTGATTTCGTTCTCTCGTATCCTTGAGAGAATGGCTGTGATGGACATGATAATCCAATCCCTGTATAGCAAACCTATATATACTCTCCTTGCTGCTATTTTATGTACCGAAGAATCGAGTTAAATCCCGATGACGGATTAAATCCAGAAGGAGATATAAAATGGCACAGATGTACGTCACTTACGACGTTCCGGACGAACTGCGTGATAAAGCGCTGGAATCGCTGGAACTTGCAAGAGACACAGGAAAGATCAAGAAAGGGACGAATGAAGTAACCAAAGCGATCGAACGCGGGATTGCGCAACTCGTATTGATTGGCGAGGATGTGACTCCGCCTGAGATCGTGGCTCACTTACCCATGCTCTCTGATGAAAAGAAGATACCTTACATATATATAAAAAAACAGGATGAACTCGGAGCCGCATGCGGTCTCGGGATTGGCTGTGCGGCTGTTGCGATCATCAACACAGGGAAAGGTAAGGGTGCGGTTGAGGAACTCGTGGGCAAGATCGCCTCGTTGAGGTAATAGAGATGGCAGACGATGATGGCGCATACCCTGCTGAAGTGGTCGAGGTTGTCGGGGTTACCGGGATGCACGGAGAGGCGACTCAGATCAATTGCAGGGTACTTGACGGTCGGGACAAAGGCAGAGTCATCGCCCGCAACTGCGTAGGTCCTGTGCAGGTCGGGGACATCCTGATGCTGCTTGAGACCTCAAGAGAAGCGAAGAAGTTGACGACGGGCAGGTGAAGACATTGGAGCAATTCGTCTGTTCGTTCTGTGGACGTCCCATTGAACCTGGCACCGGAAAGATGTACGTTAGGAAGGACGGCACAGTCTTTTATTTCTGCAGATCAAAATGCCAGAATAACTACAAGCTGAAGAGAGTTCCACGAAAGGTTAAATGGGTCAAATAACCTCGGTAGGTGGTTAAATGGAACAAACTTATGCTATGATCAAGCCGGATGGAGTGCAGCGAGGCTTGATTGGTGAGATCATATCCCGAATCGAGCGAAAAGGTCTGCGGATCGTTGCGATGCGGATGTACCGGATCACTGATGATGTTGCGCGCAGGCACTACGCCGAACACACGGAAAAGGTTTTTTTTGGATCGTTGATCGATTTTATCACTTCTTCCCCTGTTGTTTCGATGATCGTGGAAGGAGAGAATGCTGTTTCCGTGATGCGCACGATGAGTGGCGCAACCAACCCGAATGATGCCGCATTCGGCACCATCCGCGGGGATTTCGGTCTGGATGTTGGCAGAAACATCGTCCACACCGCAGATTCGCTTGAATCAGCAAAAAGAGAGATTGCGATACACTTTACTGATGCTGACGTTGTGGAGTACACGAAGGCTGAGGAAGCGTGGGTGTACGAGTGATCTGATCGGGATCGATCCACAACCTCTGGAGATCAGCATTTGTGAGATCCGTATTCGTGTCATTCGTGATAAAGACGTGTTTAAACGGGTGGCACGGATCCGATACTTGAATTACTGATTATTCTTGAACATACTCAATACGGCACTGTCGATTTTTCCAGTGGTACGTGTTTAGCTAACCGCCGATTAAGAAGGGGGCGGTTACCCGCCCCTTCTCATCTCAGAACGGTACGAGAAAGTTT
>DAWR01000078.1 GCA_002506015.1 Candidatus Methanogasteraceae archaeon UBA261 | reverse complement strand
TATATACCATCAAAAAGAATGAAAAGAATCTTTTTTAAACAAAGAACGGGGCATATCAAGAAAACTTTTCACAAAAGTTTTATCAAAAACTGCCCTTCGGGAGGGGTTTGTTTTTATACTTTCCTATACGTCAAAAAACACATAAAACATGAGTATCTTGTTGATACCTCCTGATTCATCAGGTGGTTGGGGTTTTCGAAACACCGGGTCTGTCCTGGAACTCACCGGGTCAACAAACAAGCTTAAGTGAATGAGAAACCTTTCACCAATACCATAAAGGGAGGTTGACATCATGAACGAAGAAAAAGTTTTGACCACGAACCAGGGTGTTCCGGTCAGCGATAATCAGAATTCAGAGACTGTAGGTGAACGTGGACCTGTGTTGCTGCAGGACGTCCGGTTCATCGAGAAGATGGCTCACTTTGATCGGGAGCGCATCCCTGAGCGGGTTGTCCATGCTAAGGGGGCAGGAGCTCACGGGTACTTCCAGGTCTACAAGAGCATGGAAGCTTACACAAAGGCGAAATTCCTCCAGGATCCGGAGAATAAGACGCCTGTATTCGTACGTTTTTCAACGGTAACCGGAGGACGGGGTTCTGCTGATACGGTACGCGATCCCCGTGGCTTTGCCGTTAAATTCTATACTGAAGAGGGTAACTACGAATTAGTCGGGAACAATCTCCCGGTCTTCTTCATCAGGGATGCGATCAAGTTCCCGGATATGGTCCATGCATTCAAGGGCGCACCAGATAGCAATATGCCGTCAGCCTCTTCCGCACATAACCGCTTCTGGGATTTCATATCCTTAACACCGGAATCAACACACATGATCACATGGCTCTTTTCAGACCGCGGGACGCCAAAGAGTTACCGGATGCAGGAAGGTTTTGGCGTCAATAGCTACGTGTGGGTGAACGCAGAAGGAGAGGCTGTGTATGTGAAATATCACTGGAAACCAAAGTTGGGTGTGCAGAACCTTGACCGCCACGAGGCAACCGGGCTTGCTGGTGTCGACCCGGATTACCTTACGCGTGATCTTTACGATACGATCGCAAGCGGCGGAGAGGTTGAGTACGAACTATGTGTCCAGTTGATGGATATCGCCGATGAACTGAAACAGGATTTTGATCCGCTGGATGCCACAAAGACATGGTCTGAGGAGAAATTCCCGCTGATGCCAGTTGGTAAAATGGTTCTCAATCGCAACCCTGATAACTTCTTTTCCGAAGTTGAGCAGGCAGCATTCTGTCCAGCCGCAATCGTTCCTGGAATCGAGTTTTCTGCTGATAAGTTGCTCCAGGGGCGGACATTCTCATACACTGATACGCAGCGCTACCGGATTGGGGCAAACTACCTGCAACTGCCAATCAACCGACCCCGTGTGCCTGTCAACAACAATCAGCGCGATGGATCCATGCAGATCGGAGAGTTCAGCGGGCCGGTCAATTACGAGCCGAGTAGCCTTGACCCGGATGCCCCCATGGAAGCTATGGCAGGCAATCCTTATGTGCATCGCATCGAGGGAGACGTGACACGTCAGAAGATCGGGCTCACCGATGATTTCACTCAGGCGGGCGCACGGTATCGGTCTTTGAGCAAGATGGATCAGGAACATCTGGTGGATAACCTTGTCGCAGATCTCATGCACATCGACAGACCGATTCAGCAGCGGGTGGTCGGGAACCTGACCAATGCCGATCCGGAGTTAGGTAGATTGGTAGCCGAGGGTCTGAAACTCTGATAAGATTATGGAGACATGAGATAACAGATCAATAATCACTGAATGGAGGTCATCGATGAAAAGAATAGCATGGGGAATTACAGGTTCTGGTGATTGGACACACGAGACCTACAATGTAATGGCAGATATCAAGAAGAAGACCGACCTTGAATTTATGGTATTCCTGTCAAAAGAAGGGGAAGGGGTACTCAAGTGGTACGGTATATGGGATGAGATCCAGCACGATTTTCCCAATTTCAAGACAGATTCCGGACCCAATTCGCCGTTTATAGCCGGACCTCTGCAGATTGGTTACTATGACCTGCTCGTAATCGCACCTGCAACAGCAAATACTGTGGCAAAGATCGTCCACGGGATTGCTGATAGCCTGGTTACAAATGTGGTAGCGCAGACCTCAAAGGGAGATACTCCGATATATATACTGCCGGTGGATCAGATAAGAGGTAAGATCAAGACGGTAGCCCCCACAGGAAAAACATTTGAACTCAAGATGCGAGAGGTAGATGTATCCAACTCAGAAAAACTTGCACAGATGGAGAATATCACCGTATTAAAAAGTCCTGAGGAGATCTATGATATATTAGGGATCTCTTAAGGAATATGGTGAACAGGCAATTGTATACTGAGGTGATATAACCGAGATTTTTTACATCGTGATTGGATGCAAAATTTCCAGACGCGGTCAAAAGAACCGGATCAGAGATCGGTCTGCTTATTCCCCCTACCGGGATCAATAAAGCCAAATCCGTAGAGGATTTAATGAATCCGGTATCAAAAAAGATACTTGCTCAATATGCCTGGGGTAAATCAACATTGTTAGATCCGTGGTACTGGCATCTAAATAATGGTTTTATGAACTTCTATCCGAAAACACCGGCCGATATTGAGGCTGTAATCTCCTGAACACGGCGTACATTCTCCATCTTGCGTTCCTCCACCTTCCTCAGTTCTTCAAGTGAGAGTTTCCGGTCCCATTCATTCTTTTCTGGCGAGAGTTTCCTGCCCCACCCCTTCACGCAAAACTCCCCTCCGAGAACTTTGAGTGCCGCCGTAGCATACCAGAGACCGGTGCTGTCGAGATGTACCCACAGTTCGTGATCTCTCTCCTCCAGTCTATTCACCTCACCGACCGAACCGGTTCCAGCGTATCGGACTGTGCTGCCGACTGCGATATCTCCATTCATACAATCATACATCCTCAATACTCCCATATCAATTTTACGGAAGATAAATGTTCTGCACTTGCAAAAACCACCCGCAACCCCGGCGATCTGCATCTCATCAAACTCGCCACCACCACATGCTATATCCTGTCCGAGTGCGTTCCTGGCGTGATGTCGCAACTGATTGTGGTCGTTACACCAGCAAACGCGAACGATCTTTAATCTGACGGACGCTCTGATGATTCTCTGAAAACAAGTCCGCGGAGACCCGGGTCCCTCTGGCACTATACATCCTGTATCTGACTCCTCCAACCCAACCATCCGTTCACCTGGCACCAAACCCGGATGCGACGAAAAGACCAGCCCCTACACACGTATATCCGGATGCCGGGCACATAGCAGAGGACGCGGTGTTAGCCGCGGTTGCGCTTGATTCCTGGCAGTTGCCAGAACGGTTGCGTTCTACGACGACGGGGCGAACGCTCTTTAGGAGGTGGACGCCCCAGAGGAAAGTGTTATTTATATGACAGTTGTTGGAAGAGTATAGCATGACCCTGATTCGACCGGCGATACAATCTGATGAAAGATCGGTTTATGACCTGATCACCTCACTTATGGGTTTTCCGCTCGACCGGGAGGCGTTTCACGACGTCTTCATCGGGAATCTCCACTCTACAAGCGTGCTATATTGTGTTGCAGAGAGTGATGGGACTATCGTTGGTTTCGGGAGTCTCCACATCGAACCCCAGCTCCATCATGCCGGGCTGGCAGGGGAGATTCAGGAGTTGATCGTGCATGAAACAGTTCGCAGCAAAGGTATCGGCGCAGAACTCGTATCAAAACTCGAAGAGGTGGCAAAGAAGCGGGGCTGCGTCGCAATCGAAGTCACGACGAGGAAAAAATGGGTTGATGCGCAGCGGTTTTATGAGCGGGTGGGCTTTAAAAAGACGCATGTGAATTTCACAAAAGATTTAATAACGCAGGGCATCAGTTAAAAGTCATGCCTGATAGAACGGTCTCTGATGTGATAGTTGCCGGGCTCTATTCATGGGGCGTGGAATATATCTTTGGGCTCCCGGGTACGAGCTGCCTTGGTCTGGTGGATGCGATACGCAGGCAGGAGGGGATGACGTTTGTCAAGGTGCGGCATGAGGAAGCGGCAGCGCTCATGGCATCCGCATACGCCAAGCTGACCGGGAAGGTGGGCGTCTGCTTGACAATAGCAGGACCTGGCGCAACCAACCTGATCACAGGTCTTTATGATGCGAAGATGGATCGTGCTCCGGTGTTAGCAATCACAGGTCAGGTCAAGCTCCAGTATGTGGGACCCGGAAGCTTTCAGGAGATTGATCAGGACGCGCTCTTCAATTCCTTCTGCGTCTTCAATAAGACGATAAACTCAAAAGAGCAGACAATTGAGCTTGTGACACTGGCGTTGAGGCATGCTCTGGTGGAACGGGGCGTTTCTCACCTTGCAATCCCGAACGACATCCAGAAAGAACCGCTTGAAGCAGATATGGAACCGATGAAAGGGCGGATTCCGGATTTCAGGATATCGAATCCCAAATTAATCGAGAGCGCGGTGAGTCTGATAGAACAGGCAGAGCGTCCGGTGATAATCGCTGGCTGGGGTGCCAGGGATCAGCGAGATAACTTGATTAAGCTCTCCGAAAAAATAAAAGCTCCGATTATAACTACTTTTCGTGCAAAAGGTGTTGTTCCTGAGGACTCTCCTCTTTCTCTCGGTGTCCTTGGCGATGTGGGAACCCCGATGGCACGAAGTTTTGTCGATGATTCCGACTTACTACTGGTCTTCGGTTCATCTTTCTCTGAGAAGACAAATATCCCGAGGAAACGGACGGTTCAGGTGGATATCGACCCGATGAATCTTGCGAAAGGTTTTCCAATAGAACTTGCCATTCTGGGCGATTGTGGGGTTGTGATCGAACAATTGCTGGACCGAGTAGTAGAACGAGAGACTGAAACGGTGTCAGAGGATGTTAGAACCGAGAAGAGAGAATGGCATGCTCAGCTTGAGAACGAGGCAGACCCGAGGGTGGCGCCGATGCGTGCTCCGTTCATCTTCAAGGTACTGCGAGAGGTTATAGATCCGGATGCCGTAATAGCAATCGATGTTGGAGACAACGGCTTCTGGTTTGGAAGAAATTTTCTGATGGAGCGGCAGACGCTTCTGATGTCCGGATATCTCGCAACGATGGGATTCGGTCTGCCTGCTGCAATTGCAGCCAAGCTGGCTTCTCCTGATAGGCAGGTCGTCTGCATCACAGGAGACGGTGGCTTTGCCCAGGTGATGAGCGATTTCCTGACCGCGGTACGGAATAATCTGGATATCACCGTGATAATCCTGAACAACAGGGAGCTTGCGATGATAAGCGTGGAGCAGATGATAGAGGGATATCCGAAGTTTGCTACCGAACTTAACAATCCGGATTTCTCAGACTATGCGATCTCCTGTGGGGGCGCTGGATTCAGGGTGGAAGAGCCGGGAGAACTTAAGGATGCTCTGGAAAAAGCGATGGGTGCGAAGAAACCCGCGATCGTGGATATTGAGACAGATCCGGGGAGATTTTAGTCGGAACAATGAAGATTAAAACGTATTTATGATATAATAGGTGGAATATATGAAAACCATAAATCTACTCGGCATATCAGGAAGCCCGCGACTTGCAGCAACCGACCAGGTGGTCAAGGATGCGCTCGACTATGCCAGCCAGAAACACGCAGCACAAACCGAGTACATAACGCTTCACAAGAGAACGATCGGATTCTGTACGCACTGTGACTTCTGCGTGCGGCAGCGAGAGGGCTGTATCCAGAAGGACGGTATGGAGGAGATATACGAGAGACTCCTCTGGGCTGACGCTGTTCTCATAGGAACGCCGGTCTACCAGGGGACCTTGAGCGGGCAGACAAAGACGATGCTTGACCGGTTCCGGGCGCTCGTTGCAGCGGATCCTGCTGCGCTCAGAAACAAGGTCGGAGCTGCAGCGGCTGTTGGCGGGGACAGAGTCGGAGGGCAGGAACTTGCGATCAGGTCGATTCTCGATTTCTATGTGATCAGTGAGATGATACCTGTTGGCGGCGGCTCGTTTGGTGCGAATCTCGGAGGCACATTCTGGTCAAAGGATAAGGGCGCAGAAGGCGTCAGCGCGGATGCGGACGGCATCAGGAGCATGCGCAGGACTATTGACCGCTTAATCTCGGTTGCAGGGATGATTAAGGAATCGAGAGGTGATACGGATGCTTAGAATCGCATGGGGGATCACAGGATGCGGAGATCAGATCGAAGAGACCTTTGCGATCATGAAGGACCTCTCGGAGCATTATGATCTGGATATCAAGGTGTATCTCTCAAAGAACGGCGAACTCGTGATGAAGTGGTACAATCTCTGGCACGATCTGAAAGAGCTATTCCCGAAAGTGAGTGTCGAGCACGGCGCAAACTCGCCGTTTATTGCGGGGCAGCTCCAGATGGGTAAATTCGATCTCTTTCTGGTCTGTCCGATGAGTGCGAACACCGCGGCAAAGATTGCGTACGGAATTGCGGACTCGCTTCTCACAAACGGCGTAGCTCAGGCGGCAAAAGCGAAAATACCAATCTACATCTACCCTGCTGACCAGTACGAGGGCGCTGTTACGACGATACTGCCGGATGGGAATGAGCTGACTCTGTACATGCGGGATGTGGACATCGAGAACGCTGACCGGCTGAAACGGATGCATGGGATCACGGTCCTTGAGAGCATAAGGGAGATTGAGGGTGTTGTGAAGGGGCATATCGATGGTACGTAGGGTGTGAAGAAGTACTATCTGAAAGTCATCTGGTGTTTTCACTAAAAAGCGTTCATGGCGCCCCATATCCTATAATACATAGAAAAGTCGCTGATATAAAATAGGTATGTTTGAGTACCATAGAAATATTGCCGGTTCTAATGCGGTCTGTGGTCGCTAACGGTAGCCCCCTCAACTGTGCGTCTCTGCGTTATCTTCGCACCGCCACAAAATGAGCTTTTTTTGTAAATGTGTCAGTGGTGTGTTGACACACGCGAAAGACGTGACGGCAGAGATGATTCCCTTCGTGTCTTTGCGCCTTTACCGTTAAATTGGGGAATGAAAACGCAAAGACGCGATGACGCAAAGATTGAAAACCACGGAATCCATCAGAATCAGTAAAATATATAGAAATTAAATTGCCATGGCGGTAGCTGGGTTGAGCCTCACACCCTGCAATACGCAGCAACAATCATAACCCCGCACCACCAAGACTTGTGCAAGTTGAGGTTGATTGTATTGAAATGGCTGGATAAGATCATCGGGACCGGGAAGCCGGACGAGCACAAGACGGATACGATCGCTTTTGGCGAGCTCAAGGCATGGGTTGCGCATGAATCGCAGGCAGAACTCGACGAGTTGTCCGAAGCCGCTTCGCAGATCATAGCAGAGATTATGGGGGAAAAGGAGCAACTGGTGCGCGATACCAAGATCCTCAAAGCCGCAGAACCGTCGGAGGAGCCATCCCGCATATCAAAACTCGTGCTCGCAGCTCGAGATAGCCTCCTGAAGCAGATCACTACGTTAATCGATAAGATCATCGCTCCGGATATGAATTACGCCGATATCAGGAATTTTTACACCTCCGTTAACGATTATCTTAACCTCACACTCGAAAAATCATTCAAAAGCCACCAGCGTGTCAAGTACATGTTTCCGAAGGAGGTAGGTCCGGTAATCGCTGATGTCGGCAGCATAAAAAGATCGCTGGATAGACTCGGGAATCTGCTTGATGAAAGGAAAGCGGAAATAGAGAATTTTGATGATATTTTAGAAAACATACGTCTGATACAAGAGATAGAGAGCGATCTCATCACATACAATTCAAAAATCAAGAGTGTGAGCTCTAAAATCGATGCAGCCAGACACGAGATCGATGATTGCACAGCCAGACTGGACGAATTGTCAGAAAGCGAGGAGTGGGGCTCGTTCGTTCTGCTCGAGCGCGAATTGAAACAACGAGACCTAGAGATAGCCGCTCTCAAAAACAGCGTAACTGAACTGTTCACGCCGCTCGGCA
Organism: Candidatus Methanogasteraceae archaeon UBA261; assembly: GCA_002506015.1. GTDB lineage: Archaea > Halobacteriota > Methanosarcinia > Methanosarcinales > Methanogasteraceae > Methanogaster_C. Next base: position 687 of record DAWR01000078.1, on the reverse strand, counting down.
AGGCACTGAACCGCATGAAGAAACTGAGCTCGAGCGGAAGGCACACGCTCTCGAAGAAAAATGAAGGATTGCTAGACATCTGCCTCAAAAATCCGATTTTGGCGGACACGACCGATATCAACGGTTTTTTGACCGAGATTATGCAACTGGCTGAGAGCGGTACACTCGGGCTGAAGGACAAGAAACGCGACAAGATAGTCGATCAGATAAAACACATAATGAGTTCGTTCGCATCGAAAAAGGAGCAATACGAAGCTCTCGATTCTCAGATTAGGGAGATTAATCATAAGGTCTCCTATCTAACCATAGCGGATGCGAAAGCCACTCTCGAGAAACAACACACCGAGAAGACCAGAAATATCGTCGGGTTTGAGAAGGAACTTGTGAGTCTGAACGAAGAATTGAATTTGCGGAGCGGAGAACTTGATAAGCGGAAGAGAGAACTTTCCGGGGCTGTAAATTCGGTCAGGCGTATGGATATTCTTTTTGATTAGATCGTGTGTTAACCACAAGATTACACAGATTTCCACGAGAAAGTATGGAGTGACCGGACATAAAGTAGGCTTGTTGCAGAATAACTTGGAAAAGCCCGGAGAAGGGATATCCGTGAAAAGGAGCACTGTGCGTGGGGTAATGGAAGCCTTAGAAGGCAGCATTTCATAGAATTTTATATCGCAACAAGTATAG
>DAWR01000134.1 GCA_002506015.1 Candidatus Methanogasteraceae archaeon UBA261 | reverse complement strand
CCCTCCTTTTTGGAGTGGATACGGGTAACCTATGGTGTGAGCCTTTCCAGCTAACCACAAGAGTATACTCCACACTGCCACAACTTGAGATTTTCCCGGTTCTGGCGTTTTATGTGGTCGATAGTGAAAACCACCTCGCGCATCTGGAAAAATCGTGGGCACTCCCTATACCATCGCAGCTTTCCAATTAAACTGGCGAAATAGAACGCAAAGATGCGCTGACGCAAGGGCGCGAAGATTGGAAACCACAGAATCGATCAGAATCAGAGATTTTCAATAATAAAAACAATAGCCGAGACCACAGTGACCACAGAGGAGACCCGCTTCGTGCTCTCTGTGATAGTATGCTGTTTGCGCCATTACAATCGCAGTATATGTCGATCGCTGGGTATAACCAATAGATCACACAGATTTCCACGAGAAAGTGTGGGGCTGCAAGATACAATGCAAGCTATCCACCATCTTCTTATGTCAATCTCGTAAAATCTCGTGGTTTTTCCACCCCATCCAAGCACACCCGGAAGAGGCGATAGCAGGAACAATAATATACGATGCAGAGATATTTCCAGATCACGAGAGCAGGTGTAGACAGATGAGATCATTCACAGACCGGGTATCAGATATCGACATCTCCGGAATACGCAAGATGTTCGAAGCGGCAGGCACAGACAGCATCAATCTCGGACTCGGTGAGCCGGACTTCCCGACGCCTGCGCATATATGTGATGCGGCCGTCGATGCGATCAGGCGCGGGCATACCGGATACACCCCGGGCGCGGGCATACCGGAGCTGAGGGATGCGCTCAGCGAGAAGTTTTTGCATGACAACAACATCGCCGTAACTCCTGATGAGATCATCGTGACCGCGGGTGCAAGCGAGGCGTTGCACATCGTTTTGCAGGCTCTGGTTGAACCGGGGGACGACGTCTTGATCCCAGACCCCGGTTTTGTCTCGTACAGCGCGTTGTCACGGATTGCCGGCGGTAGAGCGATCGGCGTTCCGCTCGTTGATCTTGTGATGGATCCGGATGTTGTAGCCGAGCAGATAACACGCAACACAAAGGTTCTCATTCTGAACTCGCCGTCCAACCCGTGCGGGTCTGTCCAGTCGAGAAAGGATATACGGGCGTTAGCCGAGCTCGCCGAGGACTACGATTTCACGATCATCTCTGATGAGGTCTACGAGTTTTTGATCTACGAAGGTGAACACGTAAGCCCGGCGGAGTTCACAGACAATGTAATCACTGTGAATGCGGCATCCAAGACATACTCTATGACCGGGTGGCGCCTCGGCTATCTCGCAGCGAGACCCGAGTACATCGAACAGTTTCACAAGGTGCACCAGTATGTGCAGGCGTGCGCAGGATCGGTCGCACAATTCGCAGCGCTTGCTGCAATCACGGGTCCGCAGGACTGTGTTTATGAGATGCGGGAGCACTTCAGAACCAGACGGGACGTTCTGCTGAACGGGCTTCGCGAGATGGGCGTCGAGTGCGCAACCCCTATGGGCGCGTTCTACCTCTTCCCGCGAGTCGGCGATTCTGATCGGATCGCCGCAGAACTTGCGGAGCGCGGTGTTATTGCGGTTCCGGGGGCATCGTTTGGCGCAAACAGTGCGGAACACATCCGCTTCTCGTATGCAACTGGTGATTCCGATATCGTGCGCGCTCTCGAACGTATGCATGATGTTTTTCTGTGAATACTGTTTATACGAATTTTTGTGATGAGAACGCTGTTGTCTTGTTCCGCGGATCACAGATTGGATTGTCTGGAACCGGCGCAACGCCTACTGTGTCTGTTGTGCTTGTTATACCTGCCTAATATCAGGCGAACGTAGCCCGCATAACGGTTGCACCCATGTGTTCACAAGAATATGCGACTTGTGTATATGCAAACACGTGTACGTCTTCAATAAGCGGTGTAGACTGGATTCTATGTGTTGGTGTCATGCTCCAATGTACCTATCTCCAATTCGCAACGGTCGTCCCCCCGATACCGCCACAATGCTTATATATGATAGATAACAGATATCTCATGTACACATCACGCATTGATCCGTGCATTCCCTGTTTCGGATCAGCAGCCACAGTGCTGCGCACGACACCATGCATCTGAGGGGATGGATGGTTAGGTATCCACAAGGAAAAACATGAAATCCCGGCTCGAAATAACGACCGAAGATGATAGGCGGTATACAGTCCAAGCAGATGGCGATGGTGATTGGAAGGGTATGCTGCTCAATCTCATCAACTCGGTCCCAACGTCCACAAACGAGTCGGGATACATCAGGTCTCGGTTGAAGATCACGACCGATCGTGGTAACACCATCATGGAATCGGAAGGCGCCGGGTGGGCGGAGGTCATGATCCGGTTCATGAACGGATTTTCAACCGGCACCAAAATCCAGCTGGAAAAGGTCGGTTCCGATGACCGGACCAAGTCGCTATCTGTCCGGGAGCGCCTCGAGGCTTTTTTGAAATTTGATTATCCGCACGTCTGGTTCACGTCCATGGATGTTAAGAAGCAGTATGACCGTGCCTATGACCATATCAACCTGAGCACGGTCTCAACGTATCTTGCAAGGATGTACAGCCAGAACAAACTCGAACGGCGGGGCAGCCGGACACAGCGGGAATACCGGCTGGCAGAGTCCGAGATTCCGGAACAGACCCTCTCGATCATGCAGAATGTGAACTGATTCAATTCACACCCGGTGATTGCACTATAGGCATATTTATCTGGTTTGCGCCCCCTATCATATTAATGTCAAAGAGGATAATGATTGTGGATGATGCGGAGTACATGCGTGAGATGCTTGAGGAGATCATTGACACGTATGATGACGCACATGGTGGATACACGATCGTGGGGGTTGCAAACGATGGCGAGGAAGCGATCGCAAAGTATCGCGAACTTATGGAATCAGGGATGCGGCCCGACGTCGTCACCATGGACATCGTGATGCCAAAGGTGGACGGGGTTACAGTGATTAAGGAGATCAAAGACTGTGACCCGGATGCCCGGATCCTTGCAATCTCTGCGCTCGGATCACCTGACACCATCGATCGAGTGATGCAGGCAGGAGCACAGGATTACATCATCAAGCCGTTCTCTGTAGACGATCTGATGGATATGATCCGGAGTATCGCAGCACCCATGGAGCAGGCTGCTACGAAGAAGGCTCCGACACTTATAAAGGAGAACATAATCCCGGGAACAATTGCATCCAGCACGGACGGTCAGGTGGTTGTGTCCGTGGAAAACGCTGCAATCGAGGCAATATCGGATTATGATGTAGATGAGCGCGTGAAAGTTCACATAGATCCGGCAAATATCGAGCTGCAGAAGCGCAGGCATCCCGATGATGTCACAAAGAGTCAACTGCAGGGGACGGTTGCGGAGATCATCCGGTCGAGTCCGATTTCACAGGTGAAACTGGATTGTGGATTCGAACTCGCTGTGAACATACCATCAAAGGCGCTCGAAAGCATACATCTCTCAATCGGGGACATGGTTTACGCCAGCTTCGGTGCGCTTGCTGCTCAGATCAAGCGTTAGCCGCTGGTTGCGGTTGCAGACAGTGTGGTCTCGATTCGCTCCAGCGCATCATATATCCGCTCTCTTGATGCAGCGTATGATATGCGGATGAAATCGGAGCTTGCCGGTCCGAACGCAGATCCGGGGGTGACTGCGATGTATGCATCATTCAGCAGACGCTCGGAAACATAATCCCCGCCCCCGTAATCTCCGACGTCCAGGAAGAGGTAGAATGCACCATCCGGCTTTCTACAGTCGAAGCCCATCGACTGGAGTCCGCCGACCAGAATGTCCCGCCGCGCTCTGAATTCGTTCACCATTGCATCGATTGATCCATTATTTGAGGAGAGCGCTGTTATGCCTGCATGCTGGACAAAGGACGTTGCATGGCTCACCGAGTGCGAGTGGAGTTTGAGCGCTGCCTTGATGATCTCAGCAGGCGCTGCCATGTATCCAAGACGCCAGCCAGTCATCGCATAAGCTTTTGAGAAGCCGTTGATCGTGATCACGCGGTCATGCATCCCATCAAAAGACCCGATACTGAAGTGTTTTTTGCCATAAATGATCTTTTCGTAGATTTCATCGGCGAGCACCACAATTTCATTATCGATTGCAATCTCTGCTATATCTTCAAGGTATTTTCTGTCAAATACGGCACCCGTGGGGTTGCCCGGGCTGTTTATGATGATTAACTTTGTCTTTGCTGTGACATAGTCTCTGATATCAGGCGGCATAAAATCACGATCGGTCTGCGCCCAGACAGTGCGACCGCCAGCGTATCTGATGCACGCATCGTAAGTGACCCATGACGGGTCGAGCAGTATCGCCTCATCACCCTCGTCCAAAACCGCCTGCACAGCCACGAAGACCGCCTGCTTTGCGCCCGGCGTCACAAGAACCTGATCGGGCGCAACATCGAGCCCATTATTGGTGTGAAGCTTCCCAGCAATCGCCTCTCTCAGTTGCACAATTCCTGCGCTCGGTGTGTAATGCGTCTCGCCACGCCTGATTGCATCTATTGCTGACTCGCAGATGTAGTCGGGCGTGTTAAAATCGGGCTCGCCGAGGCTTAACGTGATCACATCCTTGCCCTCCTGCTTGAGATCGGCTGCGAATTTTGCTATGGCGAGCGTTGCGGATTCCTGTATCAGGTTCAGTCGTGAGGATGTCATGTTATGTTGCTCCGCATATATAATTTGGGGCTATATGGATGGCAGAATAGGTGGCAGAAACTTATAAAAAAGGGATACGGTTCAGCACACAATCCGGTTATGCAGTCGCAAAGTGCAGCGGATGCCTTCTCCATAAATATCCATTATCTTCGTCAGTATTTAAAACTATGTCCGGACGATCTCAATGAAGAAATAAGAAAAACGATTCCTGACACCAGGACGATCGTTGATCCCGACGGTAAATCAAAAATATATGAGAGATACAGACCGGTAATTGCGAATGACGCTGCAAAGAAGATTGAGAGGAGCATCATCTTCTTCAGATCGTTTGTGAACCTCCTGCTCACTGCGGCAGGAATCGTCAGGAGCGCAATCACAAGGATGACCCCGACGACCCGTATCAGCAGTACCACGGTCAATGCGATCAAACAGAGGAGCACGAGATACAGTTTGTGAGCAGGGACTCCAATAACCGTTGCAAATTCCTCGTCAAAGGTTATCGCAAGAAATTCCTTGTACAGGAGGCACACCACTACGATTATGATCACATCAAGGAGTAGCATGACTGATAGGTCGGAACGCGGCACCGTCAGAATGTTTCCGAAGAGATAACTGAAGAGATCTGGCGCATAGCCGGGCGCAAGCGAGATGAACATGATCCCGAGCGCCATCCCCATCGCCCATATAATGCCGATTGCGGTGTCCTCTGCAATCTTTACCCGCCTGCTCACCTCACCGATGGCGAGCGCAGATGCAATGCTGAACGGGATTGCGCAGAGCACGGGTTCGATCCCTATTAAGTATCCGAGCCCGATACCACCAAAGGATGCGTGGGCGATTCCGCCGCCGATGAAGACGATCCGTTTCACAACCACGTACACACCGATGATCCCGCACGCCACGGCTGCCAGCAGCGCGGCTGCGAGTGCGTTCACCATGAATCCGTACTGAAGTATCTCGATCATGTCAGTTGCATCTGTGTATATCAGTGCTCTCTCAGTACCCGGTGCGGGATGCCGTGTGCTATCAGTTCCACCGGGCACTGGTATGTCGCCTCAATATCCCATGAAGTCAGTTCCTTTGAGTTGTGATAGAAGAGTCTCCGGTTGAGGCACGCAATCTTATCGACGTAGATGGAGACTGCTGTGATGTCGTGGGAGATCATCACAATCGCCATCTCTTTCTTAAGTCGTTCCAGCAGTTCATAGAATTCGGTCTGTATATGCATGTCGACTCCGGCGGCAGGCTCATCGAGTAGCAGCACCTCTGGCTCGGCTGCCAGCGCTCTTGCGATGAAGACCCTCTGCCGCTCCCCTCCGGATAGCCTGCCGATCTGCCTGTCCTTGAACGGGAGCATCTCCACCATCGCAAGCGCACCCTGCGCCAGTTCCCGGTCATGACTGGTGTACCTCCCAAAAACACTCTTTCCAGAACGCCCGGTCAGAACCACGTCCATGACACTGATCGGGAAATCCGGGTCAAATAGGCTGTGCTGCGGAACATAACCAATCCGCTTTCTCTGCTCAACAGGCTCCCCCCCCAAGACCACAACTTCACCCCTATCGGGTTTCACCAGCCCGAGAACGACCTTCAGAAGAGTGGTCTTCCCACCCCCATTCGGTCCGATGATTCCGAGAAAATCATGCTGATGAACCGAGAGGGAGACATCCTCGAGCACTGGCACCCCGCCGCAACATACCCATACGTTTCTTAAACCGATGATTTCGTTGTTTATATCCATTTGAATCTGTTTTATTAGAGTAACGACGTACTTCTTCTGGTTTTGGAGGATATTAAATCTTGTGCAATCAGGTTCTCCGAAATCTTCTCACGGACGCGTTCCGAAACTTCGTCAGACCGATCATGTATGCAATCACCCCGCATATGTTGAGACTTTTTATTATTTTCTGGATAACATTAGATTGTGTTATGATACGTGTTTAGCTAACCACAAGATTTCTGTGTTAACTATCTGCTATATTCCAAGACCGGAAGATTAGACTAACGGTGGTGCGAATGCAGCGTTTCCGTCCCACGAAGAACGTCGGCTTCCAGGATTAAAAATTCGGGGCTTATAACCAATACCTTCGCCAAATTGTTCGTTGATATAGCCCAGCTTTTAGCGTTCAGAACCTTAACACATACTTTATAGGTAGCAGATATGTTCGCGAAACATTAAAATTGCTACCGCAAAAACCAGTCCCAATTTTAATTCAAGAAATGGGTTGCCGGATAACGAAAATCGGCGGTATTAATACTGGTTGATGGCGAGGGTATTGTTACAAGATCCCGTATGTTATTCAGATAATTGATCATCTCGTAGATCTGCGCTTGATCATATTATGCCCAGTCGGTTTTCACCGGATCTTTGCTATCGTATTCGAATGTCCCATCTCGTACATTCTTAACGATTTTTTTAAGTTCTTCTCCGCGCTGTTTAGGGGGCATAAGATGGGATCAACCAACAAGTATATAAGCATATCGGTACATACACCCATATAATGTGTAGCTTATGCAATGTTTCCACGATGATCGTATGTAGAAATACGATTATGTCAAGCGCATTGGTCAGAGCATTCTATGGCGGCACGTGGTCAAATTTGAAGAGATGGGTCGCAGAGTGATGTGGCAGTTGGTTGAATAATAATGTCCCAAAGCCACATATCGCAAAAAGTTTATATGAGATATGGTTAATTTGGGCTTGGTATTACAACCAAATGGAATATGGGGGGAGGCACGATGAGACAACACGCAAATGACAAACACGTGATAGAGGACCAGTTCACTCGGTACGAGGTGGTTGTGTGGTAAACTCCACGGACGCGCGGAGGATTGTTTCATTCTCTATCAGTGATGCGAACAACGTATCTGCGGTCCAGGTGGCAGAGATTCTCCAACGTCTCCAGAATATTCTGTATACCATAGGTGATCATCTCGAAGGAAATGCGCCACGTACCAAAGGTGACTTTCCACAATCGATCAAAGAATCATGCACATTGGTCATCATTGGATTAGATATGGGGAGCGTTCATGCGGAAATGCAAATAGGGGATGCGCAGACAAGTCTACCAGAGATGCAAAGATTGGGCGAAAGGTCAATTTGCGTCGCTGGCGATTTTTTGAATGTTTCAAATGCTTTTTCTGACAAAGAGGAGTTAGATTCGAAACTACACCGTTTAATAGACGATCCGCATCGCTGCAACCGGATTTTGAGAGAATTTGACCATATATGGCCTGATAACGGACAATCTCAACGTGAAGTTAGTTTCGTATTTGGAGAATCTTCAAAAAATCGACTCAATCCAGCGCAGAAAGCAGTAGTCCAATCACTTCTACAAAAATCTCCGGAAGAGTATGAGAAGGAGATTTTTGGAAGATTGACTGAGTTGAGGGTGGATAAAAAAAGACAGTTCCAAGTTGATTCAACGGTGGGACCAATACGTTGTCAATATACGCCTGAGATAGAGGACGTGATAGTCGATTCCATAGGGGAATTTGTAAAAGTCCGCGGAATGATGACGCCGACACGAAGCGGCACGTACATTTTAGGAGTTGATGATGAAAATTCTTTAGAAACTTTACCACAGTACCTTCTAAAGACCTTCAGGAGTGAGTCAAGTGAGAAACATCTAAAAGAAGATGTACCAATCGATCTCATTTTTGAAGATGATATATATATTGCCTATAATGATGATCTCGGACTTCTTGTGGCTGCACCATCCATGAAGGCGGCAATCGATGGGATCAATGAAGAGTTTGTCATCCTGTGGTCCGAATATGTGGAGGTTGCGGAGCACGAGTTAACGGATGGTGCGAAGAATTTTAGAGATAAACTGATTAAACTTGTGGCGTAGGTGACGGATACAACGACAACATATAAAACAAGAAATATCGAATCTGCTTTAAGCAGCAAAGGTTTTCAAGGTCGGCACGGTTCCAAACACAAAATATATGTCTACGAAGGTGGATCGGAGATGGACATCCATACCTTTGTGAGCCACGGAGTGAAGGAATATGGTGGTTCGCTGCTCAGTGCAATGAGAAGGCAGCTTAAGCTGTCACACGAAGAATTTGATGGTGTGGTGACATGTTCCATCGATACAGAAGAATTAGCTAGAATTTATTCTGAAAAAGGAATAATCTAATCCAATGTTTTCACGACGATCGTATGAGAAATACGATTGTGTCAAGCGCATTGGTCAGAGCATTCCATGGTGTCGCGTGGTCGAATTTGCAGAGGTGGGTTGCGGAGTGATGGGGCAGTTGGTCGGATACAATGTCCCAAAGCCGCAGACTATGTAGTAACCT
>DAWR01000098.1 GCA_002506015.1 Candidatus Methanogasteraceae archaeon UBA261 | reverse complement strand
TTTTTTCACATCCAGCTAAACACATACAACTATAACAAGTTTTACCGAAGCGAATGGCGTGTAAGCGATGAAACCATAACCGTCCGGTATTCAGCTCAATTTGCACTGATAAAAATGAAGATGGGTGAGATTGCTTCGAATCTCCCCGCCTTAATACCCATATCCAGCTTCTGTCTCTGCTTCCACTTCCACTTCCGTTTCCGCCTCTGTTCCCTTCACGATCTTCTTCTCCAGTTTCCCGGCAATTTCATTCGCTGTCGCTTCGATCTCTGCAGATATCGCCATTCCTGAGGAATATAGCGTGTACACTGCCCATATAAAGATTATTACGAGCAGAATCCCGGCAAACGCCTCTGAAATCTCGGTAAGCAGCGAACCGATGAACAGGAATACAAAGACCACGACGAAGACATAAACGACTCCCTTTACCGCTTTCTGGTAATGTTCGACCTCTTCGTCACATGCACCTTCCCTGCCGACATTGACCGCTATCAAACCTCCGATCGCATCACAGATGTCACGAATCTCTCGTGAGCTGCGCCACATCAGAAGTATGATCGAAAGAATTGCGATCGCACTGATTGCCGTTGATGTCGGAGTTCCGCCAATCACAAGCCCGCGTCCGAGCGGCAGGAATACGAACATCGCAAACAGGTAGATCAGTACTGCGATGCTCATGTATACCAGGAGCTTCGGCAAGCTGTCGTATATCTCTCGCTTCGATTCAATTGTAACCTCGTCCACTGTCACATTATACCACCACCACTTTATTGGTCATCATGGCACATATATTTTGTGGAGCCGGAACCAACGATCATGCAGATTACGTGAAGAAGGTGAAAATGGAAATGAAGATGCACGGCTGGACCGGAAATATTGCAACAATCGATCTTGACAGCGGAGCAATCAAGCATGCCCCGCTCCCAAAAGATCTTGCGAGAGACTTTATCGGCGGACGGGGGCTTGGCGTAGCTCTTCTGTGCAACAGAGCGGATCCTGGGGTGGATGCGCTTCATGCCCCACTCATACTCGCTGTGGGACCGCTCACTGGCATTGCGCCCATGTCCGGGCGGCACTCCTTTGTCACAAAGTCGCCACTCACGAAGACGATTCTGGACTCGAGTGGAGGGGGATTCTTCGGAAGCGAACTGAAGCGTGCCGGATTCGATGCGGTGGAGATCACCCGGGAGTCCGATTCCCCGGTGTACATCGTAATCGATGACGGTGAGGTGAGCATCCGCGATGCGAGCGATATCTGGGGAATGAACGTGCGCAAGACAACGGATCTGCTGGCAGGACGGCACCGCGGAAGGGTGGCATGCATCGGGCGTGCGGGTGAGAACTGCGTCCGGTTCGCAAACGTCATGAATGACTACACCCACGCATGCGGACGCGGCGGAATCGGCGCGGTGGTGGGATTTAAGAAACTGAAGGCGATTGTGGTCAAGGGGACCGGAAAACCTGGTGTTGCGGACGAAGAGGCGTTCAAGAGCGCAAACGAAGAGGTTTCGCGGCTGCTTCGTGCAAGCCCGCCACTCAAGAGCCTTTCGACCTACGGGACGCCGTCTCTTGCGAATCTGATCAGCCGTTTCAGGCTGCTGCCCACCAGAAACTTCAGGGACGTGCAGTTTCGGGATGGCGAGTCGGCATCCGCAGTATCCTTGGAATCATCGACGTCACCAGTGTCATCGATGTCTGGTGAACACATCAAAGAAAATTACAGATTGAAGCGGCATTCCTGCCACAAATGCTCAATCGCATGCAGGCAGAGCACACAGGAAGGTATCGAGATTCCGGAGTACGAAACAATTGCGATGTTCGGTCCAGACTGTGAAAACAGCGATTTTGATAAAATAATGGACACAAATCGGATATGCAATGATTATGGTATGGACACGATCTCGTGTGGCTCGACTATCGCGTGTCATCAGGAGATATGCGAGGAGAGTTGCGACATAGCCGAACTGGCAGCCAGGATCGGAGAGCGGGAAGGTCTCGGACGCGAACTGAGCATGGGATCAAAGGCATACTCGGACGCGAAGAACGCTGGGCATGCGAGCATGCACTCAAAGGGACTGGAACTGCCCGGGTACGATCCGCGGGGTGCGCTCGGGCAGGCGCTTGCTTACGCAACCTCGAACCGCGGCGGATGCCATACACGTGCGTACATGATTGCGCCCGAGATCATAGGCAAGCCAAAGCTGATCGATCGGCACACCTTAATCGGGAAGCCCGGGCTGGTCTGCGTCTTCCAGAATCTCTCGGCTGCGATAGATTCGATCATGATGTGCAGCTTTTCGTCCTTTGCTCTCTCTTCAGAGGAGTATTCTAACATGCTGAGCGCTGTATGCGGACTTACGTACACATCAGAGGACCTGCTGCGTGCAGGCGAGCGGATATGGAATGTCGAACGTCTCTTCAATCTGCGTGCGGGGTTCTCGCGTGCCGATGATACGCTGCCGGATCGGTTCTTTGGAGATTATGGCATTGTTCAGGCAGAGTTTGAGGATGCGCTTGGCGAGTATTACCGGTTTCGGGGGTGGGATCCGGAGGGCGTTCCTTCTGAGCGGAAGCTGGAGGAGTTGGGGTTGCGGTTGGAAATCGGATGAAAAATGATGGTTACAGAGGGTGCCGATTAAGAAGGAGGCTGCCATATAGCGTTCCAAATTACACTTGTGTGTGGTATATTTCACATACACCCGATTAAATCGACGTCGAAATCATCAAGTAATCTGCAGAGTCGCGTATTCAAGCCCGAGCATCTCCTGCACCCTGTCCGCATATCCCACAGCGTGACCATGCCCACCTCAACCTCCTTCGCGCCGACGATCACAGCGTAATCAGCGCCGGTCGCATCAGCATGTTTCAGTTGCTACCCAAACGTCCTGTCGCTGATATCGATTGTTGTCTATGAGACCCCCGCTTATGATTTAGAATGACATAGGATAACTTAATCATGTTAGTCAGAACTACAACGTAAGGAGGTAAACCATGTTAAGACATTTCACGCTTGAGTATTGGCTGGATGGCGGATGGTATGTCGGTAGGCTCAGGGAAGTTCCAGGGGTATTCAGCCAGGGCGAATCTCTTGAAGAACTGGAAGAGAACGTTCGGGAAGCGTACCGACTGATGATGGAAGAAGAGATGGGGTTGGCATTGCCACATACTGCTATTATGACTAAGGAACTGGGAGTCGAGGCGTGAAACGGCGTGATTTTATACGAGAACTGGTAGATTCCAGATGCTATCTGAAACGCCACGGTGGAAATCACGACATATATATGAATCCCATGAATGGAAAGAAAACACCCGTCCCCAGGCATTCTGAGATCAAAGACAGCCTTTGCGAACTGATAAGGAAACAACTTGGTATCAAGCAACTGTAATTCGGTAACTCGTCAGAACGATTTAAAGCAATCAGGCGAGCCTCAGTTCGAGACCGAGCCGGTCGCGCCCCGACCCCGGAGGAGTCACCTGCGTTCACCACCACAGACGCCGTGATCACGCTTCAGATCGCGAGCCTCTCGCCCCCGCTCAACTTGCGCGGACGTCAGCGTCACCTCGCTCGACGCTATCAGGATCCTGCGGGTAGCGGCAGGCAGCATATAGATCGGTTAATTTTAAGTATCCTGGTGATTTGACCATAACTGCCATGAGACGCTACGATCCACGCGATAGGCTTTTGATTAAACACCGCGCAATGTGACTCCCCCATGCACAGGACCTTCCTATATAATAATTGGCACTACAGTCCGGCTTGCTACTTGGCAGGACAGAATCGATGGTTATGGATGTGTCGATGTCGTGATCAGTGTGTGTCATGGATTTAATCACGGGGTGTCCTGTTGTATGATCATTTGCAATTCCTGCTATGCTTCCGTCGTCGCCACCCATGCCAGACGCAACAAGCACCATCAAAATTCCCCCTGCAATCCCAAATTCCATTCGTGATATATGGTGTGTGCCACCGATAGGACTAATAATATTTAAATCAACATGGCATTTAGCTGAATAATGCAGATCTGGACTCTCCCTCTGCTCCGCCAGTATTCGTCGAGCATCTACAGTATCCCTATTGCCACGGACCTGATATTTATATTTGATATTTTTTTCCATGTGAATTATCTGTCAGTAGTGTAGTTATAGGTTCCGGTCAAGAAAGCACCTTTCGGGTGCAAATCAGTTGTAGCTCTGGCTAAGCATAGGGTGGTTCCAATCAGTTAATTTGTATCCAAAAGAGTAAAATATCAACCCGGTTAGCAGATACAAGGTGAAAAATATGAGCGCGCTCCAGAAACAGTATGTTGTGAATGGGAAGGGACAAAAACAGCAGTGATCCTCTCGATTGGGGCGTATGAGGAACTTTTGGAAGACCTCCACGACCTATCGATCATCGCCGAACGCTGGGATGAGCCCACAACAACATTTGAAGATCTTAAGAAAGGGCTGAAAGAAGATTAGGCTCATAAGAAATTCGATAGAAGAGTTCGGCAGCACAAGATTTGCACAGCATTGACCCGCAACAAATTCCGCGGATCATAAGAGCCATCGAATCGCTTGCAGATAACCCATTTCCTTCGCAGCACCGTAAGATTTGAGGGTCAGTTCGGGATTGCAGGATTCGGATCGGAGATTATAGAATTATCTACCAGGTGCATACCAAATCCGGAGTTGTCATCTTTATCATATCCGGCATCGCAGGTGATTAAGATGGTTGAAACGCTCACCCCGCGATGTGTGGCGAGCACGGATAGTGGATGCGGTTTATGCCTGCCCCGCGACCCCCCGCACACCATACCTGTTGCGATCAGGTGCGCAACCCGAAGCGGCTCAGGGATATGAATAGGGGTCGTCGATAGCCGCACGATCTTAGCTACATCCTCTGTCGAGATTCCTGCGCACTGAATGCAGAGAGACCCCTCCGGCATATCGACTTCGGTGATCGTGCCAGCGTCCCTGATGGCTTGCCACCGCTTCCCAAAGTCAGGCAGATTTCGCAGCGCGTCCCTGATCCGCCCCATGTCAGGTGCCGTCCGCATCACAACGATTGCCGGCAGCTCGGTTCTGCTGTGCAGTTCTTTTATATCGATCACGTTAAACCTGCCGAAAAGCCGTATTAGCCACCTCACACCCCGATATCCAGATCCGGATCAGGGAAAATCGCCCCCTGCCCCCCACCCACATCGCCCCCCACAGATCGCCCGTGCGCCGACATCCGCACCCAGATCGACGGCGCATCCTTGCTTGCGCCCCTATCCCGCCCGTACCTCTGCCTGATCATAACGATTGTCGGCGTGTTGATGCCAACGCCTGAGACGATCGCATGCCCCTTCGCAAGCGCTGGCAGTTCCAATACGATATCCCGGCTCACCGACTCGATGCTTCGACCGATCTGCTCCTGATCTGCCGGGTTGATGATCCGCATCGTGATCTGGGTCATGCACTGGGAGAGCGAGTCAGAATCAAGCTTACTCGGGCGCTGCGAGACCATGCAGATCCCGACGCCGAACTTCCTGCCCTCAGAAAGGATCGTTTTTATGATCGGCTTTGATTTCGCGACTCTTCCGCCACCCTCACCCCCGTCTCCGCCTGCACCGCCACCACTGCCCTGCGGCGCAAACCTGTGCGCTTCCTCAAGAATCACGAAGACCGGGTATGGCAGGTATTTGTCAGGCGTATCACTCGTATATGCGCCGTTTTCCGTCTTCTGCCGTGCGTCAAAGATTTTCCTGAGGATCACCTGCGCAATCAGTTGCTGAAACCCAGTGCTGATGCCGGAGACATCCATAACCGTGAGCTGCCCGATCCTCAGGTACTCAACAATCGGCACATCCTCGTGGTCATGAAATATCCCGCCGTCCAGTTTACGGAGCCGCCAGAGGATCCCCTCAATCGAGGAGTCGTTGCTCCCGTCTCGCATCGCATCGACCGTACTCCGCAGTTCGCTCCGTGTGAACTGCCGAAAACTGTCTTTCCGAAGCGTGCGGCACGCACTCCCAAAGAGCGTCTTCATCTTGTCTGACATCGTGCCGTCGTCGATTATGCTGATCAGATCCGATGTTTCGAGGTCCCCTATGCGGATCTTGATCTTTTCAGGCTTTATTATCCTGACCTTCGGCTTGTACTCACCATCCCAGAACCGCGGGTCATTGGCGATCGATTCCAGAGCCGTATACTCGCCGTGCGGGTCAAATATCAGCACAGGCGCCCGGTTATGAGGCATGAGCAGCTCCTCGACAATTACGCCGACCGTGTACGATTTTCCCGCGCCTGTGGCTGCGATGACTGAAAGATGCTGGCTTACAACATCCTTAACCGAGAGCACGACCTCAAAATCAGTTCCTGCGATCGTCCCGATCGTTGCAGATCCGATCCCACCTGCTTGTGCTTTGTTGATGTCGCGCAACTGCTCGGCTGCCGACCTGTGTATCACAGTGCCTGCGGCAGGGTTCATGCGCGGGTTTATGAACTCGCCGAGGTTTTCGTCGAAATATCCGATCACGGCGGCTCTTGTTTTGTAATACTCGAATTCATCGGGATCAAAACCGCAGAACTCCGCGACATCTGCTGGAACGATCGCGGTGTCGAGAAGGAATTCGACAGGATACTCGGTGAGCGGCTCGGTCTCGGTGATCCGGCAGAGGATCTGCTGGCGGTCGGTCTGGTAGTGGATGAACTCCCATGTTTTGAGGTGCTCTCTCGTGATGAAGGTGAATCCGGTCTTGTCGTGGCGGAGTACGATTCCGAGGAGTGTTGTGGTCATGGTGATGGTTGTTTTGTGGTTTTATGTGCGATCTTCCCATGTGCCAAAACTCTTCCTTTTGATATAATTTCACTGATGAACGGGTCACCGATATCTAAACGATGTTTAACCTCTGTTGGTGTCTTTACCAGGATATCCAAGTCGATTTTTTTGTGATAATCGCGCAGTAGCTTGTTCACTGCTACCATGCGTTCAATCTCTCTTTTGGTGGTTTCCATGATTACGAGAATGTCTATATCGCTTTTTTCTGTGGGTCTGCCGTACGCGTGTGAACCAAAGATGATGATCTTCTCCGGGTTGAATGCATTGGCGATTTTACCTACGAGCTCATCCAATATCGTTCCTATTTCAGCCATCTTTGTCACGTATCCTGTGTCTCGTTTATTGATTTTCCAACAGGTCGATGTTTAACCAGCCCATCATGACATATCCACAGATTGTTGAGTCTCATGTCATAATCCTCAATTATACCGGTGACTATTCCGGTATGGCTAAGTCGACCGATGATGGTGTCGAGTTTCTGGGGTTCTGGGTCTTTGCTACGAGTATAACGTTCTGCAGACCTCATAAGAGGTACCCCTCCCCTATCAAGTATTCTTTAATGGTCTCTATAAATTCCTGTGTTTTCCTTATCCGCAATTGCGCCTGCACCTCATGTACAGATCCGGGCGCGCCGTAATCGCCCAATTGTCTTATGTCAAAAGCAGAGACCATGTATTCTCGCAATCTCTTGGGCAGAATTTCTGTTTTAACGAACTCTTTTCCAAAAGCACCGATGACTGCTGAATGTTTTGAGAAGGATAGGTTTTTGGTCAGCAGTATCGCCTCAGCTGTATAAAACATGGCATAATATGATCTGCCTGCAGAAAAGCCATAAAATCCATTCTCAAATAGACTCTTCGCAGCATCAAGACTCTCTTTCGCTTTTTCTATAAGTTCCGAGACGTCTATATCTTCCTTCATATCGGGATCCCCTCTCTTTTTGCGTTGAGAATGATCGGTAACCTCCGTGTTTGGTATTGACGCGCTTCAATGGGGACTATGGAGATCACTGTATCGTATAAGAAGTCTAACTGATGAATCTCTCCGGAAAACTTTTCTAATTCAGAAATAGGATTGTTTATATCTTCCAAAATAAGAATAAGATCAATATCAGAACCTTCTGTAGCATCGCCTCGTGCGTATGAGCCGTACAGGATTATTTCCTTTAATCTGCCCCCATAGATGTTTTGAAGTCTTTCTTTCGCCTCATCGAGGATTGGTTTAATGTCTTTTATGCTTTTATTCACTTTTGTATCCCCTTGCCATTGTTTTCATCATTTCCGGATGTCCTCATTGAGTCGTTTGAGCCCTTCAGCACGTATACCGTGCCGCGCCCAGTACGTCCACGTCTTTCGATGATTCCCCGTTTAACAATCTCATCGTATTCCGGCAGCAGGTTGTAGCCAGATGTAAACTTCATTTCAGCGTCATCTCCCGGTTTTGTTACGCAAGGAATCTTCTGACAGGCTGCAAGATTTCTTCTTCTCCCTGTATTCTGTCAAATATATCTTCTTTGCCTTGCCACACGGTTTTTCCGGATATGGTTGTCTTCTCCAGCAGACCAACCGATTCAAGCTGGATCAAATATCTCGGTAACTTAAATCTCTTCACTTCCTGCCTGTAAACATCTGCGATCATCCTATCAATAGCCCCATAGTTGATAGGAACCAGACCGCCATACTCCAATGCGGTTTCGTAACAAAACCCGGTTATGGTCAAATGTGGACCCAATACTTGTTTTATGCTATCGATAGAAGCATATCCCTTTTCAAAGAAGAACGACATCGAATTAGAGATCTGTTCAGGAAAGGTTTGATATGTTGTCTCAATCTCAACAAGGTTGTTGTCCGGAATTATCAGATCCCCGCTTCTTCTCACCAATCCCGCAGTTTCCAGAAGACCGAT
Organism: Candidatus Methanogasteraceae archaeon UBA261; assembly: GCA_002506015.1. Lineage (GTDB taxonomy): Archaea > Halobacteriota > Methanosarcinia > Methanosarcinales > Methanogasteraceae > Methanogaster_C. Next base: position 1,885 of record DAWR01000098.1, on the reverse strand, counting down.
ATTTTGGATGTATTTCTCTTTATCATCGATACCAATCGAAGAAAGGTCTTCTGAGAGGTCTATCTTATCGTTAATTAAGATCCAGGATAAAATATCGACAATCGGTGTGTGCATATGCTCCGGGAATGGTAATTTTGCAAATCTATTCGCTCCCACTTTGACTAACGCCATCTCAACTGTGGTTCTCACTCTTTCTAAATTTTCCTTGATGGTATTGCTTATTTCATAATATTTGGGTCGGTATATCAGTTCGCCCTTGCTCGCATCGATTTTAATCTCACCAATGTCTTCAAAATTCATAAACCGCACTTTTTCAGGGACATCTCTTGCCACATCCGATGAAATCCGGGGGTACCTGGCTGTAATCGGGACCGTCCAGATTCCAACGTCGTCCAATCGCGGTTTTCCGGGATATGGGATACTGCCCAACTCGCTTCTGATTACATCATAAGCAAATTTCCTGGCGTCTTCCTCGCTAACCGGCATATCACACAATGTTCTCTGCATATCAGTTCACCTCCAGCCGGGTTTGTGTAACAGGTTCCAGCATCACCACTTTATTGTATTCAAGCTCCCAACCCTTGAGGAAATCTTTCCATTTGACCATGCTCTCCGGACCTAACCACGGGTTGTTGAGTATCAGGTCGTTATCTTCGATTATTCCGATGACTACGCCGGCATGACCGGGTCCTGGTTCTTCGTAAAGCATGTATGAGCAGTTGTACAGAACGATTGTGGGCAGGTCATTCTCGAAATTTCTCTTGAGGTGGTCGATAGAGCATTCTTCATCTAAGGTGAAGTTTATTGAAGGGATTTTACGTGTCAGTTCATTCATAAGGGCTTTATCTATTCTTGTGCCTGTGAATTCGCCTGAATGGGTCAACTGTTTCAGTTCATCGATGCTTAAGTTTGGTGTACTGTTCCTGACAAATTCGTTCCGGTAGATGTTCTTGAAATATTCCAGACACATCTTTAGAGAGAAGACGAAACATAGCCAATCTGAGTTGGATTGGTAATAGTAGGGGATACGGAGGACCTGAACCGCCCTGTTGTCATCTGTTAGTATCTGTCGTCTCAATGTGGTTCACCGCCTGTAAACGAACTCTTAACCGTACTAATATTCTCTCTTGTCCTCATAAGTACCTACCCGATACGTGTGTTTGTGCGAAAGGTCGTTTCGCTGTGGCAGATTGTGGGGTTAGATATGATGCAATCGTCCTGATGTTTTGGTCACTTCTGCTATCATTTTCATCATTTCAGGATGTTCCCATCGAGTCGTTTATGAGTCGTTTGAGCCCTTTAGCACGTATACTGTGCCGCGCCCGGTACGCCCGTGTCTTTCGATGATTCCTTGTTTAACAAGTGCTGAGAGTTCCCTTGTGGCTGTCGATCTTGATACTTCATTCAATTTCTGATACGCTCCATTAGTTATCTCTTTATTCACTTTCAGGTGCATTACCGCTTTCACCTGGTTGGTGTTTAATCCTATGTGCTTAAGATATCCCTCGGAAAGTATGTCTTTTCTAAAAGTGATAACAAAACTCGTTCCGGTCTCTCTGAACTCTGGTTCGGGCAGTCCGTATTCCGCACATTCTCGAATGATCCTGTTCGTGCCAGTCCCCGGCACTGTCCAATTTTATAGTGATAGCGTAGAATAATCTCTATCAGAAACTTTTTAACCATCATACATAAATCTTGACTTTCGGTGAATTGAAATAGCCTGTCCTTTTATCGTCACAGAACACATGTAGAATTACCGCTGATAACGACGCGATTGAAGAGTCGACGTTTGAAAAGGGTGGAACGTGTCCTACCTGCGTGACACCTTTTGGGCGGTGATTCACGTTTCGCCGAAAATCGAGATAAAAGAAAGAGAGCGGATTTT
>DAWR01000015.1:3433-8288 GCA_002506015.1 Candidatus Methanogasteraceae archaeon UBA261 | reverse complement strand
CCGTCGGACGCGTTGCAGGGTAAAGCGATGACAAAACTCGCAAATGAGGGTGGATACGTCAATGTGAGCACGATTGTCATCAACAACGCTTATGGTGTAGGATTCGAGGGCGTCTTCAAGGAAGAGTTCGAGAAACTCGGTGGAACTGTTATCAACCAGGTTAAGTACGATGCAACCGGCGCAACGTTTGATTCCGAGGTTGACAAGGTATCTGCGAACGATCCGGACGCAATCATCCTCGTTGGCTATCCTGACACCGGAAGCATCATCATCAAGTCCGCATACCAGAAAGGCGTGATGGATACGAGCGACTGGCTGTTCTCAGAGGGCATGCGTACCGATGAACTGGCTGAGAAGGTCGGAAAGGATTCCGATGGCAACTACATCGTGGCGGGCTCTGTCGGCACCACACCTGACCCGCGAGCCACAGGTCCTGCTCATGAGGTGTTTGCAGCGGCGTATGAGGCAGAATACGGACAAGAACCAGTCACGTTCAGCTCGAACACATACGATGCTGCTGCGATAATCGCTCTTGCGATAGAGAGCGCAGGAAGCGCAGACGGAACCGCAATACGCGATGCAATACCAGGCGTTGCGAACGCTCCGGGCGAGGAGGTCTCTGACATAGGAACAGCGCTTGCACTGATCAGGAACGGAACAGAGATCAACTACCAGGGCGCATCCGGAGAGATCACCTTCGATAGTGTCGGAGATGTCTTCGGAGAGTACTGCACGTGGCAGATAGCAGACGACGGAAGCGTCACGCTGGGTGAATCAATAGTAATTGAGTAATCGCCCGCGGTCTTCTTTTTTTTCTTTCTTCTTTTTCCGGAGATTCTTCGCAATTCCCCTGCTACCTGTTATTGCGACGTTCCCAGAGCCTGCTCTATCCACAGGAGATCGCTCAATATCGCGCTTGCGGTCTCGATTGATCCTGCGCCGACCCCTCCGATCGTTATTCTGCCGGCAAGTTCGGTCTGGAGGGATGCGAGGTTGAACGCTCCGCCAATGTTTAGCGGATGGTTTTTTTGCACCATCTTTGGCGCAACCTTGAGCACACCGTCCCGGACCTCCCCGATCAGTTTTATCGTGTGATCTCCCTCTTTTGCCAGTTTAAATGCTTCCGGAGTGATCTTTGTGATGCCGGTCACATCCACATCTTCGTAGCCCACATCCATCCCGAAGAGTGAATTCGCGAGGATCACGATCTTTGCTGCGGTATCGATCCCATCGACATCCGCTGTCGGGTCTGTTTCGGCGATGCCAAGTTCCTGCGCCTCCCCGAGCGCGTGTTCATACGATACGCCCTCGTCGTCCATACGCGTGAGGATATAGTTGCACGTCCCGTTCAGCACGCCCTCGAGTGCGAGAACCNNGATTTCCAGCCAGAACTTCTCTTGCAAGGTTGATTATCGGCATCGCCCCGCCGACCGTCGCCTCGAATCTGAAATGGAGACCCGCAGCTCTCGCAAGCTCGCATAGTTCTGCGTATTTCACAACGAGCGGACCTTTGTTTGATGTGACGACGTGCCTGCCGTTTTCGAATGCTTTTTTGATGTGTGTGAGCCCGATTCCGCCTGTTGTCATCTCTGTTGGCGTTACTTCGACAACAATCTCGTGGTCCACGCCTGTGATCACGTCGAGTGACGTTACGTCCGCCGTAGTCGCGTTCGCATCCGTAGTTGCAACCGTTCCGGTCTCCTTCTTCTGCCGGAGCGCGTCTCTCAGATCAACCCCGCTCTCGTCAACAACCGCGCCATGCGAGTCGGCGATTGCGACCACCCTGAAAGAGTGGCGATGGTAGTGGTCTGTGCGCATCAGCACTTCCGCAACGCCCTGCCCGACAGCGCCGAATCCGATGATCGATATTCTTAGAGTCATGTTTCAGTTTCACCAATCTTGCTATGATTGTTCGCAGCATTCACATTAATGCACCGGTCATACACCGCCTGAAGCCTGTTTGCATCAGCAATCTCCGACGCCGGCGCATGGTATGCGACGCCGCCGGACGCCAGGATCAGAACATGATCGCAGAGCGCAAGACCGCGCTTCATATCGTGCGATATCATGATCGTGGTGATTTTGGAGCCGGTCAACCCGTGCAGCACATCCTCAAGACCCGCCGACGCATGTTGGTCCAGACCCGTGTATGGCTCATCGAGCAGGAGAACAGATGGACGGTGCAGGATCGCACGTGCGATTGCCAGCCGCTGTTTCATGCCTCTTGAGAACGTACCGACACGATTGTGCATTTCGGTCGAGAGTCCGGTATCTTTCAGAACATCGTTGATTCTTGCGGTGATTTCCGGAATGTCATACATTTTTCCGAAGAATTTGAGATTTTTGTAAGCCGTAAGTTCATTGTACAGGTAAGTATTATGTGAGATTACCCCGATTATCTTTCTGACCTCTTCAGGTGAGTCTTTCACATCGAAACCGCCGATCTCGACATTGCCTTCCGTGTATCTGGTGAGTGTTGCCATGATCTTAAGAAGGGTCGTTTTTCCTGCCCCATTCGGTCCCACAATCGTCAGAAAATCGCCTTTCCTGACGGAAAAATTGATGCCAGTGAACACGATCTTGTTTCCGAATTTTTTTGTCAGATTGTGGACACGAATCATCACAATCACCTTTTGAGGTGATCACATTTAATGATTGTCCATCCACCCCATAGTCCCGCGGTATGCCCTGATATGCTCAATCATTGTTCCTGCGTAAAAATTTTAATCGCGCATAAAATCATAAAAATCCCAAAAATTACTTTCAGAGTGTCTGAAGGCAGATTGTTTGCGGCGATTGCACCAAAAACCGCTCCGATCAGTGATGCCGGGATCAAGAATTTTGTTGCTTCGGTATTTATGTTATTGAATTTCTTGTGAAACATCGCTCCTGCGAGGGTGGTTGGCAAAATGATTGTCAATGATGTGGCAACGGCTTCGTGTATCGACAGCCCGAAGAACAGATTCAAGACCGGAACCATTATCACGCCGCCGCCTATGCCAAATAGAGCGGATGCCAAACCCGCGATAAGACCCAGAAGTATCAGCAGAGGATACGCGTTGGTATCCGAAACCGATTCGGTCGGGAAATTTATTATGCCTGTTAATTTTAATCCTACAAACACAAGCAGCAAAGCAAATAATCGCGTCAATCGTCTGTTGCTCATCCGGTTTGCCAATCCCGCACCAAATTTTGCGCCGGTTACCGAGCCAATGACAACAAATGATACGACGAGCAGTTTAATATTGTTGCTTTGTATCATATAATGCGTTATTATTCCAACAAAAGCAGTGGGGACGATTGTTGCCAGAGACGTTCCGATCGACCGCTTTATGTCGTAACTGAAGAAGAGCGCCAATGCGATAACTATGATTGCACCCCCGCCGATGCCCAGGGCGGCACTGAAGAATCCAGCAATGAAACCCAGAACCAGCAAATTGCGATTGCTCATCATATCGTTTATCGCAACTGATTACGTAAAAACGTTGTTTGTGATGTTGAGGGTACAAGTGAATTTTTCTGGTTCTGATTGATTCTGTGGTCGCTAACGGTGACACTTTTTAATGTATTCTGATCTCAGAAGTACCTGATCTGATACCGATACCCCTGTTCCACCAAAAAGAGTTGACGATTGCTCCCGAACGTCTGTTCAACGGTACCTTTCGAGACCAGTGTGTAGAAATGAGAAGCATGTTCTTTTGGACGAAGAATACGCCCCAATCGTTGCGCTTCCTCCTGACGCGAACCATAAGTACCTGATATCTGGATCATGACACTGGCGTCAGGCAGATCCACGGAAAAGTTTGCGACCTTGGATACCACAAGTGTGTTGATGTCTCCCTTCCTGAACTGATCGTAGAGCTTCTCTCTATCGTCCTGTTTGGTCTTGCCTGTGATAATCGGAAGTTTTAGTGATTTGGCAAGCTTTTCTATCTGCGAAATGAATTGACCGATGATTAAGATGCTCTCGCCTGCGTGGTTCTCCAGGAGTTCGCACACAAGCTCTTTTTTGCGCTCGTTCTCTGCTGCGATGCGAAACTTGGCGCGTTTAGCGGCATGGGCGTACGTAAGCTCCTCTTCAGGCGAAAGTGGGACGCGATACTCGGTACAGATGGCTTCCGCGATATAGCCACGACTCTCAAGCGTCTTCCACGGAACATCGTATCGCTTCGGACCGATCAGTGCAAAGACATCATCTTCTTTGCCATCTTCGCGAACCAGTGTCGCAGTAAGCCCGAGCCGCCGTCTGGCTTGAATTGCCGTTGTTGCACGAAATACCGGAGCAGGGAGTATATGCACCTCATCATATATAATTAGCCCCCAGTTATGCTCGGTAAAGATCTTCAGGTTGTGAAGCGGACTATCCTTTGTTTTACGATGTGTCAGCATCTGGTATGTGGTGATTGTTATCGGCTTAATCTCTTTGATGCGCCCGGTATACTCGCCGATGTCCGCTTCGTTGATGTGCGTCTTGGAGAGAAGTTCATCGTGCCACTGCTGAACCGAGACCGTATTGGTGGCGATTATCAATGTGTAACTTGATATCTGAGCTATTGTTCCAAGTCCTATAATCGTCTTGCCCGAACCGCATGGAAGAACAATCACTCCACTGCCACCGGTCGTATCTCCCCCGCAGTAAAAGAGATCTATAGCCTCCTTTTGATAATCACGCAGCGCAAATGAGTCCCCCTCGAGATCAACGTCGCGCAAAGTGATATCGAACCGCTCCCCCTCCATATATCCGCACAGGTCCTTGACCGGATAGCCTGCCTTTATCAATGCGTGCTTAAGATCGCCGCGTCTTGCTTGTGATATGAAGAGTCCGGGGATGCTGCCGTTATCCACCCAGAAGTCT
>DAWR01000015.1:0-3363 GCA_002506015.1 Candidatus Methanogasteraceae archaeon UBA261 | reverse complement strand
TCATATCGACGATGACATTTGACGGAACGCTGTAACGTGAGAACTCTTCAAGACCGCGGGTTATCTCTTCAAACGGCACATCCAGTGCTGCCGCATTCCAGAGCGAGAGTGGTGTTACCCGATACGTATGGATGAACTCCGGCGATTTTACCAGCTCTGCAAAAAGAGATAGAAAATCCCGGCATTCTACGTACCCCGGGTGCCCAACCTCGAGCATCAACGTGCGATCGCTCTGGATTATAAGCGGTTTCTGTGGCTGTGAGCTCATGAGGCATCCTCGATCTTGATTGTGTAATCTAACAGTTCCTTACTGACCTTCTTTACCTCTGATTCGTAACGCTTGTCAAAGGAAAGTGTCAATTTGCTCCAATCTGCAACAACGGGACATCTGGCAGTTATAAGCCCATTGCGGAATTCTTCCATCAATTTTTTTGTCGGAAAGTGAAATGTGATCCGGACTTCCCGTTTTATCGTCACACGCTTCTTTGTCTTTGCCTTCGATTTTGCTTTTGATTTTGAAACGCCCATATTGCGTCTGGGAAATACTGTGTCTGCACCGTCGGGAATGAGCGTAAAAGCCGAAGAGCGATGTTTTATGCGAAGAGGGATCAACTCCTTCTGCATAAGATGCGCAAACAACTTGTCAGGTGAATGCACGATTCTAATCGTAGGTGATATGGACTCAATCGTGAATTCGTCGATTCCGGGCAGATCTTTGTTTCCCTCAAGAAGCACAACATTCTCATAGAGCGTGAATGCCTCTGAAGCCCCGGTCCACTCGTCGAGTTCGATTCGAACATTCTGTGGCAGTTTCTGACCACTCATAGTCTCCAGAAGCTTGATCACATCAAAGCCGTCTCTTTCGCTCAATTGGGTCAGAACCTTCGTTTTTCGAAGTTTTAAGATGCTTGTCCTGTCCTCTGCCACGACATCCGCAAGTTTTGTCAATTGCGAAAGAATCCGAACCGGATACAATTCCGATTCCACATGCATCTCGAAATTCGGCTGCACTGTAACTTTGGGCTCTACGACCTCCCCGCTCATCACGTGCAGGAACATGTCATTGACCCGAAACGCCTGAAGCTGATTAATCTTGGGCAGGAGTCCCTTATATTCAGTTTTGGAATAGGCGACCTCGATATATCCTAAAATAAGGGGCAATCCTTCAAGGAACCGTTCCACAAAGCGACCTTCCACCCGCTCAAACGAATCCGCATCATTCTCTGAAATCTGTATCTCTGCACCCCACCTCTCCTTTTGCTCCCGAAAGTTGCCATACCTGCCCTTCTCGGCATAATGTTCATATTCATACTTGGGCTTCTTTGGAATGAGAAAGAATGGATGATGTTCTTTTAGATATCGGATCAATGAGGCGGTAGTGTACCAGACGCCGGGCGTGCAGGATTGTAAAACCTTAATAATAAAACGCCTCGCTTTGCCAAAATCGAGTCCCGGTATAATACCAGTCGCTGATCCCCGAGTCGAGAACCCTGATAGCCTGCCAACCACACTTGTCTTGTAAAACTCATTGTAGCCATCAAGATAATGTTTTACCAATACATCCTGAAGCTTCGTCTCCTGCTCTATTAACGGTAAACCGATGAACTCTTCGTATTTTTCGGCATTGACATCGATGTAATTGTCAGGAAATGACGGTTCACTGCTGGTATACCCCATATATGTCCCCTCAGTGTCGTAGTCTGTGAACTTGAATGCAAGCGCCAGGCAATCGACATAAGATATCCAGTTAGAATGCCCGTTTGCCTCTACTTCTTCTACCAGATAAGAATCGCTCATGAGTTTTGCCAATCGCTTTTGATCGGACCTGTTCAACTTATTACTCCGGTGTAACCGTTTTACATCGCGCTCCCGCACATACGCAACAAAGGCATGTAAATCATGGCGCAGATCGCACTGATTAGAAACAACGATCAGTTCGTCGATATCTGCCTGAGTTAAGTCTGGTTTTGGTCGCATCATTCAGTCCTCACCTTCTTGATCACATGTCCTGACGCGCCCACTATTTTCTGTATCGCGGGAAGAGTGCCACAGGGAAATGCGATATAATCATCCGGAAGGGATACAAGTTGCGAACCGGTACACGACTTTTCGATCTGCACCTTGAGACTCAGATCTTTCACATGTGCAACCATCAGGCATTCATGAATGATCTGTTTACCCCATCTCTTTTCAGCAGTCCCAATTGCGGTGCGAAAACCGGATGAATTCTCTCTTAACCACTCAAAAACACCTTTTTTTTGAACTGTCGTGAGCGCGTCCCCTATCTTGATTATGTCTGCGGTCACTCGCAGATTTGCGTTATGAATATCCAGACGTGCAATTGAAGTCAAAACTTCCAGTGCAGTATAAGGGATTTCCACCAGATTTAGCACTACTGTACCGTCAGGTGCGATCTGTAAATACTGCTCAGGTGGTGGCGGGGTCACATCTTCCAGGGAATCATCAGGTAACCGGTAGTATGCCGTTTTATCTACCACAACTTTTACAAGGCAGCCCCACTCCCAGCCCGCCTCACAGATCTGTTCACAGGGGTGACTTGTATTATCTCCTGTAAAGATCTTGAGTATCACCGCGAGACTGTCTGCGGGTAGCCATTCATGCTCTCCAAGTTGCGAGAGCGCATAGAGTGTAGCTTCAACAGGAGTCATATCAGGACTCTGATAGCCCCGCTTCTTGGTATCGGTTTTAACGGACGCATGCCAGCAGGCTTGCTGCCAATCCAACAGGCGTTTTGCTCTGAACTGTTCATCTCCGATAAACAGATTGCCATCGTTGATTGCGAGTGTGAACGATTTTTGGTCTGAGTTCGACAAAGGAGATGGTCTCTCGCCCCCTCCGGCAACCTCAAGCAGTTTATCACGCAGTACCTCTCTCTTGAAATCCCCGGCTTCTTTAAATTCCGAAGGTTTGACGATAGGTGGAAGAAACTCTACAAATTCCGGCGGAAAACGAAATCGCCAGCGTTCCATCTTGCTATATTTGACATATGTCTTTTGCTCTTCGACTATGCCAATGAGCACACCCTTTCGCAGTAGATTATTCTTCACTTTTTTGAATGTTTCTTTATACCGCTTGGTAACAGTCATGTAATAATAACCGTTTGTGGATTCTGCGGAACCATATAGTCTCTCGAAGTATTCGATACCAACTTCTTTGTCCATTTTATTGAGCAAATGGAGAAATACAACTTCCTCGTATGTTAATGAGTTCAGTGCTTCCTCTATGCCAATTGTGGAGATGAAGAAGTTTTCAAAGACGTCACGAGAAGCAGCCTCCTTAACAGGAAAACCACGGCTTTTGCAGATCGCCTTGATATCGGAGTCATTGACATCGCTTTCGCAC
>DAWR01000066.1 GCA_002506015.1 Candidatus Methanogasteraceae archaeon UBA261 | reverse complement strand
AGACGGATCTTTCAAACTCAGGTTGAAGTTGCGGAAACACGATGAACATTTGCTTGTCACCAAACCCCGCGCTTGAGTACATAGCCTGTGTATGCCGTCCTCCTCTTTCTGCACACGAGAATTCTTGCGTCCCGATGCAGTTCTACACGACTCATCACCCATGACCCGCCGAGCCATGATAACATCCGGGGAGCCCATAGATGATCTTTGCATCATTCCTTGAGACGCAAGTATGTTATTGTTCATATTATGTTCCCCTTGTTTAATTGTGTTGGTTTACGTTCTGCATCCTGCGCCGTTGTCGTGTGCACGCGCTGTCGATAGTTCGCGAGGACATGCCTATCGAATTGCACGCGTACGAGTAAACGGTTCGTGAATGCTTGTATCCACGCTTGACTGTTGAGCAAATCCCATAAAAAGTTACCCACACAATCTTGTGGAGATCCGGTTTTTTCTACCTTTCCCTTCCCTTATACTGTAAAGGAGTAGGTATAATAGTAGCAATAAGCAGTGCCGATTCGAGTATGAGAAGAGTCTTTTCAACAGTCATGGTTTAATCTTCCAATTTAACTCTTTTCAATCTTTTTGGGAAGCTAATAATTGTATGTACCCCGCACTTAAGTACAGGGCTTGCACATTGCGATTTCATGCCATCCATCTTACCATGCGCTCCGGCAGGTCAGCACTGATACTATAAGCCTGCCACACGGACCGTATCGTCTCATGCACTATGGTCAGCATCGCCACGATACTTAAACCTAAACGATCACTACGCTACATGCTGCCGCCTGCAAGATCGTAAGCGCGTCCAGCGATGTGGCTCTGCCATCTCTGTTCACATCTGTATTCTCGCTGTTCTCGCCTTGCACAGTCATCTGAAGTGCGACCACGGCGTCTGATGCTGCAAAAAAAAAAATTGTTCCGGTGTGCGCACCTCGTATTATTGAACCACCCCGATTCAACAGGGGGATGCACACCCGGAACCAAACATTGAAATCTTACGATTCGTAGTTCATTCTGCTACAGATGCGATTGCAAACCGTCTCATGACTTTGTCAACTTTGATTTTGACGTTGTCTCCGACTTTTGTGCCGGGCACAAAAATCACAAAACCTTGTACACGGGCTATGCCATCTCCTTCTCTGGCAATGTCTTCTATGGCGACATCATACTCCGTGCCTTCGACAACTGGTGCATCGTAGGATTCTCCTCCGAACAATTCTATCCCTCCTTCTTAGTTTAAACCAATCAACTTAGAAAAGCGCACACAGAACTGAAATACTCAAATTCCACAAGCCGCATCGATAAACCAATTGATCAATTACTACTGGACGCTCTCAGCATATAACTTTTTCGTATGAACGGAACCCATCCAGAAATTACCAGCGCCCGGACAAAAATCAAATATCAGCCACCATATAGATAGCACTAATCTCAACCAAAGCAACACTTAACACCATCATCTCTTTACACTCTCCTGCCAGCAATAATTTCGGCCATGAAAAAACAATCCCACAAAAATAGCCCAAGCTAACCGCCTTTTACCCACTTTTGCACAATCCAACATATTATAACTTCACAAACCGACTACACCATGCTCTATTTTTGAAATAAGCAATGATGTTGTGGGTACAGCCGATAATAACAGCGCCTTTCAGTTTACTTTCGGGGAGCTTATAGTAGCATTTGCTCCTTCTGGACTCGATATTTCCAAACGGTCGCTCACCAAGCTTTCGCCTGCTGTACTTTTTCCTCTCAAAGCGACTCCGAGCTGCCTTTCATCTGGACTTTCTGGCATCCCCTTTCCGCTGTTTCACCTGCAACTCGATAGGAGATTCGTCCGCAACCTGATAGTTCTCCTATAACATCGTATTCAAGATCAGCGAGAACTATTGAGCCAGCATGCGAGGTACCTCTTCGCTCAGAATGAAATTTGAAGTGAGAAAATCGGCTGAGACGAGAAGCACAGCCACCATGGCTTTTGCAATGGCTTCCTCTATCTTTTGATACGTCCTCACCTGCACCTATGCGGCGGTCGTCCCACAGATCGAGAAGACCCTCCCGCTGCAGCACACCCAGATGGGTCACAGGCGGTCTTTATAGGCTTCATCCTTGTGGCTGTAGCTGATGAAGATCGTGGGCTTGGTCATAGCACAGCCTCCAGCTCCGCAACTTCGCGATCCCGCCGGTGATATCCCATCTGCCCGATCATCTCCTTAGCGATAACCAGGTGCTCCCGCGCCTTGTCCGTGTCCCCCGTGGCTAAATACAGCCGTGCATATTCCAGATGGCAGTCCGCCTGATGCAGCCCCATCTCCCCGCGCTCTGCAATGGTCATCGCCTCATCCAGATCGCGCTGCGCCCTTTCGAATTCACCTTGCGCCCTGTACAGCTCTGCCATAGCAAGCATGCCGCGGGGAACGTGATGCTGGGTTCCTGCCTGCCGCAACCCATCCACCGCCTGGTTCAGGTGCTCTTTCGCCTGCGTGAAATCCTGACTGCCCTCTTGTAGGGTCTGGAGGAGATGCGCTCTTCCAAGGGAGAGGTGGTCGAGGGCAATGGTGAGAAGTAATCTCCCTTCTATTTTTGCCCATTCCAGAGTCTGCAGAGCCCGGCTCAGCACTTCTGGATACCTTCCCTGGCTCAGCAGCAGATCACAGTATCGAAACCCCTGTAATGAATACAGGAAGGGATACTCAGGCTGCCAATCTTTTTGCATCTCCCCTGCCTCATCAAAAAGAGATTCGGCTTCAGACTGGCTGCCAGCCTGATGCAGTGCATCTGCCAGAGTCGTCCGGTCGCTCATTCGCTCAAAAGCATCGCCACTTTTGTCGGCAAGGTCAACGCTCTGGTTGGCATACTTCAGGGCAAGGGTAATGTCGCCAATGGTCAGGTAAAGTTCGCTGAGGTTGCCTGCTGGAACGGCAGCACCCTTCCAATACTCTTGTGCAATCCGAGCCTCCAACCCGGCCTTCATTGGCTGCACTGCCTCTTTCAATCGGCCCAGCGCCATGAGATCATAGCCTGCTATTTCCAAGACTAAACTTTTATCTTCACCAGTAAGACCAGCTACGGGTTTGTCCCAAGGCAAATCAAAGAACCCGAAAACTGCAACCAGATCAGCACCAAATGTTCCGAGTTTATTCCAGCTGAAATGCTCATTCCCCCGAAGAATCCGGCTCCAGTACACCTCATCCATCGCATCCTGGTGCCTGCCTGCCTGGCAGCCGTGAGCCACTGCGGAATAGAGTGGGATCATCTCTTCAATGGTATCAGGATATTCTTTGGCAGTCTGTTTAAGGTGTTCATACAGACGGTTGTTCCCTTCCAGCCAGGCTTCTGGGTACTCGTATCTGAGCTGCTCGCTGAAATGTTTCCTCACCAACGGGTGAGCATCCAGGAGATCGGGCTGGTGCCTGCTCTTGGGGGCGATCAGTCTCTTCTCACGCAACCTGTGAATAAGGCGCAGCCAGTCAGCTTCAGAGAGTCCTCGGATCTGCTCTGTCAGATTCGGAATCGCTGGGGAAGCCAGAAGCGCGGTGACAGATCCGGCGTCGGCAGGGCGGTCGAAGAGACCGAGCATTCTAAGTAACTCCACTTCCGGTCCTTCGCCAAAGCATCGTTCAAATGCCGCTATCATCCGGCGCGGATGTCGCCCATCTTCCTCTGGAATGTCCAGGTCCGGTATCTCGGAAGCGTTTGAAATGTGGTGACCAGGGATTTCGTGCAGGTAGACACCGAGCAGGCTGATAGCCAGGGCATGGTTGCCGAAAGAACGGGCAGCGGCTTCCAGTTCGAGATCGGTTCCCGAAACGCCGCTTACCCGCAGAAGAGCCCGCCCTGCCTCGGCTGAGATCAGTTCCAGGTCCTCCTGGCAGATGGTCTCCTGAAACGGTGTCAGGTCAGCCACTGCTTCGCGGGTGGTTACGACACACAAGCTGGAGTTCTGGCGGGCAAGTTCGGAGATGAGGGTTGCGAGTGCCGGATCCTTGATCTTCCCGCGCTCGTAGTCATAGTGGGATTGGAGCGGTTCCAGTCCGTCCAGAACCAGCAGGGTCTTATTCTCTCGTATCAGCTCAGCCAGCCGCGCTCCCTTGTCCCATGGGGAGCCTGCGCTTGGGTCGGGATCACCGAACCAGTCAAGCGCTTCAGCGATGAAAAGATCTGCTGATGTGACCTTCTCACCGGTTCCCTGGCTGAAAAATGACCACGCAAAGACCCGGCTTGCCCCGCGGTAGTTATCAGCTTCCATCTGCTCAAGCCACTTGTTAACCAGAGTGGATTTTCCCACCCCACCCCAGGCAATAAAGCTGACAATATGAGTATCATCAGATTCCCAGGCTTGATCCATCATCTCCAGTTGCTTCTGTCTGCCGAAGAGCTCTTCACCTGTCATCGGGAGGCGGTTGATATCGATTTTCTCAGGGGGTGACCAGAGAGGGGTTGGCTCTGGTGGTTTGTACTTGGGGTTGTCGATAATCTCAAAAATGGTTTCTGCCACTTCGAAGAAGACCTCATCCGGCTCGTCCTGGAAATCTCCGGAGACCGATTTACCATTGCGAGGCAGCATCTGGATTTCCTTCAACCATGGGACGGCTTTCCAGAGGCAGGGTCGCAGCAGTACTGGAATCAGGACCATCCCGTCCTTTTCACGGCGTTCCAGCAGGTAGGGGATCTCTTCTTTTGTGCAAAAATCAGAGGACAGGTAATCCGCCGAGATCAGGCATACTGTTACAGATGCATGGTCCATGACCTGTTTGATTTCGTTGAACCACTTGCCTCCGGGATCGATCTGTCCGTCATGCCAGATGGTGATGCGGTTCTGTTTTTCCAGACCCCTATGTGGGGGCGCAGGAGGTCTTTCCAGGCTTCGTCCTTGTGACTGTAACTGATGAAGACCGTGGGCAGGGTCATGGCACCGCCTTTCATGTATGAGCCCCCGGTTTGCGAATTGTATAAAAATATGGGATTATAGAAATATAATGAACATCTATATTCTTGATTCCAAACACGCTTCGGTTCATCATCACCTCAACCAATTACACGGACAAATCTTTTCAAATGTTCTTTATCTTTTCTAAGCGCGCTGTTATATAACTACCTTGGTATGCGCACCTGTTTTTGGTTTTGAAGAAAGCTATTTTGGCTTTATCCCACCTTCCCGGGCATGAGGTTATTCTGTTGAAGTCACGTGCACTTGAATCGTGTCAACGTGTTGCCACATCGACGTATGCCGGGGTGTGTGCGAACTTCGCGCAATTGCCCGCGCAAACAAAACCTTGATAAAGACCGCACGCCACTGTTATATCTACCCGCCTTAACTCAGCCTGGATAGAGTGCGCGGCTGTAGTATGATCATGTGCGAAGGCACACATTACCGCGCAGAGACCGTGATGTCCCCGGTTCGAATCCGGGAGGCGGGATTTAATGCCACAGAGGGATCGTATCGTTCTCTGGCCCATCTATTTCGATAGCACAAAATCGAGAAATGATGGGCGCAGGGTTGGGAAGCGCAGCGCTGTGAAGTCGCCGGCGCTTGATGAGATCGTCGCAGCAGCCAGAGCACTCAATCTTGATCTGGAAGTCGAGGACTCAGCGGCATATCCTGCGTTGTGGTGGGAAAAGAGCGGGAGGGTGCTCGTGAAGAATGCAGGTTTTCCGAAATCTTCAATTCTGCGTGATGTTGCCTCGAAGATGAAAGAGGCGAGATCCGCCGAGTGAGAGAATTGGGCAGATTGTGAATTGCTATGTTCGTTCCTGCAACGTCTCTATCTCCTCGACGAGGCGTTTGCCGGATGCAACCTCGTCGATGCTGTGGATCGCTGCGCCAAAATGCTCGATCACTTCTTTGATCTGATCGAACTCGAGACCTTCGCCTTCGACTGTGATCTTGACGTTCTCGGTCTGTTGATCAACCTCGTATAGACTCACATTCACACCATCCACGCCGGGCAGTCTCCCAACTGCATCCGCCATCTCGATAATTGACGGGTTATGGAGCTTCAAAACGTCAAGAATAAGTCTTTTTATTCCGTTCATGGTATTTTCTGTAGAGATAATCTGTGTGTGACTGATATGATGGAGATTCTTCTGTTGGGCAATACTTATAGGTTTCGTGCAATAGACAGTAATCATGATCGATCTGCACACACATTCGATATTCAGCGATGGCGAACTGATACCCGCTGAACTCGTCCGCCGCGCAGTTACGCATGGATACTCTGCGATCGCGATCACGGATCATGTCGATTTTACGAATATCGAATTTGTGCTGGATGCGATGAAGAAAACCTCGTTTCTGGAGGAGGAATGGGATATTAGTGTTCTTCGCGGGGTGGAGATTACGCATGTTCCGCCAGGAAAGATTGCTGCGCTCGCAACGAAGGCAAGATCGCTTGGTTCCGAAGTGATCGTGGTGCATGGCGAAACCACTGTGGAACCGGTCGCTTCCGGCACGAATTTTGCTGCGCTGAACTCCGATATCGACATTCTGGCACATCCGGGACTGATCACTGAAGACGAGGCTGAACTGGCACGTGAAAACGGAATACTGCTCGAGATAACAGCGAGAGCCGGGCACAACCGGACAAACGGGCACGTTGCGCGGATCGCATGCGAGATCGGGTGCGATCTCGTCGTGAACACGGATGCGCATGCGCCAGATGATCTAATCCCAGATGCGGTTGCGCAGATTGTTGCGCTTGGCTCCGGGTTGAGTGAGCGCTATGTGGCTGCTGCGACCGCTGCAAACCCGCGACGTCTGGTTGAGTCGGTGCGCGGGTGAAACGCGCAGCTCCGGGGCACACAACGTAACACAACACAACACAACTTTTCGGAAACGCTATATACTTAGCTGGAGTAATAGTTAAGTTACTAAGGAGTGGGCACATCTGATAGAGTCAAGTTATAGGGGGTCAATTAATCCATCAACCATGACCACAAGTCTCCCCTGCACCGACGTAATCGCAGTCGCAGTCAGTGAATGCGACATCAGAACCATCGCATGTGTTCCGGGCTACCCGACGACCGGAATTGCTGAGCGTCTGATCGCAGAGGCGCATGCGGAGTGGTGCATAAACGAGAAACTCGCAATGGAGATTGCGCTCGGGACATCGGCATGCGGCAGCCGGTCAATGGTTATTGTGAAGCATGTCGGGATGAATGTTCTCGCAGATCCGCTCATCACTGCTTGCACGCACACAATCGGCGCGGGAATCGTGATCATTGCAGGAGATGACCCGCTGGCTATAGGCTCGCAGAACGAGCAGGACTCGAGATACTGGGGCTTGATTGCAGAGGTGCCTGTGCTCGATCCGAACCCACGCAATCTGCGCTTTGCAATCAATGAGGCGTACCACCTCAGTGAAGCCGTGCGCACCCCTGTGATTGTCAGGTTGACCGATCGGCTGATGCAATCGGAATGCGCGTGGACAATCGAAGGAGAACAGACACAAAGCAAGTCTAAATCGCATTTATTCGATAGATCAATCTGGGAATACTCGATGCACGGCAGGTATCAGTTGTTTCACAGGGATACGTATCCCACAATGGAAGGTCTATCCGAGGACTCACATCTGAATGTGTGCACAGAGGATGGTGTGGACGCAGACGCAGATTCTGACACAGGCGTTCAGGCATGCATCATCTCGTCAGGCTATGCATCAACGACCATCAATGTGATCATGCGCCAGAAAAGACTCAATATCCCGCATCTCTCACTTTCGTTCGTAAATCCGCTGCCGGTTGGGAAGATCGCGGATTTCATCAGGGATCGGCGCGTGCTAATCGTTGAGGAGACCGGGACTGTGATCGAATCGCAGTTGCAATCCGGAAGCGTTCTTGGCAGGCGGTCAGGGCATCTTCCGTACGGGGGTCTGACAAGAGACGACATCCTCTTCGCAATGGAGAACATGGACAAGGACGCAATAGAACTGGAGGTGTACCCGGAAACACTGGAGAGCCGCGGGTTTACTCGCGAGATCTGCGACGACTGCCCGTTCATACCGATCTATGAGGCGATAAAGACTGTCAAGAATGCGAAGGGAATCGTAATCGCAGGAGATGTGGGTTGTTCGATAAGAACGGCTCCCGATGGAGTTGTGGATCTTGCTTATGCGCTCGGCAGCGCAATTGGGGTTGCATCAGGGATGCCAGAGAAGAGTATCGCGGTAACCGGAGATTTTGGACTTGTTCATTCCGGATTGCAGGCATTACTCGACGCAAAGTCCAACAAACGAGACGTTCTGGCAATTGTTCTGCAGAACAGAGTATCTGCGATGACCGGCGGGCAGGACGTCCCTGACATGACCCGGGTCATCCGTGCATGCTGCAACGATGTAACAGTCATCGATGAGAGTGCTGATCAACGGTTCATCGAGCGGTTGATCCATGGAAAACTCACTGCGCGTGGAGTATCTGTGATCGTTGCAAACGGCAGGTGCCGGAAATATTATAGTGACCGGGAGTCCAATCGTTGAGCATGTCCGAAATATCAGATCTTGGCGCAATCACGCCGCATGCGAGGGAGATCTCCTCGAAAAGTCGCAGCATAGCACGGGAGATCGTCGGCGACACCGAATACGGTGATCGGATACGGCAGCGATGCGTGATCGCAACCGGCGACCCCACTTTCGCGGATCTGATCAGGTTCAAAAACGACCCGATCCGTGCGGGAATCAACGCCATAAAGGGCAACAGTTCCGTTTACACTGATATCACGATGGTTCTTGCCGGAATCACGAAAAGAGGTCACGACTGCCCGATAACCTGCGTGCTAGACCTTGCCGCGGGCGCGGAGATCATCGAGAGATACGGCGTCACCAGAACATCAGCGGGGTTCATGGCGCTGGGACGCGATCTGAATGATACGATCCTCGTGATCGGAAATGCGCCGTCAGCCGCACTCACAGTCTGCGAGATGATAGGGGAGGGCGCAAGCCCCGCGCTCGTGGTCGGGACGCCGGTCGGCTTTGTGAATGCTTCCGAATCAAAGGAACTGCTGCGCAGTCTGGATGTTCCCTCGATTACGTGCACCGGCACCCGGGGCGGGACACCGGTCGCAGTCGCCTGCATGAACGAACTGATTGCGATGGCTGCGGAGGGGCGTGGAGCGGGTGCCACCGATTGACCGGATTCTGCTTCTTCTGTTCTTAGTCGCAATCATCAATACTTGGGACGGGGGGTGCACAGGGATTGTCAGCGCGTCAAATGGGTCCGATGTGCCTAATGCACTCGATGTCACCAACGTTACCAATGCGACCAACCAGACGCAGATACTGATCGATGGCAATGGCTATGCTCTTGTGAACGGGGAGAAACGATCGTTCTATCAAGGATATGCCGTCATGATCAAAGGAGTTGATCCAAAAGGAGAAAAGGCATGGATCGAATTGCTGCAAAACGGAACAGTTGTGGGATGCGGCGTCTTTGGGTCGGATGATCACCTTATTTATGCAAAAGAATATGAAATATTCAACATAACCATTGATAACATATATATCGGGTCTGAGAAGGATCTTGCGTTCTTTTATGTGCGACAGTGCGTTGATTTTGACCTGCCAGACCCGGTTCCATTACCCGATGCAACACCGAAACCGGATGCGTCCGTTTCCAATGCATCCGCAACCACAACCTCACCTACACTCACACCCCCCGCAACAGCCACATCGCCGCATCCTGCGCACAATCCGAACCCGACTCTAAGTCTGGGAGATGGTGTTGGCGTCTGCGTTGCGGTCGGTATGCTGCTCCTGTCGTGGTTGTTGCTTTCGCGTTCACGTCCCCCTGTGTAGATCGATCGGCGTTATCCGGTGGATCCCAACAACATAGACCGCGGTTGCGACGAGACCCATAACAATCGCAAGCGAAAAACCCATATACACGAACTCTGGCTCGACTGCATCTTTGCAGGCGTGGTCGGTCTAAGGTATGCGCTCGTTGTGCGTAGAACTGGGTCAATCTACGGCGTATCGGTATCACACGGGTTAATCAACATCATGCTCGTTCCGGTCATGCCTAATCTTGCGCTTTCGTGTTGAAACGCATCTTGGCATAATAGGATATTCCTTCTTGATTCTGCTTGTCTATGTTTTCCCGAATCAATTTCGTCGTACCTGCTCATGGCGAGAGTATTATCAGGAGATCACGGTCGGGTTCAGGAGTCCAAAAGTTTATGTGCCGTCAAACATTGGTTGTGACGATTATTCCACGGCTTCTGCCGAAATAAACTGAAAGGTGAGTAACACATGAATATGAAACTATCGAACATACTGCTGGTAATCACCATATCCATGGTAGCATTGCCAGTATGTGTGCAAGCTGCAGACGACTATTTTGTGTATGCAAATTGGAATCCGGGCGTGAGTTATACGACCGGTGTAAATGGCTATGTGGATGTCAATGGATATCTCGGTGATCCGGGAGAAGAATATCTATTCTTCACAGGTGGTCCCTCTCACGGAGGGGTGCACACAGCATACATCTACAGAGTGGAGACTGCCGGAGACCCCAACATGCACCCTGATAACCCCGATGCTACCGGTCCGATAGCGGTCAGGACGTTTACGCAGGTAAGCACCCACAGCATGGGCACTTATGCCTCTGGTCATGACAATGCGTTCTATGTGGACGATACCGGCATCTATTACGGTGCAGCGGATAATGCGCAAGATAGAGTACCCGGATGGAGTACTGTGAAGGACGGCGGCGTCTTTCGCTGGGACTTTGACTGGACCAATGAGACCTGTGTGGTATCCGTTCCTGCCCCTGCCAAAACTCAGACGTTAGCACGAAACCCACAAACAGGCGACTGGTGGGTTGGTGCCAGTAACCGCAAACTGTACAGATGGGATGGTTCATCCTGGGTATACCAATTCAAGCACCCAAATCTCAGGGGAAACCATCACGACGGGATGGAGATAATCGGTGATTCGCTCTTTATTTCGGATAGGACATCGGACAAGATCGCCCAGTACCGGCTCGATGCTTCAGGTAATGCCATAGATCCACCCCGTACCCCATACAACACGTTCACATACTCAGCCGATCCTGATGTCGAAGGAATGGGATTCGGACCTAACAAACACATCTGGATATCGGGATGGGATTCTTACACCATTTATGAGATCGGTGGTGGAAAACTGCAGCAGGAACTCGAAGGTATACCGGACCAGTGCGTACCTGCCGGAGACATCTTTAACACCTTCGATCTAAACGATTATATGGCGAATCCGGACGCGGTAGATCATTACAACTACAGTGGAAATACCGATCTGGTTGTGAATATCGACGGTGATAACAACGTAGCCATCACGTATCCGGCTGGCTGGACCGGAAGTGAAACTATCACTTTTGCAGCCTATGATGGCGATGATGAGGTGATCGACAGCGATGATGCGACCTTCACAGTCGATTCAGTCCCAATAGTTGAAAATATTCCAGATCAAAGAGCACCATTCAGGACATTTGATCTGGACGATCACCTCTCCGGGATAACCCCCAGTCTTGTGACGTGGTCTGCAACGGATCCGGGTGATGGCTGGAACGTGAGTATTGATGGCGACAATGTGGTGACTGTCACCACCCCGGCGGGTGCAACCGGAACTACGAGTATCACCTTCACCGCTACAGCCACCAGTTGTGGTGGAGAGGTGAGCGATTGGGATGATGCTGCTTTTACAGTTCGACCTCCATGCCCACCAGCACCCATCACAGCGTCAGATGTCCCAGCCGTCTCAACGATTGGAGCAATACTGTTGGTTGGCTTGCTCGGCATCATAGCCATGGGCAGAATTAGAAGAAGGTTCGACTGAACCTCTTCCACTCTTTTTTTGTCGACAACTCGTTTCACCAGAATCACTCTTCCTTTATTTCTATTAGCCGCAGATGCACGCAGATACCAGGTTATACTCAGCACCGGCATAAACTGCGCTTTTTTTATTGGCGAAACCAAACTGATATGACCCACAAACAAGGACTCAGCGCCTTGCTTACACTACGGTTTCAGAGATTTGAAAAAGCTCAAGTTGTGGCGGTGTGAAGTATAACCAAATCTGCGGTTGATCATATTTTCAACTGACCGGAACTCTGCAAAACCGAGACCCGGGTGCCTGAATGGTTGGTCAATTCAATGGAACTCGGGCGGGATTACCGCGTGAGATGCCAAGACCGATACTTCTTTCGCGGGATATGACGGTTATAGCTCATGTTAATTACAATATCGCCCCGATCGTTCATGGTGCGGTCCGGCTGGTTGCACGAGGGCAAAGGATATTGTGCTGCAGAGAGATGATTTTCACATGAAATGCGCTCTCTGTGAGAATAAGGAATGTGCGCAGGGCAAGAGTTGCACGGATGTTGCAACAGATATCGACTACGAGCCTGCGCTGGAGACGATGCGAATTGCTGCCGAGATCGAATCGAGGTACATGGAACTCACGCGCCTCGAAGAACTGATCCTCTTCTGCAAAAAGATGAAATTCAAGAAAGTCGGGATTGCATTCTGCATCGGATTTTCAGCAGAGGCGAATATCGTGCACAGGATTCTAAAACGGGACTTTGAGGTGCATTCGGTCTGCTGTAAGGTCGGCGGGACCGACAAGGGCGACCTCGGGCTTGTGAAGATCAGGGGTCCTGATCTGCATGAGACGATGTGTAATCCGCTCGGGCAGGCAAGTGTCCTGAATGCGGCAGAAACCGAACTGAATATCATTCTCGGGCTCTGCATCGGGCACGACATACTATTCACAGAGCACTCGGATGCGCCGGTTACAACGTTTGCGGTGAAGGACCGCGTGCTTGCGCATAATCCGCTCGGAGCGGTCTATTCGAGGTATTATCTAACGAACGTGTTTGGGTTGGACATAGTCCCTAAAGTGGTACGGAGTTAAGGTTGCAAATATCCACACAACCGTGACACAGCCTCAAAGCCACGGAAACCGTTCACCACCCCATCCCAGCATTCTGCAGCGCAATTCTCTCCGCAAGCACGCAACCACCGCCGCGGTTTCCGCCGATTGGATTCTTCGGAACACCCAGCGAGTTCATACATCGTGCCATGACCGCCGCACCTCTGGCAAGACCATCGTCAACGAATACAACCTGACTCTCCGCGTCCTCGAAGAAATTCATATCGATCATCTCTTTGAGTATCAGTGCAGGCTTGTTGCCGGTGATTCCGGCTCTGCCCGTGATTCCGATTGCGGTCTCTTTTGTCACGAGCCCTGCGTCAATCGCTGTCTGCACCAGCCGCCGCACAGATATTGCGGCAGAAGGGTCCATTGTGGCGGCGACCATCTCGATTCCGTGCTCCGCATATATCTCCTTTCCGATCTCTGCAAGCGCGGGGAGGTCGCTTCCGTCATGTCCGACATCACATCCGATCAAGACGACGCCGATTGTCTCTGCTGCTTTCGCATCCACAGGGACGCTGCCGTATCGGTCTCTCCCGACAGGCACGACCTCAATTGAGATGTGTTCATGGATCTCCTCTGCGTACTTTTCTGCCTGCTTTGCCTTCTTGCCGCTCACCGATACCTTCTCTTTGAATATGTCGAGCGCAGTTCCGGTCTTTGGGTCAACGAGCCCTGTCCCCTGCACGATTGTGTCTGGTATTGCGCCGGCAAGCCCGCAGAAGTTACCGATCGTCTTTGCATAAGGATGCTCGTCATTTGTGATCCTGCCGTCGAGCGTTGTCCCGAAATCGAGCGATAGGCACGGGTTCCTGAAATCGACCTGCGCCCATTTCGCGCCTTCCTTGATGCCTGCCGTTGCAAGCTCGCCCTCCATCTCGTTTGCGACGATCTCAACGCCTGTGGCACCTGTTGGTGGCAGCACCCCCGCAACGGCGCCAAGGAATGAAACCTTCTCGATTAAGCTGTGTTTTTTGAATTGTTCAGGGATTGTGTCGATTGACATCGCCGGAGTCATCTCCTTTGGCGGTACTCCTGCTTTCAGGCAGCCGTCCGCAAGCGCTTGGATGAATATCCCAACCTCTTCGGGCGACGCAAAACCAGCAACAACGCCGGTTGATCGCACCACAAAGTGGAGATTCGTCTTGATATCGATGTTTGCCTCAGTGAGGCAGTCCGCAATCGTGTTTGTTACCAGCTCGGATACCGATTCCCTTGTGAGTGCAACTCCCGTGAGCGTTTTTCCGAATACCTCTTCACCCGCCTTTGGGGGACGCACATCCCGGGTCATCCTGACAGTCTTGTTCACATGCTGCGCCATACCTGTGCTCATGTTCGTTGCCGTGAGTATGCACTTGGTTGTGGTGTTCCCGACCTCAACTGATGCAGCGATGTAATAGTCCTCGATCTCTTTTTTGTAAATTGACATCGGATCCGGTTTGATGTGCACCACGTCGATTGGCTGGCTCTTCGCAATCCTCGGTTTGGGTCCTAACAATTTATTGATGAAGCTCATAGGTGCTATTTTCGCGACCAAGCTATTAAAATTAAACCGAGCGGTGGTAACCAAACATCAAAAAAGAAGAATGGTGAAGGGATCTCTCCCCCCAATCCGGTGTCCGCTATCGCTTCCGCCGCATCATCAAGCAAGCGATCGCAAGCAATCCTGCGATTGCAAAGGTCGCTGCGAATCCGGGTGTGGATTTATCGGTCTTCAGCTTCAACGACGTTGTTTCATTCCCTGCATCTGGTGCAGCCGTCTGTCCCACACCAGGTTTTGTCGAGTCAATCGAGTCCGGCGGAGCCGGCGCAACGGTCGTTGCGTCTTCTGTCACAGTCGCAGATGTAGTCGCAGTCGTGGTCGCGGTTTGTGTCACATCGTTCCATCCTGGTGGGTATGTGCCACTACCGCCACCGCCACCGCTGGCAGATCTTGATGTAAGGGTGAACGATTCTGTAGTGGAGGGGATGGCTGATTTCACAGCTTGGCCGGTGTTGACAGTCCCGGTTAACGTATATTCTCCGGCGGTCGCACCAGTCGTATCAACTGTTATATTATACGCGAGTCTGGTGTAGTCAGATGCGGTCCCGTACCCATAGCCATAGCCGTATCCATAACCATAACCATCGCCGGTGGACGAATATCCGTAGCCGTAGCCATTGTATGGTGCATAGCCGTAGTTCAAATCAAATACCCGAATGCCACTGCTGCCACCAGTCAATCCACGTACCTCGACTAACGTGATCATGTAGTTGCCTTCGGTTATGCTATTACCAACTGTGGTCCCAACACCGCCCAGAGTAAATGTCAGTTTTCCATCCTGAGAACCATTGATACCTGGCAGTCCAGCTATTGTGAAGTTTGCCAGAGGACTTCTCTCATTACCGCCTATTGTCACATTGAAATAGAAGTATCCGGACTGTCCAACTTCCTTGTTGCTCAGACCGGTCATGTCCAGTTCCACCATAACTGCGCTCGATGGCCCGGAAAATACCAGCATCAGTATGACAACAAGCGTTACTGCAACACTTGTTATGCGTGTTTTATTTCGCGATTTATTCATATTTACAACCACCTCTGTCAATGGCACATTGCCATGATGCACTGGTTACCAAACCCTTGACCAATAAATACCTTTCGCAATTATATTAATTATATCGTATAAATTTGTAATGAATTCGTGTATACAATGCCAATACGCGATTTCAACTATGTCCTACGATTGGAAACAGAGTACAGCAGACACGAGCATCACCACATACGCACCGACGCCGGAGCGACAACATGCGATGCAAGAGTGTGCAATCGGTCGCGAGATGTATTCATGCTATATTATTTATTCAGGCGATGTTTGACAATCCCGGGCGCGGACAGATCAAGCGTTGAGGAAGTTTAAAACAGATACCACCCCAACTGTGTACTATGATAAAAGTCTTCGCAGTCCTCGGCGATCCAATAGGGCACAGCATGTCCCCGGTCATGCACAACGCGGCATTCGGAGCGCTTGTGATGCCGTGCAGATACCATGCATTCAGGGTGCGCCCTTCCGATCTCGGAGATGCGATACACGGAGCAAAAGCACTCGGGTTTGGGGGATTGAACCTGACAATCCCGCTCAAGGAAGAAGCACTGAAGTACGTTGACCCGGATCCAATTGCGATGCGCATCGGTGCCGTCAACACCATCGACTTCACTGACGCTGGTGAGATTAAGGGGTACAACACCGATGGGATCGGCGCGATGCGTGCGCTCGAGGACGCGGGGGTGAGTATCACTGGCAAGAAGATCGTGATCATCGGCGCGGGCGGGGCGGCGCGGGCGATTGCGTTCCAATTTGCTTATGAGCGCGCAGAAATCGTGATTGCGAACAGAACTGTTGCACGTGGTGAAAAACTGGTAAATGATGTAAGAATTGGGCTGGAAGATCTGAGAAAAGACCCGTCGATCGGAAGCATCGGGCTGGACGCGATATCAGGCGATATCGAAGACGCCGATGTCCTGATCAATGCCACATCGGTTGGGATGTATCCGAATGTTGATGCCATGCCATTATCGCGCGATCTCCTGCGCCCGGACCTATCAGTCTTTGATATCGTGTACAATCCCCTCCAAACCAGGCTGCTTGCTGGCGCGGAGCAGATGGGCGCAACGACGATAAGCGGCATGCGGATGCTTGTGCATCAGGGCGCAGAGGCGTTTCGGATATGGACGGGAGTTGAGCCGCCACTCGATGTGATGCTCGAGGCTGTGCGCGGGGAGCTCTGAGCANNACTCATGCCGGGCACATACCATTAATCATTGACAATTGACCATTGATCCTTTAGCAATATGGCAGAATACAAACAATGCATCATCGTGCGCGAGAACCTGAAACTCTCGCGTGGAAAACTTGCAGTGCAGGTTGCGCATGCGGCGGTATCGGCATCCGAAGCGGCATCCGTCAGTTCCAGGAGAGAATGGAAAGAAGGCGGGCAAAAGAAGATTGTTTTGCAGGTGAAAGACCTTTCCGAACTTTATAGTCTGAAGATGGATGCGGAGGCTGCAGGACTCCCAGTATCGCTGATCACTGATGCTGGCATGACTGAGATACCACCGGGCACGGTCACAGCGCTCGGTATCGGTCCTGCTCGCTCCGATCAGCTGGACGCAATCACAGGAGAGTTATCACTGGTATAGTTTCATGGCATGGTGGTGATCCATCCTGTTATAATGGCATGCTATATTAACCACTCTGGCTGCGGCATGGCACGTGCGCTGCGCTGCGTTTTTCGACAGTGGCTCGCGAATGCCGATACATCCGCCGGATGCTTTACGGTCATTATGTCACGATATTTTGGTGCTGCATACTAACCCGACACATTTATATGGAGTCATTCAGACAGGTTATGTAATGCCTCAGACGACAATCGACCAACTAAACATGCTACTCACAAACCTCAGCGCTCGCGTCAGCAGCATACGCGGGGTTGTCATCTCGTCCGCAGACGGTCTCAAGGTCGCTGATAAATTCCGTGATCACTCTTATGACACTCAGATCGCACACGCGATCAGCGCGTCGATTGTCGGTCTGGTAAACAAATCGGTTCACAACCTCGGTTTGCCCTCATTCGACCACACCACAATTTACACCAGTGATGGGATCGTTGTAGTCTTCAATCTGAGCGGCGCTTCGCTTCTGGTGCTGCTCGATCCGGATGCCAACGTGGGACTGGTGCTAATAGAGCTGCAGCACACCGCCGATGAGGTCATAAAAGTTATGAGGTTATAAGATGATACCCAATGGTATGGAACAGAATGAGGATCTGAACATCCCGATTTACCCACGAGCCGAGGATCTTGTGCTGCTGATGAATTCGCTTGTTGATGTGATTGGCAGAGGGAGCGCGGGGATCCTGTACAGTTTCGGCAAAGAACTCGCAGAAAAATACTACAGAAACATGCGCATACCTGAAAACCTTGATCCTGATGGCATATTCAGAAATATTCTACACAGCATGATGTTCTCTGATTGGTTCACAAAGATGGATATTGAGGCGGGAGAGCAATTCGTTGTGACGCTACAGAACGTCTTCGAACTAGATGCCGACGAAGAAAGCTGTAATTTCGTTCGCGGTTTTCTTGCGGGATTGTCGTCAAGCATCTACCACAAAACATACATCTGCAAGGAAAAACGCAATCCAGAGGGCGTATGCACCTTTACGCTCCTCGAACGGTAACCTTTTATGGTAACGACAAAGATTATGGTGTGAGGAATGATATCATGAGAAAAAAACGGAATCATGATGATGCGCCTATCGATTTTGACATCTTCGAGGATTTGCTCGAGGATATGATCGATCGCATCGAGGAGCTCGTTGGTGATGGTAGTCCGGCGACGTACGGGTTCTCCATAACCAAACGCCCCGGGGAGATACCTGAGATTGTCGAGTTCGGGAGCCGATCCGAAGCGGAGGAGCCGGTTCTTGAGGGGTATCGTCCATTGCTTGAGATTTTTGAAACCGATGACAACGTGCATGTGGTAATCGAACTGCCTGGAATTGACAAGGAGAACATCCAAATGGATGCCACCGAAAACACGCTCACGATACAGGTTACTATCGATGAGCAAACATATTCGGAGACCTTTGATCTGCCGGCACGCGTCGATCCGGTCAGCGCTGTTGCAAGCTATCGCAACGGCGTAATCGACATAACTTTTGTACGAACAGGCGATGCGAAGACCCAAATCGAACTGACATGAAGAACGCTAACGATGTCTGCGTGCTAATACCCACGCTCAACGAGGCTGAAACGGTCTCGGACATCGTAAAAGAGTTTCGGTCGGGAGGATACAGGGTGGTTGTGATTGATGGTCACAGTACCGACGATACCTGCAAGCTCGCTCTGGAGGCGGGCGCGGAGGTAATCGTTCAGACCGGTAAGGGGAAAGGACAGGCGATTCAGCAGGCATTCGCCGAGATAGAAGATGAGTACCTAGTGATGATCGATGGTGATGGCACGTATCTGCCGGAAGATATCGATTCTGTGCTTGCGCCGGTGCTGAGCAGGGGGGTGGACCATGTTATCGGGAACCGGTTTGCCAATTTCGCAAAGGGCGCGTTCACGAGACTCAATCTATTCGGGAATAAAGCATTGAACAGGATGTTCAGTATCATTTATGGAACCCAGCTCAGTGATATCCTGTCCGGGTACCACGCATTCAACAAGAGGGCGTATAAAGAAATCGAACTGAACAAAACGGGTTTTGAGATCGAGACCGAGATTGCTGTTGAATGCGTCAAGAAGGATCTGAATGTGGCAGAGGTTCCGATCACATATCTGCCCAGACGCACCGGCGCGCCAACAAAACTCAATCCGCTCAGTGACGGGTTCAGGATCGCAATTACCATCTACCGGCTTGCGAAGATGCATAACCCGCTGCTATATTTCGGTGCAGTCGGAGCCGTCTTCATGCTTATCGGACTTGGTGTTGGAATCTACGTTGTGGATGAGTGGCTTCGCAACATCACGCACGTCCCGCTCACGATTCTTGCAACACTGCTGATTATCACCGGAATTCAGCTATTTATCTTTGGCTTGCTCGCAAACATGATTGCAGCCATGCACCGACAGGTTATGCGGGAGATCAAACACAGAATTGCGGAGTAGATTTCGCGATGTTTTCACCGCAATCTTTCCGAAAGTAGAGTCTGAAGCATAATTGGGTGATTTGCTTCATCCCCCTAAAATCCTTAAACACACAAAACGCACATACCCCGCATAAGGCACACGGAAACGCGCTACACCGATCACCCATTCCTCGCGTACCGGTTCTCTGCAGATCTTACAATACTGATCACTGTACGCATTATTGTCCCCCCTTGTGATGTATCCGGCATGCGGCGCTGGCGGACCCCGCTCCCACATCGGCTCACCCGCCTCCACGTAGTACATCGCACGGTGGATGATCGGGGTCTCGCCATTGTGCCCGTATTTCCGGTACAGGACAACGTCACCTAACTCGCCGAATGATTCGTATCCGCTGATCGCACCATCCTGATACGTGACGATCCCGGTACGAGGCACGCCACGGGTGAGGACCAGATCCCCTACGCGCATGTTTGGGTCCATGCTTCCGGATTCGATTGCCCACATCGACACCCCGAGCAGGAAGTGAGATAGTGACGCAAAGAGAAAAACAGCCGCTGCTACCACTACAATGTAATGTAAAAGTCCTGGTTTGTCGGATTTGTCAGGTTGGTTGGGCATGAGATCAAGATGTTACGTGAATTAAAACACC
>DAWR01000085.1 GCA_002506015.1 Candidatus Methanogasteraceae archaeon UBA261 | reverse complement strand
TTATTGAAAATCTCAAGTTGTGACGGCGTGGGGTACAGCTGAGCACATACCAGCAAAGTATATATGCTGTGTTTGCGGTAAATGGTCTATGATGTTGAGTCTAAGAGATGGCGCGATCGCAGTTAGATTGGCGCGATCAGCGATCGAAGCCCGCCTTTCCGGGGAAGATATGGAAACCGGCGACTTGCCAGAGGTCTTCAGAGAGAAGATGGGGGTATTTGTGACCCTGCACAGGGACCATGATCTGCGCGGTTGTATCGGCTATCCTGAGCCAGTTATGGCGCTTGTGGATGCGATTCTCGACTCTGCCGTGGGTGCTGCGATGCACGATCCCAGATTCCCACCGGTCCGGCACGAGGGGCTAAAACAGATCGTAATCGAGGTTACGATACTGACACCTCCTGTTAAAATTGATGCAGATCCGCGGGATCTGCCGGATCATGTTGAGATCGGAAAACACGGGCTCATCGTCAAGAAAGGCACGTATCAGGGGTTACTTCTGCCGCAGGTAGCAGAAGAATGGGGCTTTGATTCAGAGGAGTTCCTCAGTCAGACCTGCGTGAAAGCAGGGCTGCCACCAGACGCGTGGCTCACAGACGCAGCAGTCTACTCATTTGAAGGGCGGATATTTGCTGAAATCGAACCGAGTGGCGATGTTGTTGAAAATGATTAGAATCGTTGTAGGGAACGTTCGGGTCGAGGCAGAACTTTTTTCGACCGTTGCCCTGAGATAGTATCCGCAATCCTTGCCGCGCTACCCATAAGCGGCACTGTTAGCACGTGTGGCAACGAGGTCCACTTCTCGACCGCGGTGGCTGCGCCGAAAGAGAACCAGAAAGAGATCGTCGAACCTGGCGACCTTGGGTACTGGCAGCCCCAGAATACGTTCTGCATCTTTTTTGGACCGACGCCTGCAAGATTGGCGATGAATACGTCCTGCAAGCGCGGTAAATGTCTTCGGAAAAATTGTGGGAGACCCCACCGTTCCAAAGCAGGTCTCCAATGGCAAGAATATTACAATCGACCATCCATGATTGGTGATCGATTAATTCTCAATTCTCGAGTACGATCTCGATGTTAACGTTGTTCGGGACGTCGATACGCATAAGCTGCCGCAGCGCTCGTTCATCCGCTGCCAGATCAATCAAACGCTTGTGCACGCGCATCTCCCAGTGATCCCAGGTCTCTGTGCCCTCACCATCCGGGCTCTTCCGGATCGGAACCACCAGCTTTCTGGTCGGAAGTGGGATCGGACCGGCGATCTCAATTCCGGTCCGCGCCGCTATACCTCTAACCTGCTTACATATGTTATCCAGTTCCACAGGATTTGTGCCTGATAACCGTATCCGCGCCTTCTGACTCAAAGATATCACTTCGTCTTGGTGCTGATGCACATACCAGCGGCAATTGTTGTTCCCATGTCCCGAATCGCAAATCTGCCGAGCTGCGGTATCTTGCTGACCTCTTCGATCACCATCGGTCTCGTCGGCATGATTGTAACGATAGCCGCATCACCGGCTTTGATGAACGAAGGGTTCTCCTCAAGGACCTCGCCACTGCGTGGATCAAGCTTCTTATCAAGCGATAAGAATGTGCACGCGGTCTGCGCGGTGTGACAGTGGAACACTGGTGTGTATCCTGCAGATATCGCTGACGGATGCTGAAGAACCACGATCTGTGCCGTGAACTCGGATGCAACCGTTGGTGGGTCACTAGCAGATCCGACAACATCTCCCCGTCTCACATCCTTCTTGCCAACGCCTCTCACATTGAACCCGATGTTATCTCCAGGGGTTGCTTCCGGGATCTCTTCGTGGTGCATCTCGATGGATTTGACCTCACCGGTTGCGCCGCTTGGCATGAATGTGACCTTGTCGCCGGGTCTCATGACGCCGGTCTCAACACGCCCGACCGGAACCGTGCCGATTCCTGAGATTGTGTATGCATCCTGAATCGGAATGCGCAGTGGAAGGGTCGTCGGCTTCTCGGGCGCAGTAAACATGTCGAGCGCCTCAAGAATTGTTGGTCCCTTGTACCATGCCGTGTCGCTGCTACTTTCGGCTATGTTTGCACCGAACAGCGCAGAGGTCGGTATAAAGTTTATATCGTCCGGTTTGTAGCCGACGATCTTGACCAGTGCGCTGACCTCTTCCTTGACCTCGTTGAAGCGGTCCTCGCTGTAATCAACAGAATCCATCTTGTTGATGGCGATGATTACCTGGTTTATTCCGAGCGTTCTTGACAGGAATACATGTTCCTTGGTTTGATCCATGACCCCATCCTTTGCATCGACCGTCAAAACCGCCGCATCTGCCTGAGACGCACCGGTGATCATGTTCTTGACGAAGTCTCTGTGTCCGGGACAGTCCACGATTGTGTAATAGTACTTTTTGGTATCGAACCTTTTGTGTGCTATGTCAATTGTGATTCCGCGCTCCCTCTCTTCTTTCAGCGAGTCCATAACCCATGCAAAAGCGAATGAGCCCTTGCCCTTTTCTTCAGCTTCTGCTTTGTACTTATCGATGAGATGTGCCGGTACGGTTCCGGTTTCGTAGAGCAATCTACCAACAAGCGTCGATTTTCCATGATCGATATGTCCGATGACTGCCAAATTCATGTGTGGCTTTTCTGATGCCATTTCTTCCTCCTGGGTGGATTATATATCTCCTCTGTTTGTTCGATATTAAGTCGGTTCATAATGCTCCGATCGGGATTTGAACCCGAGTCGCGGGATTGAGAGCCCCGCATGATTGGCCGAGCTACACTATCGGAGCACATGATCGTGCTTCAATACCTTACCATCAGACGCATATTAACCTTTCGAGGGATCGGGTGTCCCGACTTATCCGGTGCCGGACCGGGCGCCATAGCAAAGCTTTGTGACTGATGTCGAGTAGCACATACTCAATATTGTGTGGATATTTGCAATAATACCACGAGTTTTACGCAAGATTGACACAGAAATCTTGTGGGGATGGCTGCGCCGCTGCTTCGCAGACTGTGTAATCCTGCGATTTCCACCATGCGGTATTGAGCATGTTTGTCAGAGAGCGCGAGTAGAGGATGTTCGTCTAACCCCAATATTTAAGATTAATGAAAATATGTATACACCAACCGGCGTGGGTGATACGTATGAATAAAAGAGAATCTACCGTAAAAACCGACTCAATGGGATTGTCCTACCATGCACTGGTTGCAGCAGTGGCAAAGGTATCGCATCTACGATTCCGAGACGCACGCGTGCTCTTTGATCCGATTATCAGAGAAGCGGCTTTAATCTGGATGCAGGAGTTGGGTGTGGATTCAGAGACCCATTTTGACCGACTGGAAGATGCAATTTTGAATTTTGCTAGCTTGATTCCTGATATGGGCGATTTCGCTGTGACCGCTGCACCAGGGGGGGCTGTTCAGATCAGAATCAGCGGCACCTGCCCGTTCCGACGCGCATGCCAGATCATGAAGGAGACGACCGGGCTAATAGAGGGCTGTGCCGAGGCGATCACGCTGCTGCAGGTGATCGAGCAGACCTGCCCGCAGAGTGAGCCGCTCACGTATGACTTCCAACCGGCGCAGCGAGACGATCAGGCATGCGTGATCCGTCTGGGCACTATTGCGCAGATCGTGTTGAATCGGGATCATCAGAACCTGTACACTCCGTCAGTGTGAATCATACGCCCAAAACCGCCCTGGTTTTGGATTTTAAATCAGCCCAGGTCGTTGAGATAATAGTTTAACAGATGCGACACCAGAATCGATCAGGGAGATACATGTCACGGAAAAAGACAACCAGCAAGGACGAAATAAGTGTGTTCACCCCCGAGATGGATGAACGCGTCAAAAAGGGCGGTGCTGCAATCGCAAAAATCCTGAAAGGCGATGTAGGGCGGCAGCATATCCAGAAGTTGATTGAGTATCATCTGGAAGAGATAGGCGAGGATACGCACGACGACCTCACAATGGCTCTTGCTCTGGCATTCGGAGAGGACATTGGGCGGACTATAACGTTTCCGTTGTTCACAAACGATCCGATGGTGCTCGCAGAGTATAGCCGGCTGAAGATTCCTGACCCGGTTATAACGTATCTCCGTTACATCGTCGCGCTCTATGGTGCGAAGGCAGAGCATGCTGCGATATGTCTAAAGAATCCTGGCGGACTGGAACAGACGAGATTCGATCTTAATTACGGATCCGATGGTAAGGCACGCAGTATCACGATGAAACTCACAAGAGCGGACAGCGATTCGCTCATCATAACCGATGAACCCGAATCGTACCTTTTCCTGACATACCAGATACTTGAACAGTTGTCAGCGATCCAGGATTCTGATTCGGAGATGCACGAGATTTTCGAGAAGGTCACGGCGATGGTCGAGAGTAAAATCCAAGATGACGTGAGAGATTACATCGATGCGTGAATATCTGCTCTCGGGAAACATCCTCGCAGGCGAGGATTTTGATCTGGTTGCGGGCTACATCCGAATCAGGGATGGCGTAATCGTTGAGGTCTGCGAGGAGGCGGGGTCTGTTGACTCTGATGCACATGGGATTGTCATGCCCTGTTTTGTGAATGCGCACACACATACAGGGGACTCGGTTCTGAAGGATCCTGAGATTACAGATATCGCCAGTCTGGTGCGCCCGCCAGGTGGACTCAAGCACCGCGTGTTGCGCGAGACTGCCGCACACGATCTTGTCAGGGCGATTCGGGCGAGCGTTTGTGACATGGCTGCGACCGGAACGTGCGCGTTTGCGGATTTCAGAGAGGGTGGTATGGCTGGGGTGCAGGCGCTCCTGCGCGCAATTGACGGACTCTCTGTTGCCGCAACGATTCTTGCTAGGCCCCACCCCCCCGAGAACGTGGATGAGGTCGGTCCGATGCTCGGTCTGGCTGACGGCATCGGGATCAGCAGCACCAACGACTATGAGGAAGGGGTCGCAGAAGCAATCGCCAGGCGCACACATGAACGGGGAGGAGTTTTTGCAATCCACGCGGGAGAACTCGATTCCACTGATATCAGGGACGCGCTGGAACTGGATCCAAATCTCCTGATCCATCTGACGCATGCATCACCTGATGATCTGCGTGCGGTCGCTGACCAGAGCATTTCTGTTGTTGTCTGCTCGCAATCGAATCTGTTGACCGGAGTTGGTCTTCCACCCGTTGAGGAGATGTTCGCCGCCGGAATCTCGGTTGCTGCCGGTACTGATAATGTGATGTTCAATTCGGTTGATATGTTTGCTGAGATGCGATTTCTATCGTCGCTATTTTCGTTGAGCGAGCAGCAGGTCTTTGGGATGTGCACACGGGCAGGCGCAGTTGCGCTCGGTCTGAACTGCGGGGCAATCGTTGCCGGAATGGATGCGAGTGTTATGGTACTCAATATGAACTCTCACAATCTCGTGGGGGCAAAGAACATCCTCAGGAGCGTTGTCAGGCGTGCAAGGGTGGGGGATATTTTGTTTCGTGCGCGGCGGGCAGTGTTGTGATTTGCGCAATTCCGGACGGACCGCATCCCTGCGGATCGATAGTAAATCAAGGGATGTGTTGCTTGCTGCCAGCAGCGGCGAATCCAGCGCAATCGTGGCGTCCGCAGGGTGATCTGATTGTTGTGGCTGAGATCGTATAATCCGGTTGGATAACATCAAACAAAAGCCCAAATCCGTTGAATCTTCGCTTTGACCCTTGAAGTGTCCTTTGTCACCAAAAAACCCAACCGTCGTTCTGCAAGCGTTTTTTGCAACGTTGCCAACTTGTGCAATCATGCGTGTTTAACTATCCACAAGATTACACAGATTTTCACGAGATTTCTGTCTTGATCTCGTGAAATCGCGTGGTTTTTTCGACTTAGCTGAACACATACGTCTTATGAGTGACCTTGGTCGGGTTCTGTTAATAAAATGTCTCGGGATTGAGATGAATGTGGCAGCCAGATTCGTTGACCCGAAGCACACGCAGATCCCGAAAGGATATGAGCAATTACGTGCAGTAACACTATTACGATTGAAACTGGTCTATGATAGGAACTTGAGAGTGTGTCAGAAGCATACCCAAGTCACACAATGGTCAAATCATGTCGGCAATACTGATCGCAGGAACTCACAGCGGCGTTGGCAAGACCACCGTCGCGATGGCGCTGATGGCTGCGTTCGCACGCAGGTTACGGGTTGCACCGTTCAAGATCGGACCTGATTACATCGACCCAAGCCATCACGCCGCAATATGCGGGCACCAATCCAGAAACCTGGACATCTTCATGATGGGGGAGGACGGTGTCCGCAGGACGTTTGCCTCGGAATCAGCGGGCTTTGATATCTGTGTAATCGAGGGCGCAATGGGCTTGTACGATGGCATGGGCGAGAGCGACACCGCATCGGCTGCACATGTCGCAAGAGTGCTCGGTGTGCCGATCATCCTCGTCGTTGATGTCAAGGGCATGTCCAGAAGCGCTGCCGCACTCATCAAGGGATACTGCGACTTCGATTCCAGAATTAACATCGCCGGCGTGATTCTGAACAGAGTGGGAAGTCCGAGGCACGGCGATATGATCAGGGGCGCGGTTCAGCAGGAACTCGAAATTCCCGTGCTCGGAGAGATACCAAAATCGTCGCACATCGAGCTCCCATCGAGGCATCTCGGGTTGTACATGGCTCATGAGGGCTATCGCATGGATTACGTGCCAGCGCTGGCAGATCTTGCAGAGGCGTGCATCGATCTCTCCGCGATCCGGCGTATCAGTATCGCGCAGGAGGGGGCGTGCGGAGCGGCAATCGAGGAGCGGATGGAAGGAGAGCTGGGGGGCGTGGGTGAGGGGGTAGGCAAAGAGAACGCAAGCGAACACGACGCCGATACCGGCACTGGTGCCGATATCACAATAGGGATTGCCCGCGACCCGGCGTTCTGTTTTTATTATGCTGATCTGGTCGACTCGTTGAGGCGGCATGCGAATATCGTCTTCTTTAGCCCGCTTGCGGATGATTGCCTGCCCGAAGCCGATGGGCTCTATTTCGGAGGCGGGTACCCCGAATTGTACGCAAAAGAGCTGTCATCGCACGGAAGGCTCAGAAAACAGATCAGAAACGTAGCATCCGAGGGGATGCCAATTTATGGCGAGTGTGGCGGCATGATATACCTCTGCGAGTCGCTTGTGGACCTGGAGGAGAAGACGTTTTCGATGGCGGGCGTCTTTCCGGCGCAGACGTTGATGACCGCAAGGCTGCAGGCGCTCGGATACACCGACGCAATCGTATCCGATAACCCGGTTGTGGGTGCGGGCAGGATCAAGGGGCACGAGTTTCATTATTCGGTGACCGAGTGCGCCCCTGACGTCAGATTCGCATACCGGATGAACCGCGGCAAAGGGATCATGAACGGGATGGACGGGATGCTCGAGCATGCTGCGCTCGGAAGTTATATGCATGCGCCGCCAAGTCTCGATGTGCGCCGATTCATTGATTCATGCAGGCGATATGCTAACAGAAGCTCAAGTGGCTCTGCTGTGAAGTTGTGAAATCCAAAAAAACCCTCACGCCAATCCCCTCGCGTCTTCAGGAAGTTTGGGTACGCCATCATAACCGGAGTGCGTAACACAACAGGCGTACAACAGTTATATGTACGTCTCAATAATATATACCTCACGAAAAGCGGCAAGGGAGCATTCATGGCATGAAAATCCTGATCATCGGCGGCACAGGTGAACTCGGGCAATGGTTCACGAAATTCTTCCAGCGCCTCGGCAACGATGTCACGGTCTGGGGCAAAAGCGGCAAGATCGAGATTGCTGAAGCGCTCGGCGCAAATTATGCGCACGATCTGGATAAAGTGATTTGTGAGAGCGATGTCGTTGTGATCTCTGTTTTAATCGATGTGACTGAGGCTACGATCAAAGAGATTGCGCCGAAGATGACTCGCGGGAGTCTTCTCATGGACGTGACATCGATAAAGAAGATACCGCTTGCTGCAATGGAGAGGTTCGCGCCCGATTCCGTAGAGGTCATCGGGACACATCCGATGTTTGGTCCGAGTATTCCCGAGATTCGCGGGCAGACCGTGATTGTCACGCCATCTGGACGGTGTGAGAGATGGCTTCCCATAGTGGTTGATCTCTTCGAGGGGGAGGGCGCAAACGTCGAGATCGTGGACGCTGATACGCACGACCGAACAATGGCGGTTGTGCAGGGACTCACACATTTCGCATACCTGAGCATCGGATCAACGTTCAAAAGCCTTGGTTTCGGGGTCTCCGAGTCAAGAAGGTTCATGAGCCCGGTCTATGAGATTATGCTCGATTTTGTCGGGCGAATTCTTGGTCAGAACCCGAATCTGTATGCGATGATCCAGATGAAGAATCCGGAGGTCGCAGAGGTGCACGAGGCATTCATCTCCGAGTGCACACGGCTGTCAGGAATAATTGAGGAGAACTCTCTTTCGGAATTCACTGCAACGATGAAGTCTGCGGCATCACACTTCGGCGACACCGAATCCGCGCTGAGACGGTCTGATAAGCTGATCAACGCAAAGATCGCCGAGTTGGAAGATCTGATCAGATCAATTGGCAGCGAGAGCGCGGTTATGCACCTGCGTTCGGGGGTTGTGCATCTCGGAATCATCACAAAGGTTGCTCCGAGAACCATTCTGATGGAAGAAGGAAGGAAGACGGTTGAACTGAAGATCGAGAACATACGATTGTTCACTGATTCCGAGCTACACGACTGGAAACTGAAAAATCTTCACAGGTTGCGACGGGACATCTCGGTTGTGATACCGGACAACGCCGATGCATCTGTTCTCTGCGATGTGGTATCAAAGATCGACGGCGTGATCAGCGCGGATGTAATTGACCGGTACGAGCCAAGAAAGAGTGCGACATTCCGAATCGAGATTCTCGGGGACCGTGACCCGGATCGTGTCGAGAACGGAATTGAGGCGGTTCTTACAGGAGTTGGGTGTGTCAGGCGTGGGCATGAGTGATCGGGCGGGGCTCCAAAAGGATCGTGAGCGTGGTATCCGTGACTCTAACACGAATACGCATGATTATTTAAACACTTAGAAAACTCTCTTTATTATTTTACCCAATTTAATCTCTCTTCGATAATTTCTTGTTATGCGCATTCCAAGTACCACAGATATGATAGATATCATAGAATATATACTATAATTCGTTAGCACTTCTTGAAAAACGTTTGATCGTTCCGATATTACACCATTCATCTTTTCCTCAAGTCGCGCAGCATCCGATGCCCGCATCCCAAGGATGTTCTCATAAATTCCATAGCCACCACCATAGTATTTTATTGATTTATCATAGCGATCAAGCGAAAATAATTTAACTCGGGCATCTCTCGCTGCGGTCAGGTTTGAATCTCCGTACTCCTCATAGGTCTCTGCTTCCCGTTCATTACGTTCAATTTCATTTGTGACGTCTTCACGTTTTTTATTCAATTCCTCACACTCCTCTGACTTATATTCACAGCAGAGTTGTATCGCATAATTCAGAAAAAATTCTTTGTTATCAAGTTTGTTGGAATCATCCGACTTTGTAATTAAATCAAGGCAACCCCGAGCCCCACATGTTTGTATGGTTCTATCCATATTCGTCAGGATGTCGTCCACGTAGAATTCATTGTATCCCTGACTTACAAGAACTGTTTTTTTACGTTCAGCGCTGTTTTTGAGCGAATCCAACCGGTGTAATTCATCTATGGATTGATCGAATTCCCCGTCTTCGAATGCGCTGTTAACCATCTCAGCGGTGTCGACGAAATCAAGAACATGATTCAGGAGATGCGCCAGATCGTTTCCATCGAGATTTAATAGTTCATGATTTCTGACCAATTCCTCACTATCCGAGAGAGTGCTCTGTAGATATGTGTGCCCGCAGATGTTTTCATCCATTGTTTCTTTCTTAGTATGGAGTTCCTTTTTCAGATCGCTTACACTCTCAGTACACTGAACAAGCGATAAATTCATGAGAAGCAGTATCATAACTAATATAAGGATCACTTTTTTCATATTATCTCCAGAGTTTTCTGCATTTGTTCTCGATACGTTTTTCAGGTATCCTTTTGAGTTCCACTGCCACCGCGTTGATTAATAACAGCACGAAAATGGCGATAGAGCCTAAAATGGTTGTGGAACGGAACGTCTCGAGTTGACCTAACTTGCCCTCGATCTCCCTGATCTCACCAGCCACCCGATCAGAATCTATTCTGCAATCGTTTCCTATCAGTTCGTACGTTGATTTTGCAGACTTGTATCGTTCAATGGCAGCACCATAAGTCTCTTTGCTATTGGAATGATATAACATAAATCCAATGTTGGATGTTTTTTTAAATTTTTCGGCATATCCTAACGCTTCACTTTCGTAATTTTTTGCAATTGTTATATTGTCGTTTATTTCCCGAGTAACATACGCGATCTCACCATCATGTATATGCGCTTCTTTTTTTGAGCCAATGATCATATATATTTCCTTGATATTCTGATATTTGCTTCGCTCTTCACATAGAGTCCCCGGCTCAATTCGCTTGATGCTAGAAACAATATTATTAACAGTATTCATCTCTTCATTTTTTATTGTGTCATGATCCAGATCTATCATATTTTTATTCCGGAAATATTTTGAATAATCTGTTAAACTGGTATATTTTGTGTGCAGCGTGCTGACCACGTCCACAGCGTCTCCGGATTCTTGTATGGATGTTGGGTATTTTATACTTCCGATTACGTCTATGAACTCGTATGCATTATTCCCAAACTCACACGCAACCTTCACATCCTCGGTGTGTTTATTATAGTCCTGCTCAACAGTATGGAGCAAGCTTATGGTCTTGGTTCTTATCTCGCGCTGGTTATCATTATGGGTCTTCAAACCATCCAGTTTCCGCACCACATCAATAAAAGATTGCGGTATATTTGATATTCCGATCTCTTCTACGATCGTCTTGCCATCGTTGTTGCTCGCGGTGCCTGATATCCGCACAGCGTACACCCCGCGTGGTGCAGTTCCCTGAACCGTGATATGTAAATTCGCAGTCTTATCATCCCCCCTCTTTATCAGTGAGAAATGATCGTCCCTTAGAGACACCCCAAAATAATTCAAGATGTCAGGATTTTTTCCAGGATATGAACTCCACTTGTATGTCAATTTTGTATTTTTCAGATGATTGCATCCGCCAGTCTCTCTGATCTTCAGTGGAATGGACACTTCACTTGATGACCCGGGCTCTATAGCCACATCGTAAGAGCTCTTCTCCGAATATATGGATAGTTTCGGAAACGGTATAGTATATTTCACCTCCGCGGTCTTCGTTCCGACATTCGTTGTTATCACAACATTGTCAGAATACGCCTTCGGAGTCATGACTTCATCCGGCAGCACCAATTTCAGATTTATCGTACCGCTCCTTCCGGCAGCGATCTCACGCGGAAAATTGACCCTTGTCAAGCGACCTTTTACAATGACACTTGTTATCATGAGTTTTTTGTAATGCCCCGCCTCGGTTATGGTGAGTGATTTCGTATACGTGCTGCCAACCTTCACATCGCCCAGATTCAGATCACGTACCTCTGGAATTGCAGGCGGCTGGGAAACCGTAACCGTGATCGGGATATTC
>DAWR01000002.1:2596-10613 GCA_002506015.1 Candidatus Methanogasteraceae archaeon UBA261 | reverse complement strand
CACACAAACATAAAAAGGAGGAAAACAATATGAGATCAAGAATGTTGCTGCTGGTAATCGCTGTTGCGCTGACAGCATCCGTTGCTGCCGGTGTGCCAAACGCGACATATCCGGTTAGCACCGATGCAATATGCCTGATGGCTACCGCAGAACCCGTGATAAACGCCACGAGTTACAACATCACGCTGGGCATTACCCGGGACTGCATAACACCTTATGGCTTC
The DNA here is from genome assembly GCA_002506015.1 of Candidatus Methanogasteraceae archaeon UBA261. GTDB lineage: Archaea > Halobacteriota > Methanosarcinia > Methanosarcinales > Methanogasteraceae > Methanogaster_C. The sequence continues at coordinate 10,389 of DAWR01000002.1, read as the reverse complement.
ACTGGAGAGCCGATCGACGTCACAATCGATGTAACGGATGATAACGGCGCATCCGATATCGCAACGGTCGAACTGATACTCTCGGAGGATGCGTCCATCAGTGCGGATGATACTGTTGTGCCACTCACCCACGTTGTGGATGTGGACGCTACCACAGCAACGTTTGGAGCGACGTGGATTGTACCATCCACAAGCGGTCTTAAACACGTGCTGGTCAATGCAACCGATAGCACTGGTTTATCCGCCACCAATAAAGGTATTGAGGTCGGGGAGATATTCCAGAATCCGCTGATGGGCTTTGAGGTCAAGGATGGATCAGGAACTGCACTTACGACCGTCAGTTTCGCTGCATCCGCCCCGGGAACAAACAGCGTGGCATCTGACCAGAACACGATCCAGATCACCAATACGGACCCTGATGGTGTTGGGATGAGAATCAAAGTATCGGTGGTGGGAACCGCAATGACTAGTGGTGCAAATGAGATCCCGGTGTCGAATATAAGGGTGGATGACACCCAGCTATCCGTGACACCGACTGAGATCGACTCTACTATCGATCCCCTGGCGTTAGCCAGCCACAATTTCAAGCTGGATTATCCGGCAGGACTTGTAGCAGGCACATATCAGGGCGGCATAGACTTCGAGGTCGAGGCAATATAACCGATCACAAGCTGCTGGAAACAGCAGTTTGTTGATTTTTATTTTTGCGAGAACAATGAAACACAACTCCTCTATCAATGCACTGGTGCTGTTCATTGCAGTCATGTCGATGGGGCATGCTGTAGCTGAAGATGTCGAATGGGCGCAGGCAAATGAGTATACACTTCATCTCCATGACCAATTCGTAAAAGAGGGGTTTGCGGTAGAGGCATGTAGTTTTAATGTAGACCCTGGTCTCGTTCTCATAAAGATATACCGTGATGGAGAGGTGGTTATGACAGACTCTATGACCGGGAATGAATCGATCGATTACAACGATGAGATCAATGTGACCGTGGTAAATGTGACCGGCTATGAGGTTGCGTGGTGTGATGAGGAAGATGATCCGCGAGCAGATATCGAAGTGCGTCTGCGTGCCAGACCGGAACTCCAGTTATCAATCTCAACCGATGAAGAGGCACCGTGCCCGGAGGATAATGAGATCCATGCGGAGGTTCTCTTGAAGAACACCGGAACCTGCAAAATTGAGGATGTGGAGCTCAATCTAAACACCGGTGGTATGCGGACAATAAAGAACTTAGCTCACAATTTCGACGAGATCGCAAGATACCGTTCGGAAACAATCGACATATATCTTAAGATACCTTACCTGATGGAGAAACGGTCATTCGAAATCACAGCCAACGCATCCGGCAAGAGCTGGGACAATGAGAAACACACCATCTCTGCTTCGAAATCAATCACGGTGTTGCCCTGCTGGAAGATGCTTGAACTCGAAAAAACAGTGACTGAATCAGTATATCTACATGGCGACCGTTTCAACAATTATAGCGATTCAAACAGTTCAATCGCTTCCTGCGCTACCGTGAATCTTACGGTTCTCAATCCCGGTTTGATCGACATCAACTGTATTGAACTCACAGACTGCCTTCCGGAGAACTTTACGCTGGAAGATGATTTGAGTCTGAAATGGACACTGAATCTAACTCCAAACGAAAAGAGGCAGTTTTCTTATTCGATGAAACCTCTATCTATGGGGGCATGTAAGATCCCGGTTGCTACAGCCAACTGGAGTTTATGCGGAAAAAATTATAGTTCCACATCAATTTCAAACCGATCACAGATCACGGCGTGTGCTGCGCAGATCAACCTGACCAAGACAGTGAATCAAACAGAGATATTATGTGGGGATGTGGTTGAGGTAACTGTGCACATCCGGAACACGGGCAGCCTTCAAGCCACGGTTGATGTGAGCGACACCATACCGGAAAATGAACACATAACCCTGCTGGACGGCATCACGGGCTTGAAGGAAGTGGCATTGGATGAAGGTGACACCCAGCGTTTTTCTTACCGCGTAAGAATCAATTCGACAGGTAGTATTGCACTACCGCCGGCTAAAGCCAGTTTTACCGATCTATACGGATACCAGGATACTACCGCGTCTGACATTGCAACAGTTAGTGTGGTTGACGCTGCCCGGAACCTCAAAACCGCGAGCTCTGCCGCTGCAAATGAAACAATGACACCAATAACAAAGACGGTGTCCACATTCATCAGCAGAATATTCAGCTTCGCATTCGATTGACCTGTGTGCGAAACATACCATACCGGAAACTCTGCTTACAGTCCAACTTATGCCCTTCACGCTCTGGGTAGTGACCGTATCATCGTTGGCAGCCCGGGAGTCGGCATGCAGAGAAGCGCGAGATCGATCTGAAGCACCTGTATCTTACATGATATTCAGGTGATACATATTCCCCATTCAGTCGGAGTTAGGGTTATAAATATTCGTATTCCCAAATGGCGGTTCTGGACCGTCGGCTCACGCCCGCACGGGTGGCGGAAATGTTTATTGGTGATGCGAGCCAGATTACAGACATAATATCCCACTAACGGGACCGGGGGCTAATCCGTGGAACCCGGAACAAACATCAGAGAGAATCAGAGTCACAGGATAGCAAAGATCACGCCGGGCGACCTTATCCATGCACGCACACTTGCGATGCCTGCCCGCCTGCGGTACTGCAGGAGTGGGCACGGGGGTGGCACAACTACAAACGGGAACGGTGTATTATGAAAGCTGGCAGAAGCATCAGGAAGAACGGGTGCAGCAAAGCGATCTTGACCGCTTCTGCTGCTGCAATGCTTGTGGTTTGCATCGCGCCCGCTCTGGTATCGGCAACATTCATCCCGCCAGACCCCACAAACCTTGCGAATGCAACGGGCGACTTCTATGTGAGCAACAGCGACAAAAACGCCGGCAGAATCGGAAGCGAACGCGTCAGTAGCTGTAACGTCAGCACTGCCAGGTGGGCGCGTGACGCCGACGCCAGCGGTGACGAAGAGACCCGCGGCGACACCGGCACAGACGGCTGCACCGGCGGCGAGGGAGACCGCGACAGAGCCGCCAGTGGGGCCACTGTCCGGCTTCACCGCGGTCTTTGCGACGGCGGGGTGCTTGCTGGCTGTGTATGTGGTGGTGCGACGGCGGAGGTAGGGACCGTATCTCTGGTGAAATCGGACCTCATGAGTCTGTGGCGCGTCTGCATGGCGATTGCAGGCACTGTACCCGCGACACCAGTTCAAATGGTATGTGTTTGGCTAACCGCAAGATTACACGGATTTCCACAAGATTTCTGTGTTAATCTCGTGAAATCTCGTGGTTATATATGTGGATATCCACGCAATATTGAGTAAGTACGTTTTTTCACATCAGCTAAACATATAATTCAAATGTTTCGACCCACATCAGACGGCGCAATCAACCGGACTACCGTTTGACACAGTGTATAATGCCCGGTTCAGTGCACAATACGTCCGAACAGGGGCAGTCTGTTTCGCCCCACCATCCGTTCAATTCATTCACCCCCAATATTGCCTGCACAAGCACGTACCAAAGACACGTCACAGAATCATAACGTAACACGGAACATCGTCCGAACCGTTCCGGTTTCGCGCGCTCACACAACGATCTTTGCAACATAATACGCGCCAAAACAGACGAGAAACACACCGCACCCGGCAAGCATCCTCGAATACGTGCGATCAGACATTACATTCCGCCCTTTGCTCGATGATGCTGAAACTAATGCGTACCATGACGGATCGGCGATCCAGTGCCCGATGGTGAAGAGCGCGGCAGCGAGAAAGCTGATTTTTAGCCCGTCCATGATCATGCCGTTTCCGATGGTGAGCCACCAGATCAAAAAGTACGGGTTTGAAACCGATGTCAGAGCGCCCGTCACAATCGGATTGCCTGTGGCGTTTCCGCCCACATCGAATGTTGCGTTTCTCGATGAGTTGACAGTCATCACTCCAAAAATGAATAGAGCCCCACCCCCCAGAAGGGATGCGGTTTGAAAGACTATATCATTTGCTATGGTGAACCCTAACGCAATTACGGCACATAGCACAACCTCAATTAACGCGTGCCCAAAAACGATTCGCGGTCCCGCGGTCCATCCTTTCTCAAGCGACGCTGCAATGGTTGCAAATAGCAGGGGTCCCGGCACGACCGCGCCGGTGAGACCAATTACAAACCCGAATGCAAGCGACTCAATAAACATATCTCAGCGTGGTAGTCAATTACCCCTCCCTGTCGGAAGAGGCTTGAGACTCGTCTCGGAAGAGATGGTCTCGTCCGGGCTATCGACAACAAGCCCCTGAACCTCCAGGTCATGCCTGAAAGCTCGTGTTCGCGCTTCTATATTCATTGCGCCAACAAGATCCGAATTTAGCGCATAACCACACGCTTCACATCGAAACGACCTGCCGTTTCGGTTGTTTCTGCTTATGTGTGAGCATGTTGGACATGTTTGTGATGTGTACTTCGGATCAACATACACTACTATGATGCCCGCCACTTGCGCTTTATACTCTATGAACGTCTGCAATTCTCTAAACGCCCAACTACTGTGCTTATATCGCTGCTTTTTCCGCACTTTCGTTCTTTTCCTGATTCCGGTCAGGTCTTCCAACCCTATCACGGACACGTTGTCCTCAATTGCGGACTCTATCACTTGTCTCGAAATAACATGATTCACGTCTCGCATAAACCGTTTTTCTCGCCCTGATTGGTGCTTTAACACCCTTGTTGCAGACCGAGTGTCTTTTTCCTGGAGTCGCTTTCGTTGTTTCGAGTATATGTTTCGGATATTCTTTATTTCGCCTCCTGTAAAGAATTTACGCCGACCGTTGGTTGTGAACGTGACTGCTAAATGGTTTATACCAGCATCAATGCCCATAAAATTTGATGCTTTGGTTATATCTGGCTCTTCTATCTCCTTTTCACAAACCAGATGGAAATAGTAACTACCGTCTCTATGTTTAACCAGTTCGGACGCCTGATACTTCCATGAGCCATCAAAAAATTGCTCTGCATACCGATAATTCATGATCCCGTATTTTTGCCGACCATCTAAAGTGGTGATACTTAGCTCATCATGGTTTATCGAAAAATCCCTACCGTAAGAAAACTTGATGTTGGTCGGTGCAAACTCCAGAAGTTGCCAATGTGTCTCGCCTTTTCTTATCTGTGATTGCAGCGTTTTGTACGCTCCGGCGGTCTGCCTTGCCACATTACAACTCATCTGGGATTTTAGCCCAATCTCTGCCCGGAGGTGCGCATACGTTAATTTCTGGAGTTTCATCGCACCCATTGGTTTGTTGTTTGCATGTACAACAGTAGATGCGTAATCCATCCCTTCAGTAAACTTGCAGAGGGTTTTCTCTATCATATTGTCTTCATCTGTGGTGAGCTTCAAGATGGTGGTTTTCGAGACCTTCACAATAATGTCTTTCACACACTACCATATAAACCGTTCTGTGTGAATGCATGCAATTCCTCCCCACCCTTTCGGATGGGGACTTCTTGCACAAAAAGTTGAATCGCAAGTTATGAAACAATTCCTCACGTTTTTGGCGCGCGGCTTCTTGGATCCGCTATAGTTGGAGGTAATTATGAGTGTACGCTCCCGACCGCTGCTTCCAGGATCATGAGCGCATCTGCCGATGTGAGCCTGCCGTCGCCGTTCATGTCGCCCCACCGTCGTCCTCGCCCGGTGGAATCGGTCCAGTAGCCAGCGGGCGTGTCGGGTTCTTCATCCCAGACGTCGGGCACGCCGTCGTGGTCAGAGTCTGTTGCAGGGATAAAATCTTCTTCCGGTTCAACCGCGTAATAATCGGTCACTCTCCAGTCTTCCGGTCCGGTGATTCTGAGGTGTACTGAATCAGCATATACCGAAAGCACCTCGATGTATATGCTGGCACCGCTGGAAGTTTCGTATTCGGTCGGACTGTCGCCGTGAAATATCGAAATTATTCTTGCAGGCTTCTGATAACTCGATATACGCAACTTTGCACAGTCTATTATGCCTAATTTTACCTCAACTACCTCTATTTTTATGCTGTGCTCAATCACCACACCCGCGTTGACCTCCAGTTCCCGATCAAGGATCACATTAGCATCATCCTCATCATCGTCCGGTTCAACCGTGTAATAATTGGTCACTCGCCAGTCTTCCGGTCCGGTGATTCTGAGGTGTACTGAATCGCCATATACCGAGAGCACCTCGATATAGATGCTGGCACCGCCGGAAGTTTTGTATTCGGTTGGACTGTCGCCCGCGAATACTGAAATTGTTCTTGCAGGCTTCTGATAACTTGATATATTCAACTTTGCGCTGTCTATTATGTCTGTTTTTACCTCAACGACCTCTATTTTTATGCTGTGCTCAATCTCAACACCAGAATTGACCGCCAGTTCCCGATCAAGGATCACGCCGTCACTGCCATCCGATCCGCCGCCGATGGTGCGCCTGATGAACGGGTAGAACCTAAGAATGCCACTATCCGCGGTCATGAAGTGCATCCCACCCATAACCTCTTCGGTTGTTCCGGCGTGCAGATCAATTGTTCTGTTGTTGAGAAGCGCAATTCCTGAGGGATTTGCAGTCATGACCGCCATGCGCCCGAACTCATCGCCTGCGTTAATCTCCAGTGAAAGATCATTGATTAAGAAGACATACGCAACCTGCACGACGTCGGAATCCGTTCCTCTGAATACAGCGTCCACATAGCAGGAGAACACAGTCACGTTATCCACTCCGCCGATATCCGCGGTGTACGTGCATATCCTGTTGCATCCGGCGCTTGTATCGATCATTGTCTCGTTGAAAAGTACTTCGTCGTTCTTCTCAAGCGTGAGCCAGACCTTCTCACCTTCAGAGTCGATTCGCCCGGGTGTAAGCGAGAATCCGCTGCCAATATCCCAGTTCTCGCCCACCAGAAGCGTCTTTTTGTCGCAACTCCCGAACTCGACCAGCGGTTCGGTGAGTCTGTCGGCTCTGCCGCCCACTGCCACATACCGCCGCCCAATCCAGCCTTCTGCCATGTAGCCTTCCTGCCCGCAAACGGTCAGCCCCTCGTTCTTGTGGACTTCGTACTCCTGATAGACCGGGTGGGTCGCATAAGAGAGGGAGCCCTCACTGATTGTCCGAGTCTGTGATAACGTGCCGGGCGCAATCGATAGTGTCTCGGTTGATACATCGCAGTCCAGGTCATACCAGAAGAGAGCGGAATTGGAAGCATTCCACACGATTTCATCAGTCTGGTTTCCATACAGCCGCTGAACAGCACCGCGAAGATCGCAGGTGCCGGGCTCTGCCATGACTACGGCAGGCGCGAACCGGAGCGTTTCGTTCTCGGCGACAACAAACTTAATAGCACCCATGAGATCGATGGTCCTGCCAGCCCCAAGCTCAATTGAGTCGTAATTCGCCATCCTGATCCCACTGGCTGAAGCGCTCGCAATCTCCATCTCGCCGAAAGTATCACCTGCGCCAACAGAGATGCACTCGTCTGATATCTGGAAGATGCCGTCAATTTCCATCACGTTGATATCTGTTCCGACGTATATACTGTCGATATGTGCCGCGATGATCGGGATATCATCCAGCCATCCAAGGTCTTTTCTGTAGACGTATGTATCCGGCACGTTCACGATATCAGTGTCAACACGCATCCCATTTCGGAGCAGTTCGATTTGCGCTTGATTTCCATTAATATCGAGCTGTACGAGCTTTAATTCATACCCATCCTTCAATTTGATCAATTCGCCCACGGCGATCGTG
>DAWR01000002.1:0-2494 GCA_002506015.1 Candidatus Methanogasteraceae archaeon UBA261 | reverse complement strand
AAGTACCGCTCCGCCATGAAATTTATCGCCTCGTAGCAGCCCCATCCAATGTAATCGAAGTTGGCATCAAACACCTCTGCCCGGTATGTGAGATTCCCGGCATCGATGGTCCGATCACGATTGTAATTGTGATCGTGCTCCGGGAGCGTGCCGGGCGCAATCGCAAGTGTCTCTGTTGTGATGTCGCAGTTGAGATCGTACGGGAACGCCGCGAAGTTGCAGGCGTCCCACACGATGCTCTTGGTCTGCGCACCGGTCGGTTCCGCAACCTCGCCGCGGATCGCAACTTCACCCGATGCCACAATTGCGTGTTCGACATGCACGGTTACCGCAATTGCACAGGACTCAGTTGTTCCACCAAAGTACGCTGTTGCGATGTGTGTCCCTTCGCTCGCGGTTCCTGCAACATGCACCCTGATCTGCACCTCTTTTGAGGTGTCAGCGCCGAGTGTGAGTGGGTATGTGCCCGGTGCACTCAGCGTAATCTCTTCTGGCGCATCAAAACTCGGTTCGTACACAGTTATGCTCGCATTTCCGGTATTTTCCAGTTCAAGCACCACAGTCGTATCCTGCACACACGCACCCCCATACCGTGCATCCAGCGTAACATTGCATGCTGCACCAGTCACCATAAGGTCTGCGTGCGCGGTCTGCATCAGCACAAAAAATATCGCAAGTATAAATATAATTTTTCTCATTGTATTGCCTCACTTTCGGAATTGTATCTGATCCGGTCTTTGTCGGGGACTGTGCGATGCGACTACCGGTTCCGCGGCTTCGTGCCTGCAAGCGCAATCAGGATGGTTGTTCGTTTGCCCATATTCAGTCCTCGTTAATCACACCAGCAACAGATACCGGTTAACACCCGACTGCTGTGATCCGATTCCAAATAAATGTGCCTCTCATGACCCTGATTTCTCGCAGATGGGCGCCAGCCGGTTCCACAAAGCAGCCGCTGACACATCAGTTGTTTGCCGCAACCGGTACGGTGTTACCAAATTGACGCCGTGTTTCCCAACATAGCCAGAATAGGTGAATAAAAGCGCACAGCCCCGGTATAGGAGGGCTGCACGCCAAGGAGGACACCACGCGAACGGATTATTAAAAGAGCGCGTGGTAATAATCATTATGAGGTCACACCAACATAAAGTGATTTGTGAAAGGGATGTCACACCATTCACACAATCGGCTATGAAACGGTGTGATTAGAGTCAGGGTCTTATGGGAGTCTGGAAGAGGGGGTGCGGAGACTTGGTCGCATATACCGAACCTATTGAGAGCGTTGTTTCTGAAATACCGGATGATCAGAAGAAGAGAGTCTATTATGAGTGGTGTACCGGGACGTATAAAGCCTACGGAAGCGGTACAGGCGGTCATGAAGCGCTCACCGGTGCCGGAGCAATAAACGTTGCTGCAGAGTTAACCGGGTGCCCGGAAGTTGACCCTGAGTGGGTAATAGAGCAGAATCCGGACATCATAATCAAAAATGTGTGGTATGGTGAGAATCAGTGTGGCTACGAGACAGAAGACCCCCCCCCATATATAAGATAAACACGAGACGAAATCCTGAACCGTCCTGAGCTGGCTAATGTCAATGCAGTGAAAGATAAAGAGGTCTTCGTGATATGCTATAAGATTGGTGCATCTCCGCAATATCCTACAGGCATGGCATATATGGCAAAGTGGTTCCATCCGGAACTCTTTGGGGATCTTGATCCGCAGGCGATGCATGAAGAATATCTGGAGAGATTTCAGGGAGTGCCATATCAGGGCATCTATGCACACCCGTCGTTTGAGGAGAGTTGAAATTTCCCCCCCCAATCCCCATTTCCGTTGCTGCTCATGATCGGGGTTAACAATCATTGGTACGTTGGGGACGAGACTTCTTTCTGGACGTGATGCAGCTACCATATAACGAGATCTATCAGGTACTCATCAGTGCGGCAGAACTGTCGTTTAGCCTGCTCAGTAAGACGGTACCGTTCATGGTGATCGGTGTGGTCTTCGCCGAGTTCATAGTCGCGCTCAGGGTCGTTGACAAGATCGCATACATAGCGAGACCGATCTCAAACTTCGCCAATCTGAGGGATGAGTGTGGAGCCAGTTTTATGACCGCATTCATATCCCCGACATCTGCCAATTCGATGCTTGCCTCTTTTTACAATGATAAACTTATCGAGAAGAATGAGCTCTTCGTAGCGTCCATGATGACCTCTTTTCTTGCGATTGTTATGCACTGGCGTCCGATGCTTTCAGTGCTCATACCATCCGGGGTATGACCGGACTCATCTACTTCGGTATACTGATGCTCATCGGATTCATCAAGACACTCGTAATCATGCTCGCTGGTAGGTTTCTTCTGGAGAAAAAGAATCACACGCCTGTAGATCTCCCGGCAGAGGCGCGTCCCCCGTTAAAAGAGGCTTTCGAGATCAGTTTGCAAGCGTCGAAGCGTACTGTCAAGCGAATACTCTGCATGACCATCCCGATCTTC
>DAWR01000042.1 GCA_002506015.1 Candidatus Methanogasteraceae archaeon UBA261 | reverse complement strand
ACCGCCCTCTTCTTAATCTGCGAATAGCGTAAAGCGAACCATTGTAAGAGTCGTCACTTATAATAAGCGAAAACGGACTGCCTTCGCTTAGACCAAAAGGCTCTCCACTGTTTTGTATGGGTAATACGATGCTCCCAACATCAATTGAAGAAGATCACAGGAGGTGTGTATTGAATGCAAAGCCCCTACTGTTATCGAAATGCCCAGGATTTCATCACCAAGATATATCTTTGATAGGATATCTTAACCCCATTTCACCCATACAAAATGGCGAAGAGCCAGATTACCTGAAGTGACTGCCAAATGTTTATCTGTTATGACAAGTTTTGCGTGAATATCCTCCGTAACCGTCCGAATTAGACTATCTTGTGCTAATAGTTCACGAAACATCTTTTGCATTCTATCTGTAAAGTCCATACTTGTCGCACCCGTCAATATCCGAATATCAATTCCTTTCAATCCGGTCTTCATCAGAAACTTCGAAAAATCGTGATCCGTGAAACTTTCGGTTGAGATGTAAACAAATTCGGCGGCATTCGATACTAACGACATGATAAAATCACGCCTTCTGCAGTCAAAAGGAGTTAAATACAGTTTATCCTCAACTGGCACAGCGGCAGGGCAAAGAGATGATGGATAGTGCCGGATCCAGTGGTTTATGTGAGTTTCGGGTCTCAATAACAGGAGGCAATTCAAATATCGATGAAATTTCCGGTAGATCGGTGTCCGGATTCTTCAAGAGCGAAGAGTTCGATCAGTTCGTTAAATCGGGTATTATATTCTTCAATTTTATCGGTTTCATTCTTAAAAGCAATCAGCGCATCCAGTTCTTGATGCTGGATAAGGTTTGCTGACAGTGCGATGGCACTCTTGTCGGTTACGATGAACTTCCCGTGAAACGAATACCACCTGCCTACAGCAGTTGCGGTTCTCTCTGGGTCTCCGACATTCCATTTACAAAAATACAGGGTAGCACCATTTCTTTCAAGATTTTGAAACCGTCTGGTAACTTCGGATCGTGTGTTTTCGTTGATACTATCGTAAGGCAGTGTGAAGATCTCCACAGCCACGCCTGCCCGCAATTTATCATTTAATACCGCGAATATGTCTTGATTATGTAACTGGAAGATTGCGATCCGGACGAATTCATCTGCATCGTCCAGTTCACTGATAATTCTGTCAATTATATCTGTGCCAAATCCAAATGTCTTCATCTGCTCACGTCCTACGTCTCTCTAACATAAATGGTATTCTACCTTTGTGTCTGTCCGGAACTGCCGACAAACAGTATTTGCAGAACAGAACCGATGATACAATACCCACCACTAATCGGGACGGTACGTCTGACCTGCGAATCGCCCCAAGAAGTGGATAAAAAACTGAAGAGTTGAAATAACGTGTTTCGCGAGATACTGTATCAGGGATATGAACGTTTGCTGACTGGTGAGATCGTAAAACATGGCGTGCCGCGCCACATCGCCGTAATCATGGACGGGAATCGTAGATATGCGGATCGTGTGCAGATCGTGCGGAACTACGGGCATCTGCGCGGCGCCATAACCACAGAGCATTTTCTTGACTGGTGCTGGGAACTCGGCGTGAAACAGGCAACGATCTACGCATTCTCCACCGAGAATTTCTCACGGACAGAGAATGAGCGTTCCGCAATATTTGATATCATAATACGGAAACTGGACGAACTCGCGTGTGACCAGCGCACTCATGATCGGCGCATGCGGGTCTCGGCGATCGGCGAGGTGCATCTGCTGCCAGACGATCTCCAGGAGACGATCAAACGGGTGGAGGCTGCGACCAGCGGTTACGAAGGGATCCACCTCAACATAGCGATCGCCTATGGCGGGCAGCGTGAGATTCTTGATGCGGTGATCGAGATGGCTCGCAAGGTTGAGGCGGGAGAACTGCACGCTGACGATGTCGATGAATCAACCATATCCAAACACCTCTACACAAGCGGGGTTGCGATTCCGGATGTTGACCTGATCGTGCGCACCGGCGGCGATATCCGCACTTCCAACTTTCTTCCGTGGCAGGCGAGCGGAAGTGAGTGCGCGGCGTATTTCTGTGCTCCGTTCTGGCCAGAGTTCCGGAAGATCGACTTTCTTCGTGCGATAAGGGTTTATCAGGTGCGAGAGCATGAACGGGAGAGCGCCGCGACGAGAAGAACCCTCAAGCTGCTTGCAGCGTGCGGATATGCTGAGATGGAGGGGGTCGTCGGTCAGGTTAAGCGCGCGATCGGCAGATAACTCAGCGATCGGCTGGATTAGTTTACTCAGCTCACCCTCGTGGAATCGAACACGCCCAATACAATATGGTATGAACAACAGGATTACACAGTCTGCGAAGCAGCGGCGTAGCCATCTCCACACGATTTCTGTGTCAATCTTGTATGATCTCGTGGTTGTATATGTGTACATCCACGCAATATTGAGTAAGTACGTAAAATCAACTGTTGTGCTGCCTTATAGCCTCAATTCTTCCCTTCTCGCCATTTCCTTCCACCAGAATCCTCCCTACGCATCTGATACGTCATAAGGGCATTCATCAGTAGTGTGCCCACGATCAGTGCTGCCAGCGCAGCCATGGTGACCGGATCGCTGATGTGCGAGACAGGGTCGGTTTCAATAGTTGTGACGTCCGACGCCCCGGATGGTTCTGGCGATTGCGAGACTATCCACAATTTGGATATTGCTTCTTCTGACCAGATCCCACAATCATACATCACCGCAAAACGATACAATTCTTCCTGAACCTCATTAGAATCAAGCGTCTTTTTGGACGAAGTGTCAGGGTCAGTGAATATGCTCCCGTCCGGAAGCGTCCAGCAACATTCCACGACCGCACCATCAGCATCCTCGCCCCAGCCGGTGAATGTTACGCGTTCGCCTTCATCTGCCGGGTTTGGGCAAATCTCGATGTATGCGATCGGCGCCATGGGTTCTGCGGGCTCTTGATATGTGGTTTCAGATGTGCGATCCTCGGTAACTGCAATTCCATCCTCAATTGTTGCCGCGCTCATGCAACTGGTGAGCAGCACAATAATCAGCACGAGACATGCAATCACAATGCTCCGGCTGAGTTTCCCAAACACGATTCTTGCTTTCATACCCCACACCTCCTGTGACTTACGTCATCAATATATCAGTAACTCACGTATCTTACCCTTTTCGGACAGTGCCGTGCCCGGGTATAACCCAACTGGGGCGGAACAGTCATGAGAGGATGCTGGGGAGTCGGAAATCTTTTGATCTGAGCACCACATCTGATGAATCATGAGTATCAAGATACGATTCATCGGAACCGGCGTCGCCATGCCCCAGCCGCACCGGGTGCAGTCGGGAATATTAGTCGAGCTCGATTGTCCGGTCTTATTCGACTGCGGTAGCGGAGTTCTCCCCCGCCTCACAGACTGTAACGCAATCAGGCACGTCTTTCTCACGCATCTGCACCTCGATCATGTTGCGGATGTCATGAGCCTCATAAAGGCGAAATGGCTATCAGGCAGCAGCAATCTCAAGATTTACGGGCCGTCCGGCACCAGGGAGTGGGTTGCAAGACTCTTTGATGCCTATCCGTATATGCGGGACAAGATCGCAATCGATGTCACTGATCTGGCGGATCATGACCGCGTCTCAATCGGAAGTCACGAGATCGTCTGCGCGAAGACCGCACACGGCATGCCGTCGCTCGGCTACGGAATCGCCGATGATGCCGGAAGAGTCAAGATCGTCTATTCCGGAGACACCGAGCCTGTTGAAAGCATCGCACGCCTGAGCGATGGCGCCGAGATTCTGGTCCACGAGTGCTCATTTCCTGATTCGGTTCCGGATGTGACCAATCACACAACGCCTCGGGCGCTCGGCGAGATGATGGGTGCAGTATCGGTTGCTCGAATCGTTCTCACGCACCTGTATCCGCATACCCGGGGGTTTGAGGACGAGATGGTGCAGACGGTTCGCGAGTACTGCGACTGCGATGTTGAGATCGCTGCGGATGGGGAGACGATTATGATTGATTCGTAAATTGTGAGCAATGTGCGATCGGGAAAACTCTGTGCTCTCTATGGCTAATTTTTTATAAGACATAATAATACATTTTATATACTTCTATCGGATATGTGCTGGTAACCCGTAAAGTGTCCACTGTTATCGGAATGTCCCTATTTGCGGCATCTGGTTGAGTCATAATCGGACACATACGCAGTGCCTTTCAACCCACCGAAAAAGTAAAAACTCTCACCCAGGATCCGGTAAACCATAAGTATCATGCATCCGAACAGACGCATAATGAAATTCCAGCTCATCGACGCCGATTACATCCTGGACAACGGCAAACCGGTTGTGCGGTTGTTCGGGCGCGATCCCGATGGGAGAAGCGTCTGCTGTTTTGTCCCTGGTTTTGAGCCGTACTTCTATGTCCAGCCTGCAACAATTGAGGGCGTGCTCAAAAACATTCCCGAGATTGCGCAGATAGAGCCGGTCGATATGTACGAGCCAGTGGGATATCAGGAGCGCCCCGCCGAGATGCTGAAGGTTGTCGTTTTTAAGCCAAAGGACGTGCCAGCGATCAGAGATGAGGTCAAAAACTATGCGGACCGCATCTACGAGACTGATATCATGTTCAGGAACCGGTTCATGATTGATTCCGGCATCTTCGGGATGGGCTGGGTACAGACAGAGGATGCCAGTGCCGCAACACCGGAGGCGAGGTATCCGGGAGCGTTGGATTGCGATGTGACGGTTATATCACAGGTATCTCCGGCGGAGACGGCAAGGAATGCGCCGATGCGATATCTGGCATTTGATATCGAGTGTGAGGTCAGCGACGGCGTGCCGACACCGGATCTCTCGCCCGTAATCATGATCTCTCTTGCGTTCGAGCCGGAATGTGAAGGGATCGGGGAGACGCTCGTTCTTGTCGGGAAAAATACGGATTGCGCCGGTACTGAGTCATTTACAAGTGAAGCGGATCTTCTGAATCGGTTTTATGATATCGTGCGGGATTATGACCCTGATGTGATCGTTGGATACAACTCAAACGAGTTCGATTTCCCATATATCGCAGAGCGTGTGCGGAAATTGAAGGAACAGGGGCGGAAGGTGCGCGACGGGATCGGAAGAGATCACTCATCGGTCTACTGCCGCAAGGTCGGAACCGTGACGCATGTATCGATCAGGGGGCGGATTGCTGCCGATGATCTGCCGATGATCCGCAGAGGCTACAGCATCAAGCAGTACACCCTCAAGAACGTGGCGAGAACGCTGCTCGATATCGAAAAGTTCGATGTCTCGCTGCAGCAGATGGGTGAGTACTGGAACGACGACGGTGAGAAGCTCGCCGAGTTTATCGAATATTCGCGCCGCGATTCGGTTCTTGCGCTCAGGCTGCTACTCCATCTGAAGCTTCTTGACCGCTACGTTGCGCTTGCGCAGGTGAGCGGCGCCATGTTCCAGGATGTGCTGGACGGTGGGCAGAGTTCAATGGTCGAGAACCTGATGTTAAGGGAATTCCGGAAACGAGACCGTGTGATCCCCCCGAAACCGGAACAAAAGACGATGGGCAAGCGGTACAGCGATTCCGACGAACTGAAGGGTGGTGCGGTGCTCGAGCCAGTGCGCGGGCTCTTGAAAGACATCGTGGTCCTCGACTACAAGTCGCTCTACCCAACGATCATGATGGCGCACAATCTCTGCTACAGCACCGTTGTTGCAGTGGATTCCCAATCGGTCAGCGATTCGACTCATGAATTGGCTCAGGATTCAGTTCAGGAATTGGATCGGAAATCAAATCGAGGATTGGTTCGTGCACCGTCTGGCGGCGAATTCGTCCCGGCTGAGACGTACCAGGGAATTGTTCCGGCTATTCTCGAGAATCTCCTGGCGAGACGGGTAGAAACGAAGAAGATGATGCGATCCGCAGATTCTGAGGAGTACCGGGTTCTGGATGCGACACAGAATGCTCTGAAGATCCTGCTGAACAGCTTTTATGGATATTCAGGTTATACGAGGGCGCGTCTGTACAGTCTCGTCCTTGCGAACGCTGTTACCAGTTTCGGGCGCAAAAACATCCTTGGAACAAAAGAACTGATCGACAAATCGATTGCGGAGATGGATCTTCCGAACGGATCCCATTTCACGCTGTCTGTCGTCTATGGGGACACGGACAGTGTCTTTGTCAAAATCACGCCAGAGAACGGCGAGGTCTCGCTCGACGATGCCGAATCAATTGGTAGAACGGTCGCGGGCATGGTTTCTGATGAACTACCGGACCCCATGGAGCTTGAATTCGAATCAGTCGTCCGTAGCGCAATATTCATTGCAAAAAAGAGGTATGCGCTATGGGTTTTCGAGAAGAGTGGCGATGAGTGGAAGGATTCGATCAAGGTCAAGGGGATGGAGACAGTCAGGCGGGACTGGTGCGGTTTCACATCGAAGACCTTGAACCAGGTCCTTGAACTGGTCCTGAAGGAGGGGCGGGTCGATGATGCGGTTGAGTATGTCCGTGATGTCGTGGATCGGGTCAGGAATCTCGATGTGCAGCAGGATGCGGGGGCCATGGAGGATTTGATCCTTACCAGACGATACACCAAGAAGAAGGAGAGCTACAAGAATAAGCAGCCACACATAACAGTTGTTGAGAAGATACGGAGCCGTGGTGGGATTGTTCCGGCGATCGGGGATCGTGTGCCCTTCGTGATCCTCGCGGGCAGGGGGCTGTTTGTGGATAGTGCGGAAGATCCGGAGTATGTGAAAGAGCACAATATCTCGCTTGATGTTGATTACTACATCAATAAGCAGATACTGCCGCCCGTTGAGCGGATACTACGCGAGTTCGGCGTGGAATACGCAACACTGAACTACGACTCGAAGCAGAAGGGGCTGTTCGACTTCGGGATCGATACGGTGAAGAGTGCCACTGTGCAGCGGAAGAGATCGGTCAAGAAGGCGACGGTGCAGCAGGCGCTGTTCTGATATCAATGCCGCCTCAATCGATCCACACATATTAGAATTATACATAACCATGATATTATCAATATAATGGTCGCAGGATTTGTATAAACTGGAACCGCTGCTTCTTTTATGGTTATGTGTGTCGGTATCTTTACACCGCTTCCCATGTTAAAGCCATCCTCTATTTTTAATGAAACTATACATATTTTTGTATCGAATTTCCCCATTTCATCCGCAGTTGGGACGAACCGAACGGTCACCTCTTTTTTTTGATGTGGTTCCAGTGCGAACGTCGGGTCGGATATATGTATCCAGTCAATAGATTCATCTTCATTGTATACTCGAAACTCCATCTCTGCGTCTTCCGGATTTGAGACGGTTATGGTCTTCTGAACGCTTTCGCTGTTCCCTACCTCAATTTCCATTGTTGCAGGAGTTGCACCGATGCCCATGCCATACGCACAGGGTGTGAGGATCAATAAGTAACACACTAACGACACGATTCCGATGGTTTTTGATTTCATCTTCCACCTCTGTTTTTGAATATTACGTAAAAAAATAAAATGGCAGAGTGTATCTATATAGCTTCTGCCCAGAAGATTATCGTTCCTTCCATCTCACCAGAGCCTGCGAAATTCTCCGGAACATGCAATTCGGCATCCAGTGAAACGGATTCATCTGCAGGGACTGCTGTTTCGAACTCGCCCCACAACGAGGCATTTATGCGAAGTCCTTTCGTGTACAATCCGTTCGTGTCGGTGACTTCCACAGTGCTCTTCAGGTCTTTTGAGCCCATATTTCGAATTGCGATGGTTGCAGGATCGCTTATATCACCAAGACCCAGTTCGCCAAAGTCGAGGTATGTCGGTGTTACAGAGAACTGGATTTCTGACTGTATCTCTGCGCGCATTGCAACGGTATTACTCCCTCGTAGTTGCAGCAGTGTCAAAGCTGCTCTGTGGTCATTGCCGACGAAACCGCCTGGACCGGTATAGTTCTCTCCGTGTGGCGACGTGTCGTTGTATTCACCATCCCAATATGCAGAGTCGCTGGCAGCATTGGCTGTTATCAACCAGTCACAACTGATATTGAGTGGCAGCGTCGCCTTCCCTTCGTCGTCACATATCGCACTCACTTTAGTCTCCACATCCCTGGTACCTGTTATCGCTATGGTACCGTTGGGCAGTGGTTCTCCATTCCACAGCACCTGGAACTCAAAGTCTCCGGTTCCGGTTGTTGCAACGTCGTCAAGCGGAATGATCTCGAGAGGCTGTTCGGAGGCACGATCTGCTTCGCTGAAGTCGCAGTTCGTACTCACAAACGCCTTGCTGTACTTGTACGGCTTGTAGTGTCGTACCACATGCCAGTCATCGGTCCAGTTGCTCTTGTCAATCTCACTCCAGTTTACTTCACCCGGGAAGTACGTGTATGTGGAATTGGGTCGATCCGGTCTTGATCCGAGTCCTGTGTAGACTTTCCACCAGAATTCATCGACATGACGACCCAGAATCGTATACAGACCGATCTGGTCGGAATCGAAACCGGAATGCCAGTGGAGATCATCCTCGCGGGTTTTGTTCAGGGGCGTCTTTACTCCTGCCGGATCCACCAGTTCTGCAGATACGTCAAAGGGGGGTGCACCTTCGCCTGCAAAGTTGTGTCCTTCGGTCAGTCTGACATCGACTGTATCGCCGATATCCACGCACATAGCATCGATATCTATCCACGTCTGATGGGCGCTCACAATCCCGGTGGCACCCAGCGCTACGCAAATCGTGGCGAATGCCACGAACAATGTACTGCTTTTCATCTGTTGTTTACCTCCTTGTTCTTGGTTCAGGCAAACTTCGGTAATACTTAAGTTTACCTTAGTATCATGTAATATGTAATTACGTGATATTGCAACGTATAACGTCATCTTATTTAAAGTTATTGTTAATTAGATATGTTAAATTATTAGGTGTTAGATCAAAACTCTGGCATTTCAGAATACAATGTAGCGTACCGGGAGATTGTGAATGACACGGAATCCGGTCTGCACAGGCACTGCCAGAGGCATGAGACTTGAGAGGTCCATGCAAACACGTTTTAGTCTCTTAATTTCTCCATATAATACATTATATAATGAATTGTGGATAGACAATCACGATACACCCGCACGATTCCGACAGATACATTAAAGTACAACACAGACAGTATACTATAATTCATTCGTAGCAGACTGATTGGGTCGATACGACTACGATGGGTGAATTCATGGATAAACAAACAATAGACGCTGTTACAACAGTACTGAATGAGTCTCCGCAGAGAAAATTCACGGAAGGCGTGGAACTGGCGATTACTCTTAAGAATATTGATTTGAGCCAGCCGCGGTTCCGCGTGGATGAGGAGATCATACTCCCGAACGGACTCGGCAGACCGATTAAGGTTGCTGTCTTCGCACGTGGAGAGACTGCGCTTCGGGCAAAGGATGGGGGTGCTGATCTGGTCATCGATGATCCGGATGCGATCACCGATTATGGCGATAACAAGAACAGCGCAAGAGAACTTGCCGACAAATACGACTTCTTCATCGCCGAGGTTGCGTACATGCCAGCCATTGGAAAGAACCTTGGTTCGATTCTCGGACCCAGAGGCAAGATGCCGGAGCCACTGACGTCGGACATGGATGTCGGACACATCATCAACAAAGCCAGAAGTAGCATAAAACTCCGCTCGAAGGATCGGAAGACATTTCATGCCCCGGTCGGGCGGCGAGACATGTCGGCTGACGATATCGCGGGGAACGTTGATGCCATTGTCACGAGGCTTGAACAGGTGCTGGATAAAGGTGTGCAGAACATCAAATCCATCTACGTGACGACGACGATGGGCAAATCTGCGAAGGTGAGGTGAGAAGTCATGGACGCATTAACAGAACACCGCACATCGCACGTCCCGCAGTGGAAGCTCGATTGCGTCGAGGAGATCAGAGGGCTTGCAGACCGGTATCCGGTCATAGGGATCGCCGGAATACGAGATATACCTGCAAAGCAGCTTCAGGGAATGCGGCGAGATCTCAAAGACGTCGCAAAACTCATAGTTTACAGGAACAGTCTTATATGGCGAGCTTTCGATGGCTGTGATGGTGACATCCAGTCGATGAACTTACATGTTGACGATCAGACCGCACTCATCTTTACGGACCTGAACCCGTTCAAGCTCTTCAGTATGCTTGAGTCAAGCAAGACACAGGCTCCGATCAAGGCGGGCGTCTCCGCACCGCACGACATTGTGGTTGAGGGTGGACCTACTTCGTTTGCTCCGGGACCGATCGTGGGCGACCTGCAGAATGCGGGCATACCCGCGAGAATCGACAAGGGCAAAGTCGTGATCCGTGAGACCAATGTGGTCGCGCATGCTGGTGAACCAGTCTCGCGTGCCCTCTCTGAGATGCTTACGCGCCTTGAGATCTTCCCGATGACAGTGGGACTTAATCTCCGTGCCGTATGTGACAATGGCACGATCATGGCGGCAAGTCTCCTGGATATTGATGAGGAACAATACGTATCCGATATTACGTCGTCGGTGGCGCAGGCGTTCAATCTTGCAATCGCAATTGCGTATCCGACGGCTGCAACGATTCACACGCTGCTTGCGAAGGCATCAGGCGATGCGAGAAACCTTGGCATAAATTCTGCGATACTCGAACCCGGGATAATCGATGCATTGCTATTGCGAGCGCAGTCGCAGGCGGTTGCGCTTTCAGGAAGCATCACCGATCCGGCTGCGCTCGGAGAGTCTCTACAACAGGCGATCGCTGAGAAGGAAGCGGTGAATGCCGCAGACGAGGCGAAAGCTGAAGAGACCGCAGCAGAGGCGACTGTGGATGCGGTAGAAGCGGAAGGGGCAGGCGAAGAGGATGCGGAAGAGAAAGAAGAGGAAGCGGCAGAAGGGCTCGGTCTTCTCTTTGGATAATACGATAACCAGATATACACAGATATGAGGTGAATTAAATATGGAATATATATATGCAGCAATGATGTTACACAGCGCTGGAAAGGAGATAACAGAGGACGGAATCGTAAGCACGCTCGGTGCGGCAGGAATCGATGTGGATGATGCGCGGGTGAAGGCACTCGTTGCGGCGCTTGATGGCGTTGACATCGAGAGTGCGATCGCACAGGCAGCAGTTGCGCCGGTTGCGGCTTCAGCAGCTCCAGCCCCGGCAGCATCGGCAGCATCGGCAGAGGCACCGGCAGCAGAAGCAGCACCCGCTGCTGAAGAAGCCGAAGAAGAGAAGAAGGAAGAAGAAGAGACAGGAATGGCAGGACTCGGTGCGCTCTTCGGATAGTCATGTACGAGCTATTGCAGCGATTATCGGATGCACACGGAATCTCCGGATACGAGGGCGGTGTTCGTGCAATTGTGGAGCAGGAACTCGCCCCTTACGGGGATCTTCGGGTGGATGCGCCCGGTAATTTGATATTCACGAAGAAGGGTACAAAAGGAGACGCAAGCCCGAAGATCATGCTTGCAGCACATCTCGACGAGATCGGGCTTGCTGTAAAGCACATCGACGACGAGGGCTTCCTCAGGTTCGTGAAGGTCGGCGGATGGTTTGATCCAACATTGCTCAATCAGAGGGTGATTGTTCACTCAAAAACCCCTTGCATAGGGGTAATTGGATCAAAACCGCCGCACGTCATGAAAGAAGAAGACAGAAAGAAGCCAGTGGATTCCAAGGACATGTTCGTCGATGTCGGCGCAGCATCGGCAGACGAGGCAGCAGGTATGGGTATTGAGGTTGGGACTGCAATCTCAATTGACCGCAACCTTGTCCGGCTTGCAAACGACAGAATCACGGGAAAAGCCCTCGATAACCGTGCCGGTGTTGCACTGCTCATAGAGGCAATGAAACAGATCAATGAGCGCGAGATTGAGTCGACCGTGCATGCCGTCTTCACCGTCCAGGAGGAGGTCGGATTGAAGGGGGCAAAGACATCTGCGTTCGGGTTGAACCCGGACGTTGCGATTGCGCTCGATGTCTGTGTCTCTGGCGACCACCCGGGAATCACCAAGAACGACTCGGCGATGGTGGTCGGGAAGGGTGCAGTTATAACGGTGATGGATGCGGGCGGAAGAGGCGTCATCGCGCACCCAAAGGTTCTGGGGTGGCTACGAGAGACCGCTGATGAGAACAAGATCCCATACCAGCTCGACGTCTCGGATGGCGGTACCACCGATGCGACCGCAATCAGCCTGACCCGCGAAGGAATCCCTTCCGGAGTTCTATCGATGGCAACACGTTATATCCACTCACCTGTTGAGGTGCTCTCGCTCGCTGATATGAAGTCCTGCGCCGATTTAATTGTGCATGCGGTTGGTTCTGCTGGGAAGTGGTTCTGATTAAGATGCGTTGATTGTGATAGTCAAGCGCCGATGATGAAATCATGGCTGAAATGGTGATGAACCCTATGAGACCTGAGGCGCTTTTCAGACTTTTTCTTTTATAAGCCACACCCAATTCAACCTGCCGTTCAAATGGGTGCTCTATTCTATCCCACCACAGAGTACACCGAGTAGTTCTTCTCTGTGGCAATCATTTTCCAAAATATGCCGAAAAGTTGTACTTACCCAATATTATGTGGATATCCACATACAAAATCACTAAATTACACAAAATTAACACAGAAATCTTGTGGAGATGGCTGCGCCGCTGCTTCGCAGGCTGTGTAATCTTGTGGTTATATTCAGCGACCGACACAAACTGCGATTTTCATAGCGTACACATCATACTATTACAGAGCGCACAGAGTGGATCTCCTCTGTGGTCTCAACCACACTCAGCCACTTGGATCGCGTAACCAGCCACTTCCACGGCGCTTCTGCCAAGAATCCGCACCATTGCTTCTTTCCCGACCCCGCCCTTGTCCCAGATCACCTGTGGAACACAACCCGCATCCTCAATTGCGTGCGTCGCACCCCAGTCCATGGTCCCGGTCTCGTGAAGTTTCGGCTCATTCTTCCTATCGAATGAGGCTACCCTGTAGCCACAATCCTTGCATGCCGAGATTATATCCTCTGAGCACCTGACATTGAGGGCACTTACAATCGCGGAATCGAACCTCATAACGGCAAGAATGAGCCTTGCGATGTGAGATGATGCGCCGAACTCGACGCACCCGACCGCTTTTGCCCGGGTTTTGTGCCTCACGATCCTTGACTCAACCGCTGCAACGTCCTCAACTGTGCATGCACCAGCAATCGCAGTTCCGATGTTGCATCCGACCTCAGGGATCAGCGATGCGAAGGACTCGCAGCCCTCAATCATCCTCGCAGCATCGCTCACATCAGTGATCGCCCGGTATCGTGTGGCATTCCTAAGAGTCGCTGCGATCTGGTTGACCGGAGCAACGCCGCAGCCCACCATAGATGAGTTTGCAATCGCCTCTGTGACAAAGTCCTTTGCAGCGGCGCACGCATCCTGTATAGAGAATCTTTTTGTAAGAAACGCCGCAATCGCTGCCGAATACGTGCATCCGGCGCCGTGCGTCCCGCCTTCGATTAGATCTCCGGTCAGCCGGATCTGATCACCACCCTCACCATCACTATCAGCATCCCGTGCCACA